>DIUL01000140.1:11246-55267 GCA_002422345.1 Acetobacteraceae bacterium UBA6159
CAAGGGGAGGGGGAGTCTAACCGGCGCGATCGGCCTCATCGCCTTCGCGGACACCATCAAGCCCACCGCCAAGGCCGCCATCGCGGCCCTGCACCAGGCCGGCATCCGCACCGTCATGCTGACCGGAGACAGCCAGGGCGCGGCGGCCGGCATCGCCGCCGCCCTCGGCATCGACACGGTGCGGGCCGAGGTCCTGCCAGGCGACAAGGCCCAGGCCATCGCCGACCTGCGAAAGGATGGCTCCGTCGTCGCCATGGTCGGCGACGGGATCAACGATGCCCCTGCCCTCGCCGCCGCCGATATCGGCATCGCCATGTCCACCGGCACGGATGTCGCGATGGAGGCCGCGGGCATCACCCTGATGCGCGGCGACCCGGCGCTGGTGGAGCAGGCGATCGACATCTCCCGCAGGACCTCGGCCAAGATCCGCCAGGGCCTGTTCTGGGCCTTCGCCTACAATGTGCTGGGCATTCCGCTGGCGGCGCTGGGCTACCTGTCGCCGGTGCTGGCGGGGGCGGCGATGGCCCTGTCCTCCGTCAGCGTGGTCGCCAATGCGTTGCTGCTGCGCCGCTGACGGCCCAACGGCCCGCCAGCGGCGTGGGTTTCAGCGGCAGCCGGCCCGCTGGCGGGCGCCGGAGATCGGCTCCTTCAGGTCGTTGCGCGGCTGCGGGAACTCCGCCGCCAACCGGCCCAGCGTGTCGCAGGCGGCCTTCTTCTCATTGATCGCGTTAAGCGAATTGGCGAGGCCGAGCAGTGCATCCTGCGCGTAGCTTCCCTTGCGGGACCGGTTGTAGGTGTCGTCATAGGCGATCGCCGCCTGCGGGAACTGCCGTTGCCCGGCCAGCGACTGCGCCAGCAGGAACTGCGCGTCATAGGCCCGGGGCGACGTGCGGTTCGACAAAACCTCCCGCGCCGACTGTTCGGCGGCGGTATAGTCGCGTCGGGCGAGGGCGGCGTTGCCCTCCTGCAAGGCCCGCTCGGGCGTGCGCGGCGTCGGCCCCGTCGCCGCCGGAGGCTGCAACGGCGTGGGAGTCGGCGTCGGCGCAGCCGTTGGCGCGGCGAGCGGCGGGGCCACGGGGCGTGCCGGCGCGGCGGCGCCCGGTGCCGGAGAGGACGACATCTGGAACGCCAGGTCGTCGATCTTCTTCGTCAGGTCGGCGTTCTGCCGCTGCATCTGGTTCAGGTTCTCATCGACACGGCCACGGAGCTGGCGGATCTGCTCCTCCATCGCGTCAACGCGGGTCAGAAGCTGGGCCACCATGTCGCTGCTGCCCGAGGAGAAGCCATAGGCCCCGCCCCGCTGCGCCGGCGCGGGCGCACCGCCCCGCCCGGCCTGGTCGCGGAGCATCTGAAGCTCCTGGCGAAGCTGGTAGATCTGGTTCTGCAGCGCGATGGCTTCCCGGCTGTCGACCTGTGCGAAAGCGGCCGGGGTCAGGGCTGGTCCGAGCAATACCGCGCCCATCACGACGACGGGCCACATCAGGGATGATCGCACCCTCAATCTCCTCGGTTGCAGTCTGGGTCACCCTTGGATGGCAGGGCAACGCGGCGGTCTCAAGGCATAATACGAAAAAAACCGGCGGCTTTGGGGCCACCGGTTTCCAGAAGGCGTGCTCCTGGCCCGGGCGTAGGGGCCAGGAACCAGTCAGGCAGGGGTCAGCGAACCGAGGTGATCGCGTTCCGGTTCTGCGCCCACGCCTGCTCATTGGAACCCATGGCGGTCGGACGATCCTTGCCATAGCTGATCGTGTTCATGCGGGCCGCCGCGACGCCCTTGGCGCGCAGATAGTTGGAGGCCGCGTTGGCACGGCGCTGGCCGAGGGCCAGGTTGTACTCGGTCGTCCCACGCTCATCCGCGTTGCCCGCCACGAGGACGTTCACGCTGGGATACTGGGCCAGCCAGGCGGCCTGACGGTCCAGCGTGCCACGGCCATCGGCGCGAACGGTGGCGCTGTTGAAGTCGTAGAAGACGCGATCACCGACATTGGCCACCAGGTCTTCCTGGCTGCCGGGGACGGGACCAGCCGTGGTCGCGCCGCCGCCGGTCGCGGCCTGTTCCTGGGTAGCGCACGCCGCCAGCAGGGCGACGGCGGCGAGAGCGCCGAAAATCTTGGTGTTCATGTTGGTTGTCGTCCCTGGTCGAGGGTGCACACGGAATAGACATGACGGATGTTTACGGTACGCCCGCACGTTCCGCCTGCGTGAGCGATTAGCTTGTTACGCCAAGGCCGGTCAAGCATTTGTGACCAGAAACCGAGCATGCGGAATCGGCGGGACTGTCCCGCCGCCCCCGACGTTCAGGTTCCCAGCGGCGACCAGGCCGGATCTGACGCATCCGTAGGCGTGTCAACGTTCCGTTCGTTGAACCCTGTGATATCAACTGAAACCAACCGTGACGAAAATCCGGACCCGCGCGCGTCCCGGGACCGGCCTTCACGCCAGAACATGATGACGCGGCCATTCGGGGCGAAGGTCGGCCCCTCCACCTGCCAGCTTTCGGACAGGATCCGTTCGCCCGAGCCGTCCGGACGCATCACGCCGATGGAGAAATTGCCGCCCTCTCCGCCATAGCGCGTGAAGGCAATCAGGTCGCCGCGCGGCGACCAGACCGGGGTTGCATACCGGCCGGACCCGAAGCTGATCCGCCGAGCGCCGCCGCCGCCCGCGTCCATGACGTAGATCTGCTGGTCGCCGCCGCGGTCGGAGGCAAAGCAGATCTGGGACCCGTCCGGGCTGAAGCAGGGGCTGACATCGATGGCGCCCGAGTTGGTCAACTGCCGGGAGCCTCGGCTGCCGATATCGACCGAGACGATGTCGGACCCGTTCGCGCTGGCGACCGACATCACGACCCGCCCGCCATCGGGGGCGAAGCGGGGGGCGAAGGTCATGCCGTTGAACTCCCCAAGGACGGACTGGCGGCCCGAACTGAGGTTGAACAGATACACACGGGGGCGGTTATTCGCGAAGCTCATGAACGCGATCTCATCCCGGGAGGGATGGAAGCGCGGGGTCAGGACCAGCCAGGACCCATCGGTCAGGAAACGATTGTTTTCACTGTCCTGGTCCATGATCGCCAGCCGCTTGGTGCGGCGGTCGCGCGGGCCGGTGGCCGAGATGTAGACGATCCGGGTGTCGAAGTAGCCCTTCTCACCCAGCAGGCGTTCATAGATCACGTCGGCGATGATGTGGGCGATGCGGCGCCAGTTGCCCTGGGTCGTCGTATAGGCCGTGCCCTGGATCTGGGTCTGCGGCAGGACGTCCCACAGCCGGAACTCGACCCGGACATTGCCGCCGCCCTGGGACTCGACCCGCCCGGTGACCAAAGCCTGCGCGCCGGTGACCCGCCAGTTGCCGAAATTGGGCACCGCGGTCGGCGCGGCTGCGCCCCCCACGAAGGCCGCCGGATCGATCAGCCGGAACAGCCCGCTGCGCGCCAGATCGGCCGAGATGACCCGCGACATGTCGCGGCCAAGCTGCCCCGCCGCGCCGTCGCTCCCCCCCAAATCTGGAATCGCAATAGGAATAGGCTCCGCCCGCGCTCGGCTGACATCGATGACCGCGCTCTGGCCGCCGCTGAGCGCCTGGGCATGGACCGGAATGGGAAGCGCGGCCAGGGCGGCCGCGCTCGCCGCGCCAAGGATCAGGTCGCGGCGCCGGAACTCGGGATTCGGGATATGGATCATGAGGGTCTCTTCCCCGATTCGCGTTGGATGGACAATGCGGACAGTGGCTGGGCCAGGATGGACGGGTCGACACGCCAGCCCGGCGGTCCGGTTCGGTGGCAGGATGCGGATACCAGGAAGGCGAAAT
The DNA here is from genome assembly GCA_002422345.1 of Acetobacteraceae bacterium UBA6159. Taxonomy (GTDB): domain Bacteria; phylum Pseudomonadota; class Alphaproteobacteria; order Acetobacterales; family Acetobacteraceae; genus Rhodopila. Next base: position 15,057 of record DIUL01000140.1, read on the forward strand.
TCAGGCATCCCCGCGGATCATGGGCCAACCGGTTCATGGAGAGAACCGGAAGGTCAGGACCGCGTTCTTCCCGAGCAGGGTCTTCGGCAGCGGCAGGTTGGCGCAGCGGACGTCCATCACCGCCCGGACCGCCCGTTCGGCGAAGGCGCGGAAGCGGGGATCGGACAGGCGAGGAATGTCCTCTCCCGCCACTTCGGCCTTGCGGGTCGTGCCGGCGGCATCGGTCGTGACCGTCAGCAGGACCTTCTGCTTGTCCAGATCGAGCGCCCCGGCGTCCTTGGTCCAGCATTCGCGCACGTGCTCTCCGACCGCGCCGCGCTGGGCGGCGGTCAGGGCGGCCGTGTCATTGCCCATCGGATTGCCACCGGCCGGCTGCCCGCCACCCGCGCGCGGATTCGGCCTGGCCGTTGGCGGCTGGGTCTGGCGGGACAGCGCGCGCAACCGCTCCAGCGTGTTCTCGACCGAGTCGCTGTTCGGCGCCGGGTTCTTCGTCACGCTCGGCTGTGACGTCGTGCTGGGCGCCGCGGGCGGCGGTGGGACCGGAGGCGGCGGCAAGGGCAGCGGCGGCTCCGGCTTGGGCGGTGTCGGCTGCGGTGGCGTCGGGGGGGCCGCGGGCGGCGTCGGCGGCACCGGCAAGGGCGTCGGATCGGGCGTGGGCGTGGGTGTCGGCGGCGTCGGGGCCGGCGGCGTCGGGGCCGGCGGCGCGGGCGTGGGTTCCGGCGCCGGGGGCGGCGGAGGCGGGGGCGGTGGAGGCGGCGGTGGTGCCTCCGGCTGCGGTGTCGGCGGTTTGGTCACCTCGGGCGCGGGCGGGGTCGGATCGGGGGCTGGCGCGGGGGTCGGCGACGCCACGGGCGCGCGCAGGGAGTTCTGCTCGGTGCCGTCGAAGACCATCGAAACGGCCTGCTCCTCGGGCGGCGGCTCCTCGGGCGGGGCCGTCGGCATCCCGAGCAGCAGGACGGCGAAGACGGCGGCATGGATCACGCCGGAGGCGATGCTGCCCCACCGCAACTCGGGGTTACGGCCAAGCCCGGCCAGCATCGGTCGGTTGGAAGCGCGGACCACCCGCTGCAACATGCCGCTGTCAGCCTGCCCGCTGGCGGGCCGGAGGCCCAGCAGGGGGAGTAGCTGGTGGGGTTGCGGCCTTTGCCGGGGCAGGTCCGGAACGCTGTTCGGCCAGCAGGGCCACCTTGGTGAAACCGCCCTGGCTGATCGTGCCCATCACCTCCATGATCCGGCCATAGGCCAGTTCCTTGTCGCCGCGCACGAAGATGCGGCGGTCCGGGTTGTTCTCGGCGATCGCGCGCAGCTTGGCGACGACATTGCCCAGATCGATCGCCTCATCCTGGAGGTAGACCTGACCGGCGGCGTCGATCGAAACCGTCAGCGGCTGGTTGTCGTTGTTCAGCGGCGCGGCGTTGGTCTTCGGCAGGTCGACGGTCACGCCCGAGGTCATCAGCGGGGCCGTCACCATGAAGATGATCAGCAGCACGAGCATGACGTCCACGAAGGGTGTCACGTTGATCTCGGCCAAGGGGCGATAACGGCCGCGGCCGTTGCCTTTGCCATTCAGGGACATCGCCATGGCGCTATGCTTTCCCCTTTCCGTGCCTCAGCCTGCGGGCCGCGCGATACCGGCCCGACATGGCGGAGGACTGTGGCAAAATTTTCGCGCGCGCGGCCTGGTTCCGCATCAGGCGCGTTCCTCGCTCTGGCGGGACAGGATGGCGCTGAATTCACTGCCGAACGCGTCCATCCGGCCGGCGAAGCGGGACAGGCTGTTGCTGATCTGGTTGTAGGCGAGCACCGCCGGAATGGCGGCGACCAGGCCGATCGCGGTGGCGAACAGCGCCTCGGCGATGCCGGGCGCGACGACGGCCAGGTTGGTGGTCTGCATGGCGGCGATGGCCGAGAAGCTTCGCATGATGCCCCATACGGTGCCGAACAGCCCGACGAACGGGGCCGTGGCGCCGACGGATGCGAGGAAGACCATCCAGCGTTCCAGCCGCTCCATCTCCCGCTGCGCGGTCACGGTGATGGCGCGGTCGATCCGTTCCCGCACGCTGGTGTGGGCGATGTCCGCCCCGGCGACGCGCATCGAGCGGCGCCATTCGCCCATGGCGGCGGCAAAGACCGAGGCCATGGGATGCGCCGGATTGGTGCCTTCCTGGTCATACAGGTCATCGAGGCTGCCGCCGGACCAGAACCGATCCTCGAACGAATCGGCGGCCTTGTTGACCCGGCGCAGCGCCATCCACTTCTCAAACGCGATGGCCCAGACCCAGATGCTGGCAGCCAGAAGGCCCATCATCACCAGCTTGACGACGATGTCGGCGTCCATGAACAGGCCCCAGAGGGAAACATGCCCTCCCGCCATTCCCAGACTTGCCGTTTCGACCGCACGATCCACGCGTGGACTCCCTTTGTCAGTTCTCTGTCCGGCTCGCGGCGCGCATGGCCGACAACACCGACCGCCAACGAGGCGGCATCCGTCCTGGTTTTCCGTCCCCTGAATGCACGCACGCCAATCGCACACGAAGCTCGGCGCAGGCGCCCTTCGGTCCGACCACGTCCTGGCGCAGCAGGACCGTCGCGCCGCCCACCTCTTGCGCCGAGGTTTCCACGGTCAGCGAATCATCCAGCCGAGCGGGTCTCAGATAGTCGATTGCGAGGTGGCGCACCACGAACATGAGGTTGAACTGGTCCACCATCTCGGCATGGGGGATTCCCATATCGCGCAAGGCTTCGGTCCGGCCCCGTTCGGCGAAGCGGAGATACCCCGCGTGATAGACGATCCCGCCGGCATCCGTATCCTCATAGTAGACGCGCAGACCGTAGCGGTGCCGGCCATCCACGGGCATGACCGGGGAATTACCGGTCATTCATGGCCACCAGTCAGAATGCCGGTTCGGACGGCACGCCGGGCGGATGGCGGGATGGGGCGGCTGGACGGCATGGGGCAGGCCCGAGAAGTGGGGTCCCGCGTCGCGGCGGGCAAGGTGCAGCAACGCCTGCCACGGCGGATGGATTCCCGTCCAATGTCTTTCGAGTCGGCGGGCGGATTCCTTGGATTGGCCCGAGGGGTTGTCGACCTTGGGCGGCTTTCCGCCTACAGGAAGAACCCATGACAACGCATGCTCCCGTTTCCACGTCATCGAGCTTCCAGCCATGACGCCGGCCCTTGCGACCCGGATCGGCCTGCTGGTCGCGGTTGTGATCCTCGTGGCGGACCAGGCGAGCAAATGGTGGATCCTGGAGGTCCTGAACCTCCCGTTCCTGCGCCAGGTCGTGCTGCTGCCGGTCCTGAGCCTGACAATGGTGTGGAACAGGGGCGTGACGTTCGGCCTGCTGTCGGGGTTCGGGGACTGGGGTTATCTGGTGCTGACCGCGATTTCGCTGGTGGTCGTGGCGGCGCTGGGGGTCTGGCTACGGCGGGCCGAAAGCCGGATGGCCGCCATTGCGATCGGCGCCATCGTGGGCGGCGCGATTGGCAATGTGATCGACCGTCTGCGGTTCGGGGCCGTGGTGGACTTCATCCATGCCCATGTCGATACGCCCTGGGGGGAATACTCCTGGTACGTCTTCAATGTGGCTGACGCCGCGATTGTCTGCGGGGTGGTCGCGCTGATCATCGAGAGCCAGTGGCCAAGGCGGACCGCGCCGGCAGCATGAGTCGTCCAGACCTTGCCGTCGGCGCCAAGCCGGGCGACCGTGCCGGGGGACCGCGATGGCGCGGTTCTCTCCGGCCCGCGCGCTGGGCCGGCAACGTCCAGGACAAGGAATGGGATCATGGCTCTGACGCTTGAAGAGGCCAACCGCGTGATCGCCGGGGCCATCGCGAAGGCCCAGGAACTGAAGATCGGCGTCTGCGTGGCCGTGTGTGACTCCGGCGGGCGGCTGCTGGCCTTCCAACGGATGGACAACGCGATCTGGGCCGCCGTGTATGGCAGCCAGGGGAAGGCCATCGCCTCGGCCGCGTTCGGGCGGCCCAGCGGGGACCTGACGGCGCGGGCGGAACATCCGACGCTGCGGGGGATCCAGGCGGCCGAGGGCGGGCACATGATCATGGGCCAGGGCGGCGTGCCGATCCTGCGGGATGGCGTCGTGGTCGGGGCCTGCGGCGTGGGCGGCGGCACCGCGCAGGAGGATGAGGACTGCGCCCAGGCCGGGGCGGACAAGCTTTAGCGGCGCAGGAACGGGACGGTCGAGAATCCGCCGTTCCGTTCACTTTCGCTTAACCATTCGTCGCTAGGCTGACCGGCGTTCCTGGATAGCCCGACCATGCCGGTCCGCCTCTGCCTGCTTGCCGCCGTTGCGATCACCCTTGCCGTTCCCGCGCACGCGCAGGAGCGGTGGGGCGGCGAATGGCGTGGCGGACGGGCGGGGCGGGGCTGTTGCGGGGCCGGACCGGGCGGCCCCGTATGGGGTGCGCCTGGATGGGGCGGGCCGGGATGGGGCGGGCCGGGATGGGGTATGCCGGGATGGGATGCCTATCAGGTCAAGCCCTATGCTGGCGGTCCATACCGGCCGTACTACGCACCACCCGTGGTTGCGGTTCCGCCACGACCCTGGGCGCCACCGGTTGTTGTCTTACCGGTTCCACCCGCGGTCAACTACAGCCAGCCGCCCGCGGAATTCGTCTATTGGTGCGATAACCCATCGGGCTATTATCCGAACGTGACCACCTGCAATGGGCCGTGGCGGGAACAATCCGCGACACAGCCCCGATAAGGATGTTTGAAATGCAACGAAACAAGGCGATCCTCGCCCTCCTCGGTCCGGTTCTTCTCCTCGCGGCCTGCGCGCAGACTCCGCTGGGTCCGACGGTCGCGGTCATGCCGGCCCCGGGCAAGCCGTTCGACGTGTTCCAGAGCGATCAACTGCTGTGCAAGCAGTATGCCGAAGGCCAGGTCGCCGGTCAGGCGGAGGACGCGAACATGCGGGCCGTTGGCGCCGCCGCCCTGACCACGGCGCTGGGTGCGGGCCTAGGTGCGGCGATCGGCAGCGCGAGCGGGGCGGCAGGCATCGGCGCTGGCATCGGCGCGGGTTCGGGTGCGCTGGGTGGGGCTGGCATCGGCGCCATGCAGTCCGACCGGGCAAACATGACGATCCAGCAGCGCTACGACGTCGCGTTCTCTCAGTGCATGTATTCGCGCGGCAACCAGGTGCCTGGTTTCGTGCCCGCGCAGCCGGTGTACGCGCCCCCGCCCGGCTATCGTTCCTGACGGATCGACGAGGCCCTCCCGCCACCGAGCGGGAGGGCCTTGCGCCCTACACAGGCTCCAATGGCGCGTGGAGCTTCGTGTCCTTGCAGATGATGCCCCCGCGATCACCGATGGTCACGCTGCCGTAGCGTTCGGCGTAGGCCTCGGGCAGCGGACGCGCGCCCGGTGCAGCGAGCCACAGGCGGAGCAGATGACGCTTCCGTTCCGGCTCCGGCCAATCCACGAAGGCCGTGCGGTCGTGCAGGATCGTGTGGTTGTGGACGAACTGGATGTCCCCTGGACGCAGTTCCATATCCAAGCGCAAGGCAGGGTCTTCCGCCAGCGAATCGAACAGGTCCAGCGCGCGCAGGTCGTCGTCGGTCAGGCGCGGCGCCTCGGGGAACCGTTGCGAGGACCGGACGTAGTGCGGCGCGTAGATCGCCGACAGATAGCCTTCATAGTCATTGTAGACGGGGGTGAAGAAGTAGGGCTTCTTGCCCACTGGAACCTCTCCGCGCCGATCGGTGGGTAGCGGCTGGAACAGGCGGCGGACCAGGTCGGGACGACGTTGCGCCATCACGTTGTAGACGGTCATGGAACTGGTGAGCGACGACAGCCCCCCTTCCCGCGCCGTCTTCAGGCACAGCAGACAGACGATGTCGCAACTGTCCGTGTGGAAGTTCTGCCGCTCGGTCGTCTGGTAGATGCGGACGTTGGGGTCCTTTGACGACAGGCCCATGTCACGGACATGCCCCAGCAGATGGCCCTTGGCATTCTGAGACCGCGCGTTGCCGAAATAGGTGCCGATCCCCCAATAGGCCGCCGCGCTCCAGGCGATGTCGTGCGACGCGACGGGCAGGCCGCGCAGCAGCACGAAGCCGCGCCCGTTAAGGACATCGCCGCGCAGCCGGTCCAGGACGGGGCCAAGCGTGGGGAGGGGGAAGTGGGGGCGGCGGATGTCGGCGAGGTCGCGGCCGGCGATGCCCTGGATCGCGGCGTCGATCTCGGCCAGTTCGATGGCGGAGAGGGTATAGACCCATTCCTCGGGCCGTTTGGCGAGATCGGGACCGAACCAGGCGGATGGCCCCTCGATCAGCGGGCGGGGGATGGCGGGGCGTGTGGCCGCGTCATTCATGGCGGATGTCTCCCGAGAGCGGTTGTTGGCGGACCAGTCTCCAGAGAGCATGATCCGTGTGCGAAGCCGGTTCAAGGGCGGCGGGCCGGCTACAGCATCGTGGGCATGCCCACCGCGTCGACATGGCGCCGGACCGACCGGGCGAGGACGGACCGGGCGTTGTGCTGGATGACGCGGTCCCAGGTACCGCCGTACATCACCTCGAACGGCAGGTCGGCCATGAGTTCCCCGATCCGCAGGACGGTTTCGGTGTCCAGCGGAATGCCGTTCGCGTGGCTCCGCATGAAGCCGACCTGGCGGTCGGGATGGATACGGAGGGTATCGCCCACCATGAGCACCCCCTGCCCGCTTGCGCCCGGCGCCCAGTGCAGTACGCTTGCGCCGTCGAACTGTCCGCCGCAGCGGATCAGGGTGATCCCGGCCAGGACTTCGACCGCGTTGTCCTCCCAGAACACGACCGCGGAATCGAGGCGCGGGACGAACTTCCGGTCCGCGGCGTGGATGTAGATGGGGACGCTGCCGAAGGCATGGCTCCAGTCCACCATGGCGCCGTAGCCGATCGGGCTCGACAGGGCGATGGCGGCGACGCCCCCCAGGGCGTTGACGATGGTCGTCGTGGCGTCATCGAGGAAGGCCGGGCAGTCCCACAGGATGTTGCCGTGGGTGGTGCGCAGCAGCAGGGCACGCTGTCCGAAGCCGAAATGGGGTTGGACGCCGACGCCCATCAACCCCGGCTCCAGCCGGCGGAACGTGGTGAAATGGGACTGCCGCATCTCCGGCAGGGTGGTCCAGGCCTGGCCGGCGGGGTTCACGCCGAAGCGCGGATCCTGGCACAGGGTGCAGCCCGCCGGTGGCATATCGGTGACCGGGTAATGCGTCCCGCAGGTCGCGCAGATGAAGGCCGGCACCGCATTCTCCGTCAGCTATAGACCGAGACCAGGCGCCGCGACCGCTGGCGCAGCACCAAGGTCCCGATCAGCATCAGATTGACCACATTGGCCAGGACGCCGACGGCGAAGCCCGGCCCGTAGGTGCCGAACACATCATACATCGCGCCGGCGATCCAGCCTCCCGCAGCCATGCCGATCGATCCGGGGAACAGAACCAGGGGAATGCGCCATCCGGCCTCGGCCGCGGGGAACAGGTCGCGGATCGCCAGGACGTAGCCCGGGATCAGGCCGCCGAAGCCCAGGCCGAAAACGGCCGAGACGGTGAACAGTCCGACCTCATCCTGTGTCACCAGGAACCCCGCCATCGCGGTTGCCTGCCCGGCGGAGGCATAGAGGATCGTCGGCAGCCCGCCCAGCCGGTCGGACAGCCAGCCCCAGAACTGACGGGAGACGAAGGCGGAGCCCAGCAGGACCGAGAGCATGATGGCGCCCTGCGTCGCGCCGATGCCGAGGTCAGAGCACATCGCGACCAGATGGGCCTGCGGCATGGACATGGTCACGCAGCACAGGAAGACGGCCGAGGCCAGCATGCTCATGACCAGGCCGGAGGGCAGGCCGAGCGCGGAACGGGCATGGGAGGCGCTGATGTCGGAGGCGGCGGCGGGGGTTTCGGGCGGCTGGCGCAGGAAGATCGCGGCGAGAGGCACGATGATGACCGCCACCACGATGCCGAACACCAGCATCGTGGTGCGCCAGCCGGCGCCGTTGATGCCGAACTGGAACACCGACGGCCAGACCGCGCCGGCCACGTACTGGCCCGAGGAAATCAGCGCAACGGCCGACCCACGCCTGCGGTCGAACCAACGAGTCACATAGGTCATCAGCGGGGCGAACATGCCCGCCGCGCCCAGCAGCCCGATCAGCAGCAGGTTGCTGGCATAGAGCGTATAGAGGCCTCCGAACGACGCCAGGACCAGGCCGAGGGCGATCATGCTCCCGCAGCCCATCACGACCAGCCGCGTGCCGATCCGTTCGGCCAGCCAGCCCATGGCGATCCCGCCGAGGCCGGCGCCGAGATAGGTGAGCGAGATCGCCAGCGCGGGGGCGGACCGGGTGGTCGCGAAGTCCTCGGCGATGGGCTTCAGCGCGATGACCGTCACCATGGGCGCGCCATAGGACATGGTCAGGACGATCAGGGCGATCGTCGCAACGACCCAGGACTCCCGGGTCTCGACGGTGTGTGATGGTCTGGTCACGGTCATGCCCGTCCCTCGATGATGGCACGCCGGCCCGTGGCTTCGCGGATCACCATTGGGAGGATCACCACCAGATTGAGCAGGTTGAAACCGACACCGCCGGCGAAGGCATGGCTGTAACTGCCGAAATGGTCATACAGGATGCCCGCGGTCCAGCCGCCGCCCGCCATGCCCAGCAGGCCGGCGAACATGATGATGGGGACGCGCCAGCTTGCCTCGGTCACCGGATAGACGGCGCGGGCGGTCAGGATATAGGCCGGGATCAGGCCGGCGTAGCCCAGGCCAAAGGCGGCCGAAACGGTGAACAGCCCGATCTCATTCTGCGTCACCAGGAAGCCCGACATCGCGATGGCCTGGGCGATCGAGCCAAAGAGGATGGTGCGGAGGCCGCCAACCTTATCAGACAGCCAGCCCCAGAACTGGCGCGCGAGGAAGGCACTGCCCATGAGGACGGACAGCATGACCGCGCCATGGGTGGCGCCGATGCCCAGGTCTCCGCAGAAGGAGACCAGATGCTGCATCGGCATCGACATCGTCATGCAGCAGCAGAAGATCGCGAAGGACAGCAGGCCCAGCGCCACGTTCGGGCTGAAACCGGCGACCCGCGTCCCCTTGGGCGGGCCGTGATGGGCAAAGCTGGTGGCGGGGGCCTGGGGCGGCGGCCGCAGGAAGATCCCGGCCAGGGGCACGACAACGACGGCGACCAGGATACCGAACCAAGTCATCGCCTGGCGCCAGCCCCAATACTCGACGGCCAACTGGATCGAGGTCGGCCAGATCACGCCCGCGATGTACTGGCCCGAGGAGATCAGCGCGATCGCCGTCCCCCGCCGCCGGTCGAACCACCGGCTGACATAGGTCATGATCGGGGAGAACATGCAGGCGGCGCCGAGCGCGCCCATGAAGATGGCGTGGCCGATGTAGAGTTCGGTGAGGCCGCCCGAGGCCGACAGCGCCGTCCCGCAGGCGATCATCACCGCGCCGAACATGACGATCCAGCGGATGCCGATGCGCTCGGTCAGATAGCCCATCAGGATGCCACCGCTGCCGGCGCCCAGATAGGCAAGCGAACTGGCGAGCGCGGGCTCGGATCGCTGGGTGCCGAGATCGGCGGCGATCGGTTTCAGGGCGATGGCCGTGATCAGCGGCGCCCCATAGGCGACGGCAAGGATGATCAGCGCGACGATCGCGACAACCCATGACGCCCGCGTTTCAACGCTGGACGTGTCGTGGACGCTGGCGGACATGCGATTGCGATTCCGGACTCGTTCCCAATGTGACGATAACCCGTCTGGCCGCCAAGCGGTATCGCCCCCGCCGCATGGCAGTGTCTCGGTTGGCGGCATCCCGAACGACAACGGCCATGATGGGATGGACCCCATCATGGCCGTTCACTCCGCATGGAATAAGGGGAGGGAGGCCCCTATCCCACCGAGATCTGCGTCAGGTCAAGGAACCAGCTCTGCACCGGCAGGAAGCCCTTGACCTTCTTCGACATGCTGCGCGGGTTCATGTCATGGACCATGAACAGCCAGGCGGCGTCGTCCACAACGCTCTCGTGCGCCTTGGCCAGGAACTTCGTCTGTTCGGCCGGATCGAAGGTGTTCTGCGCCTTGCGGAGGTTGGAACTGGCTTCCTCATTCAGCCAGTGTCCCCAGTTGTAGTTGGTGGGGGAGAAGCTCTCCTTGGCGTAGTACCGGAACATGGCGGCCGGATCGACCCAGGCGAGGCTGATGTTGATCCCGTGTACGCCCCGGCTTTGCGCCGCCCGCGGATCGTTGCGGACCGCGACCAGCATCGTGCCCCATTCGACGACGTCGAACTCGATATCGATGCCCACGGCCTTGCAGTTCTGCTGCATGTACTCGTTCATCGGGATCGGCAGCATCTGCCCCGACCCTGACGTCGAGATCATGATCTTGGCCTTCACCGGCTTGCCCGGACCGTAGCCCGCTTCCTTCAGCAGCGCCTTGGCCTTTTCCGGATCGTAGGTGTAGCGCTCCTTCGGGGAGCCGAAGGCCGGGGCTTCCGTCGTGTAGAGACCCTGTGCCGGACGGGCGATGCCGTTGATCAGCTTCACCAGGCCTTCGCGGTCGATCGCGTAGTTGATCGCGCGCCGGACCCGCACATCGGCGAAGGGGGAGCCTTCGATCGTGTTCAGCACATAAGGATAGGTGTGCGGATAGGACCAGAGCGTGACCTCGAACCCTGCCTGCCGGAGGGAGGGGATCGAGTCGGGGGCCGGCACCTCGATCCAGTCCACCTGCCCGGACCGCAGGGCGGCGACGCGGGTGGTCGGTTCCGGCATCGGATAGACGACCAGCTTGTCGAGCTTGGGGATGCGGTCCTTGTCCCAATAGGTCTCGTTGCGGACCATCTCCACATACTGGCCGGCGACGACGCGAGTGATCTTGAAGGGGCCGGTGCCGATGGGTTTCTTGGAGAACTCGGCCCAGCTTTTGCCCACCGCTTCCCACTGCGTCGGGCTGACCATCAGGACGCGGGTGAGCATGTAAGGGAAGAAGCTGAACGGGAACTTGGTCGTGATGACGATCGTATTGTCGTCCAGCTTCTCGAACGCATCGAGCATCGATACCGCCGCCTTGATGATGGGCGCGGCGGTGGCGTCGTATTGCGGCGACTTCTCGTCATAGACCCGGCGCAGATTCCAGATCACCGAGTCGGCGGTGAAGGCGGTGCCATCGTGGAACTTCACATCCTTGCGGACGGTGAACAGCCACCGCAGCGGATTCGCCTCGTCGATCTTCCAGGCACTGAACAGACCCGGACGCAGGGCCGCGGGTTGGTCGCGGTTGTTCAGCAGGTCCCAGTTCACCAAGGCGTCGTAGGGCTGGTAGCCGAGGAAGCGGAACCCCTCGAACCCATTATTGGGGATGCCATGCGTCGTCGGAATGTCCGACGCCGTCATGGCGATGCGCAACGTGCCGCCGCCGGCAGCCACGGCGGGGGAAGCCGCCGTGGCCGTCGCGGTGGCCGCGGTCGTTGCGATGAAGCCGCGTCTCGAAAGCATGCAGTGACCTCGTTAAACGATATGGACTTTGGTGAAGTCCTGCGACCAACTCTGTGCCGGCTGGAACCCCGCCACCTTCTTCGACATCGAGCGGGGGTTGAGATCGTGGACAATGAACAGCCAGGGCGCCTCGTCGACGATGATCTCGTGCGCCTTGGCCAGCAGCGCGGTCTGCTCCTTCGGATCGAAGACGGACTGCGCCTTCCGCAGCAGCGCCGTGCATTCCTCGTTCTTCCAGTGCCCCCAATTGTAGTTGGTGGGGGAGAAGCTGTCGGTCGCGTAGTAGCGGAACATCGATGACGGGTCGGTGTAGCTCAGGCTGATGTTGATGCCGTGGACGCCGCGCGACTGCGGGGTGGTCGGGCCGTTGCGGACGGCCACCAGCATCGTGCCCCATTCGACGACGTCGAACTCGATGTCGATGCCGACAGCCTTGAAATTCTGCTGCATGAACTCGTTCATCGGGATCGGCATCATCTGCCCCGACCCGGACGTGGAGATCATGATCTTGGCCTTCACCCGCTTGTCGGGGCCGTAGCCGGCCTCCTTCAGCAGGGCCTTCGCCTTGTCCGGATCGAACTTGTACTTGTTGACCGGCTTGCCGAAGATCGGGTCTTCCACCGGATACAGCCCGGCCGCGGGCTTGGCCGATCCGTTCAGCAACTGCACCAGGCCATCGCGATCGACGGCATAGTTCATCGCCTGCCGCACCCGCACATCCGCGAAGGGTGATCCTTCGAGGCAGTTGAACGCATAGGGATAGGTGTGCGGATAGGGCCAGAGGCTGATCTGGAACCCGGCCTTGCGGAGCGAGGGGATGGCATCGGGCGGCGGCACCTCGATCCAGTCCACCTGGCCCGAACGGAGCGCGGCCACGCGGGTGGTCGATTCCGGCATCGGGTAGACCACCAGCTTTTCGAGCTTGGGAATGCGGGTCTTGTCCCAGTACTCCTCGTTCCGCGACATCTCGGCATACTGGCCGGGGACGACCTTGGTGATCTTGAACGGACCCGTCCCGGATGGCTTCTTCGCGAACTCGGCCCAGGTCTTGCCGACGGCTTCCCACTGCGTCGGGCTGGCGATCAGCAGGCGGGGCAGCAGGTAGGGCAGGAAGCTGAACGGATATTTCGTTGACAGGACGATCGTCTTGTCGTCCGCCTTCTCGAACCCCGCGATCATCGACACGGTGGCCTTGACGATCGGAGACGCGGTCGGATCGAACTGCGGGGCCTTGTCGTCATAGACGCGACGGAAGTTCCAGATGATCGAATCGGCGGTCATGTCCGATCCGTCATGGAACTTGACGCCCTGGCGCACCTGGCAGACCCAGCGCAGCGGATTGGCCTCATCAATCTGCCAGGCCGAGAACAGGCCCGGCGTGACATCGGCGGTTTCCTGCGGACGGGTAAAATCCCAGTTCACCGTGGCGTCGTAGGCCGGATAGCCGAGAAACCGGAACCCCTCGCCGCCGTTGTTCGGAATGCCGTGCGTGGTGGGCAGGTCGGACGCCGTCATGCCGATCCGCAGGATTTGCGGTGGCGCGGCCAATGCCTGGTCGGTGACAGCGGGAAGGCTCGCGGCACCTGCCGCGGCCGAAATGAAGCCACGTCGAGACAGCATCGGATCAATCCAATCATCAAGAGGCGGTTGGCGCATTCGGGATCGCTTGCAACGATCCCGAATCGGATTGTGCAAGCGCTATGCCATCGCGGGTTGCTTCGCCGTCACGGACGCGTCGGCGATGATCCCGACCATCGTATCGGTATCGACAACATCGCAGAACGTATGCGCCATCGCCGAAAGAGTCGCGTTCTGCTCCTCGTCATTGAAGGTCGCGTTGCCGTCGGCGATGAAGAAGACCTTGTAGTTCAGCATCATCGCATCGCGCGCCGTCGACTCGCAGCACACCTGGGTGGCGGTGCCGGTGATGATCAGGGTGTCGATACCCTTATCTTGCAGAATGTCATGCAGATCGGAGGCGCCCGGGGCAAACGCGCCGAACCGGCGCTTGCGCACCTTCAGGTCACCGGGAAGCACATCCAAACCGGCCCACAGGTCGTGACCGAACGCGCCGGGCGTGAAGGCATCGATCATCCGCTGGCGGCGCGACGGCGTGCAGAAGTGATCGAAATAGGTCGACCAGCCCGCGATCGCGACGTCATCGAAGGTGTTCTGGATATAGACCACCAGCCCGCCGGCATCACGCAGAGCCGAACTGATCCGGTTCACGTTGGGCACGATCTCCCGCGCGGTGCCGATCTCGGCAACCTCTCCCGGGGCCATGAAGCCGTTCTGTAAATCGACCACAATATGAGCAGTACGGCTAGGATCTAGGCTGTCGAACACCCGCATACTGCCGCGACGCTCGGTAGCGCGCTTGATTACAGAGGGATAGATCGCTGGCTTGTGCATCTACTGCTCCTATTAGTGCATGTTTTTTCATCATGCCGGGACCGGCATCCTCAATATGGTCTATATTTTCACAAAATGCACTTGATATAGTCGCTATCCACTGGACATCCCAAACGGAGGCGCTAAGAATTGGGCATTCATGTTGCGTTGCAGCATGAGCCGACCGCGCAGGGAACAACCCAATGCTCGTCTTCGCCATCAGACGCCTCCTTCAGGCCATACCCATCCTCCTGGGCGTCTCACTCGTCGTGTTCGGACTGGTCCATATCGTGCCAGGCAACCCGATCGATATGCTGATGCCGCCCGAAGCCTCCCCCGAAGTCATCGCCCAGATGAAAGCCGCCTTCGGCTTCGATAAGCCTCTGTATGTCCAATATTTTCTCTGGCTGTTCCGCGCGATGCAGGGCGACTTCGGCCTGTCCGTCTTCAACGCCACACCCGTCATGGGACAGCTCATGGTGGCGCTGTCGAACACCTTCATCCTCGCCATCCTCGGCGCCAGCCTCGGCTTCGCGCTTGGCATCACCTTCGGCATGACCGCCGCGATGTTCCACGGGAAGTGGCCGGACAAGCTGTTCTCCGCCCTCGCGACCTGCGGAGTCTCCCTGCCCCATTACTGGTGCGCGATCGTGCTCGTGCTCGCCTTCTCGGTGCTGAACGACTTCCTGCCGGCGCAGGGCATGGGGGACGACTCGCTGCCCCTGTACCAGCGGCTGGAGCACCTCGTCCTGCCCGTCATCACCCTCTCGCTGATCCCGATGGGAGTCATCGGCCGTCTGGTACGGGCAACCGTGCTGGAAATCCTGGGCCAGGACTTCGTCGGTGCCCTCGGCGCCAAGGGCCTGCCCCGCTGGCCCGTCATCCGCCATGTCTGCAAGAACGCCGCCCCGCCCGTGCTCGCGATCATGGGCCTCCAGTTTGGCTACCTCCTCGGCGGCTCGATCCTGGTCGAGACCGTGTTCAACTGGCCCGGCTCCGGCAACCTGCTGAACCTCGCGATCTACCGCCGCGACATTCCCGTGCTGCAAGCAACAATCCTCGTGCTCGCCAGCTTCTTCGTGATGCTCAACCTGATGGTGGATATCGCCCAGGCAGCCATCGATCCCCGTATCCGGCGCTGAGGAAACACAGAAATGTCCGAAGCTACCTACGACCTGCCCAGCACCCGAGTCGCCGCCGCGGAACAGCCCGCGGCACCCACACCCGGCTACTGGAAATCCGTCGGGCAACGCCTGATCCGCGATCCGGTGACCATGTTCGTCACCTTCGTCCTGCTGGGCATCCTGTTCATCACCATCGGCGCGCCGCTGGTCACGAACGGAGACCCTTTCACCGGTAGCGTCATGACCCGGCTCAAACCAATCGGCACCCCTGGCCATTGGCTCGGCACCGACGAAACCGGTCGCGATCTGTGGACACGCATCTGCTACGGCGGGCGCATGTCCCTGCTGGCGGCCATCCTGCCAGTCTCAATCGCCCTGGTGGTCGGTGGCTTCCTTGGGGTCGTCGCCGGCTTCGTCGGCGGCAAGATCGGCAACCTGATCATGCGCGTGATGGACGTGTTCTACGCGTTCCCGTCCATCCTGCTGGCCATCGCCATCTGCGGCATCCTCGGCAATGGCCTGCGCAACGCGATCTTCGCCCTGGCGATTGTTTTCATTCCGCCGCTGGTGCGCGTGTCCGAAACCGTCACCGCCCAGGCCCGCCAGCTCGACTTTGTGGAGGCCGCCCGTGCCTCCGGCACCACCACAATGCAGATCATTCGCCACCATGTGCTGGCGAACGTTCTGGGACCGATCCTGGTCTACGCCACCAGCCTGATCAGCGTGTCGATCATCATCTCGGCCGGCCTGTCCTTCCTGGGCCTGGGCGTCACACCACCGCAGCCGGAATGGGGCCTGATGCTGAATTCGTTGCGCCAGGCCATCTACGTGCAGCCCTACGTCGCCGCTCTGCCCGGCTTGATGATCTTCCTGACATCGATGTGTTTCAACCTGATGAGCGACGGTTTCCGTAGCGCCATGGATGTGAGGCTGAACAAATGAGCGCCGCCCTCTCTACCCCCGCCTCCACCCCCGTCGATCCGCGGGACCGCGGCGGCCCCGCCCAGCCGATGCTGCTGGTCGAGGACCTGCGCAAGCACTTCCCCGTCCGCGGTGGCCTGCTGAACCGCCAGGTCGCCACCGTCCAGGCCGTCGATGACGTTTCGTTCTCGGTCCGGAAAGGCGAGACCCTCGGTATCGTTGGCGAATCCGGCTGCGGCAAATCCACCACAGCGCGTCTGCTGATGCGCTTGGTGGAACCGGATGCCGGCCTGGTCACCTTCGACGGGGACACCGTCGGCGTGCCCCATGGCATCAGCATCAATGAGATGCGCCGGCAGATGCAGATGGTTTTCCAGGACAGCTACTCGTCCCTGAACCCGCGCATGACCGTGTCAGAGAGCATCGCCTACGCCCCGTATATGCACGGCCTGCCTGCCCGGCAGGCGCATGAGCGCGCCGAAGCCCTGCTCGGACAGGTCGGCCTCAACCCACGCACCTATGCTCGGCGCTATCCGCATGAGTTGTCGGGCGGTCAGCGCCAGCGCGTGAACATCGCACGTGCCTTGGCGCTGGAACCCCGCATGGTGATCCTGGATGAAGCGGTCGCCGCGCTCGACAAGTCCGTCGAAGCCCAGGTTCTCAATCTCCTGGGCGACCTGAAGGCCCGCTTCAACCTCACCTATCTGTTCATCAGCCACGACCTGAACGTCGTCGAGTATATCAGCGACCGTGTGCTGGTGATGTATCTCGGCCGCGTCGTCGAAACCGGCCCGGTCGAGTCGATCTACAGTCACCCAAGACACCCGTATACACGGGCGTTGTTCGCCTCCAAGCCGACGCTTGACCCCGATCGACGCACGACCGAGATGCCGCTGACCGGCGATCCGCCGAACCCGATCAATCCGCCATCCGGCTGCCGGTTCCGCACCCGTTGTGCCTTCGCACAAGCGATCTGTGCTGAGAAGGTGCCTCCTCTGGAAGCACCGCTCTATGGCGAAGGGATCGGCGACTCGCCGCACCTTGTTGCCTGCCATTTGCCCGAGGCCCAGGCCGCGATGGGAGTTCACCATGCTTGACGCGACAGTGACCGAGGACGCACTGCGGGTCGAAGACCTCACGGTCCGCTTCGTCCGGCGCAACACCGATGTCGCCGCGGTGAACGGCTGCGCCTTCTCCCTGAAGCCAGGCGAAACCTTGACGATCCTGGGCGAGTCCGGATCAGGCAAAAGCGTTACGCTGAAGGCGATGATGGGGTTGCTGCCTGACTATTCCCGCATCTCCGGCAAGGTGATGCTGAATGGCGACGACATCCTGTCGATGCCGCGTGCCGCGCAGGCCAAACTGCGCGGCCGAGCGATTTCGATGATATTTCAGGAACCGATGTCGGCATTGGATCCTGTGTATACGATCGGGCATCAGATCAGCGAGACGATCATCCAGCATGAAGGCGTCGACAAGGTGACCGCGTGGAAGCGATCGCTGGAGCTTCTGGAGCAGGTTCGTATCCCATCCGCCGAACGCCGGTTGAAGAACTTCCCGCATGAAATGTCGGGCGGGATGCGGCAGCGCGCCATGATTGCCCTCGCGCTCGCATGCCGGCCGAATGTTCTGCTGGCGGACGAACCAACAACGGCGTTGGACGTCACGGTCCAGATCCAGATCCTTCTTCTGCTGCGGCAGTTGCAGGAGGAACTGGGCATGGCCATCGTCTTCGTGACGCACGACGTCGGCGTAGCCGCCGAAATCTCCGATCGGATTGCGGTGATGTATGCCGGACGCTTCGTGGAGACCGGCACGACGCGTGAGATCATGCGTGATGCCCGCCATCCGTATACACAAGGCCTGCTGTCATCGACCGTCCATGGCGGGCTGCGTGGCAAGGTGCTGGAGACGATTCCCGGCACGCCGCCCAACCTGGCCAGCCTCCCGCCTGGCTGCGCCTTCGCCCCTCGCTGCCGTTACGCGATGGATCGTTGCTCCGAGGGCGACATCCCCGTCGTAACGCGTGAAAGCGGGGCCATGGCGCGCTGCGTCAAGGCTGCGATGCTGGAAACCACCTGATCACTGTTCGGAGCCTCCCCATGCCCCCGCTCACCAAGGAAGAGTTCGATACGCTGGCGGCGCAAACCGGACTGCCGTTGTCCGACGCGCAAAAGGCGACCTTGCTCGCCGTCTATCCCACCCTCCAATCGCTGATCGCCCGCGCCGCCGCGCCCATGCCGCGTGAGGCGGAACCGTCTCTGACCTTTACGGCGGAGATACGCTGATGGCCGATTTCCTTACGATCGCCGAAGCCTCGAAACTGATCGCGGCGCGCAAGCTGTCACCAGTGGAGTTGACGAAGACCTGTCTGGAACGGGTCGGCGCGATGGACCCCATCGTGAACGCCTTCCTGCTTGTGACGGAAGAACGTGCGCTCGCGGACGCCCGGGCGGCGGAAGCGCGGGCAATGGCCGGCGCATCGAAGGGCCCGCTCGATGGTATCCCGATCGCCCACAAGGATATCTACAACACGGCAGGAATCCGGACGACCGGACACTCCAAGCTGCTGGAACACAACGTTCCTACTACTGACAGCAAAGTTGTGGAGAAGTGGGACGCCGCCGGCAGCGTCATGATGGGGAAGCTCGCGACTCATGAGTTCGCGATGGGCGGGCCATCATTCGATCTGCCCTGGCCACCCGCGCGTAATCCGTGGAACCCCCTGCATTTCACAGCAGGATCGTCATCCGGAACCGGCGCGGCCGTTGCGGCTGGAATGATCCTTGGCGGCACGGGTTCGGATACCGGCGGGTCAATCCGCGGCCCCTCGGCGCTGTGTGGAATCGCTGGCATCAAGCCGACCTATGGCCTGTGCAGCCGGTCCGGCGTGCTACCACTGTCATTCACGATGGACCACACCGGCCCCATGGCCTGGACGGTCGAGGATTGCGCGCTGCTGCTGCAAGCCATGGCCGGCTATGATCCTGCCGACCCAGCCAGCGCCGACCGCCCGGTCCCCGACTTTACAGCGGGCCTCACGAAGGATGTGAAGGGCCTGCGTATCGGCGTGGTACGTCACTTCTTCGAAGTCGATCATCCCGTAAGCCCCGCAACGAAAAGCGGTATCGATCATGCCCTGAAGGTCTTCGAGCACCTCGGTGCCGAGGTACGCGAGGTGACGTTGTCACCAATGGTCGAGTACCACGCTGTCGGCTCCATCATCCTGAACACCGAAGCCTACTCCGTCCACGAACCGTGGTTGAAGGAGCGCTTCAATGACTACGGCGAATTGTTCCGCGACCGTGTCGCCCTGGGAGCCTTCATTCGCGCGCCGGAGTACGTGCAGGCAATCCGCCGCCGTCGGATGCTGATCCAGGAATTGAAGGACGCGATGGCCGACCTCGACATCCTCGTATCAGCCTCACAGCCAGGCGAAGCGCCGGTCATCACGGAAGTTCCGAAATGGGGCAACCTTGAAAAGCCATCCCTGACGATGCCGTTCAACGTCACAGGCTACCCGGCCATGAGCGTCTG
Source organism: Acetobacteraceae bacterium UBA6159 (assembly GCA_002422345.1). Lineage (GTDB taxonomy): Bacteria > Pseudomonadota > Alphaproteobacteria > Acetobacterales > Acetobacteraceae > Rhodopila. Next base: position 34,543 of record DIUL01000140.1, read on the forward strand.
CACCGGCTATGGTGTCGGCGGACTACCAGTCTGCATGCAGTTGATCGCGAAACCATTTGCTGAGCCTACGCTGTTCCGTGCCGGCCATGCCTATGAGACGGCCATGGACTGGCGGGCAAAGCGCCCCGCAATGGCGGCCTGAAGGAGGAAACCGTAGACATGACCACCGATCTTCATTTCATGACGATCGCCGAGGCATCGGGTCTGATAAAATCAGGCAAGTTGTCACCGGTCGAACTCACCAAGGCATTCCTCGGCCGTATCGAGGCGCTGGACAGCCAACTCGACTCCTACCTCATGGTCCTGGGCGAGCAAGCGCTGGCCGATGCAAAGACCGCGGAAGCCGAGATCGCCGCTGGGAACTGGAAGGGCCCGCTGCACGGTATCCCGATCGGCCTGAAGGACATCTACAACACTGCCGGAATCCGAACGACTGGCCATTCCGCCCTGTTCAAGGACCACGTCCCGACAGAGGATGCCGTCACCGTCGCTCGCCTTCGCGCCGCTGGTGCGGTCGTTCTCGGCAAACTCTCAACGTGGGAGTTCGCAATCGGTGGGGCCTCCTTCGACCTTCCGTGGCCACCAGCACGTAATCCGTGGAACCCGAAACACGAGCCTGGCGGTTCCTCGTCCGGGTCCGGCGCCGCTGTCGCCGCGGGCCTGGCGATGGCTGCCATGGGCACCGATACGGGCGGTTCGATCCGTGGCCCCGCGTCTTGGTGTGGTATCGCCGGACACAAGCCAACCTACGGCTATCTCAGCCGCCGCGGAGTTCTTCCGCTCTCGTTCTCATTGGATCACGCTGGTCCGATGTGCTGGACCAGCGAAGACTGCGCACTGATGATGCAGGTGCTGGCGGGGCACGATCCGCTCGACGCCGGCAGCGCGGACGTTACGATCCCGGACTTCGCTGCCGCACTGGGCAGCGATCTGAAGGGGATGAAGATTGCTGTCCCGCGCAACTTCTTCGAAACCGACGTAACCTGCGAACCGGAGATCCTCGCGGCCTTCAATGCTTCCATGGAAGTCTTCAAGTCCCTGGGCGCCACGGTCACCGACATCACGCTGCCGTCTCTGGGTCTCTTCACCGACGTGAACTCCCTGATCACCGCCGCCGAGGCCTATGCCATCCATGGAGACTGGCTGCGCAAGACTCCAGAACTGTATGGGGAGCGAGGTCGCCTGCGCATGATGGCCGGTGCTTTCGTTTCCGCGGATACCTTCATTAATTCGCAACGGGAGCGCGCTCGGCTTGTCTCCATCGTCGCCGAGGCCATGAAGACGGCTGATCTTCTGATGATGCCGACACGCCAGATGGTTGCCCCGATCCTCGGTGGCTATGATTCCTCGACCGGCCCGTCCTTGACCCGGCCATTCAACATGACCGGCTATCCCGCTCTGTCCGTTTGCAACGGGTTCAATAGCGCGGGGCTTCCGATTTCGTTGCAGATTGCAGGGCGACCGTTCGAAGATCACATCGTCCTGAAGGCTGGCGATGCTTACGAAAAGGCCACTGCCTACCGCAAGGTTCGGCCTACCCTGACCACCCCACTCGCCGCCGCGGCGAACTGAAGGAGCATAGAGAATGTCGGAAATCACGTTCGAAGCCCGCGTCAAAGCAACGGGGCTCACACCGAAACCCGAGGACATGCCAAAGCTCGAGGCGCTTGTGCGGGATATGGATCGTGCGGCGGCCCTGGTCCGCGGCCCACGATCCTACGCCGAGGAACCGCTCAGCGCGTTCCGCCTGCCGACACCCTGAGCCTGGAGACCCGCCCGCGGACACAGGCCCACGGGCGGGTCCTTCTTCAGGCTGCCGATACAATCTGCTTGTCACGAATGAAGTCATTCAAGGACCGTCCACCCAGCTTCGGTCCATGCGCGTGAAGATGGCATGAAGCCAAGCCGCCGCCCTCCACTGCCACTTTAGGCGGTGCTTCCTTCGAGCAAATATCCATCACAAACGGGCATCGCGTCCGAAACCGGCAGCCGCTCGGCGGCGACATCGGACTGGGCAGGTCGCCACCCAGGATAATACGGTTCACCCTGCGCTGCCGTTCCGGGTCCGGAAAAGGGACGGCTGATATCAAGGCCGCGGTATAGGGATGGGCTGGCTGATCATAGACCCTGCCACTGGGCCCCGTTTCAACAATCTCCCCCAGATACATGACCGCCACACGCGGACTCATGAGCCGCACGACCGAGAGGTCATGCGCAACAAGCAGAAACGCCGTGCCTGAATCACCTTGAATTTTCTTGAGCAGATTCATGATCTGGCTCTGCGTGGAAACGTCAAGCGCACTGACAGGTTCGTCGAGAACCACAAGTTCCGGGTGCAACATCATAGCCCGTGCGATCGCGATGCGCTGACGCTGCCCTCCTGAGAACTCATGCGGATATCGTGCCGCGTAGCCTGCATGCAGTCCGACCGATTCAAGCATGCGCCCGATCATGGCCTTGCGTTCATCCTTAGGGATGTCTGCATGGATGATCAACGGCTCCTCGAGCAACTGCGCGATCGTCATAGATGGGTTCAGTGACGAGTACGGATCTTGGAACACCATCTGCATGCGACGTCGTAAGGCGCGCAATTCAGACCGCGTAGCGCCAGCGACATCGGTCTCGCCGAGGCGCACCGTTCCGGATGCGACATCGATCAAGCGCAGAATCGCGAGCCCCGCGGTGGACTTTCCACTGCCGGATTCACCGACCAGACCAAGAGTCTCACCGGCTCCGATTTCCAGGGACACGTCGTTGACAGCATGCAACTTGCGGCGCTTGCCGAGGAAGCCGGTACTCCCGACATCATAGCTGACGTGCAGATTTTCCACACGCAGGCAGGGCTTGTTGCTCATGCTGTCACCATTGCCCGTCCGAGTGTCGACTGAAGTTCCGCGGCACGGGCACATCGCACCAGGCCACCGCCGATCGGCTCCAGCGGTATGGCCGTGGTCGTGCAGGTCCCTTCTTCCCTGTAGATACACCGAGGATTAAACCGGCAGCCACTGGGCCATGAATGGGCCTGTGCCACAGTGCCCGGAATGGCGATCGGATCGTGCCCTCGTTCCAACGCGACCTGCGGCATCGCTCCCAATAGACCTGAGGTGTAGGGATGTCTCGGCGCGCCAAACAGGTTGTCGACATCGGCCGACTCAACCACCTGCGCACCATACATCACGACGACATGTCGAGCGATATCGGCAACAACGCCGAGGTCGTGCGTAATGAACAGGACCGACATGCCCGAGTCTCGTTGCAGTTCCCGGAGCAACTCCAGGATGCGCGCCTGAATGGTCACGTCCAGCGCCGTTGTCGGCTCATCTGCAATCAACAGTTTCGGATCGCAGGCGATCGACATCGCGATCATCACACGCTGCCTCATCCCGCCCGAAAACTGATGTGGATACTCAGCCGCTCGGCTTGCCGCGGAGGCGATGTGGACGCGATCCAAGGCTTCCACCGCCCGCTTCCAGGCATCGGCACGCGATAGGCCCCGATGACGCCTGACGACCTCCGCGATCTGCTCACCCACAGTGTAGGCCGGGTTCAAACTGCTCATTGGTTCCTGAAAGATGAAACCAATCGCGTCCCCACGGATGCGGTTGAGCTGACGGTTACCCATTCCAACCAGTTCCTGGCCGTCGAAACGGACACTGCCGGACTTGATCCGCCCCCCCTTCGGCTGAACCAGCCCTACAGCGGCCTGCATGGTGACACTCTTGCCGGAGCCGGACTCGCCGACGACACAGACGATATCGTTGCGTCCGACGTTAAACGAGACCTTGTCGACCACGGTCAGCCAACCGTGCGGTGACGGAAATTGGACGGACAGGTCTCGGACTTCAAGAAGTGGTGTATCGCTTTCCACGGATCAGTCCCCCGAACGGCGCATGCGGCCTACGGAATCACGGATGCCGTCGCCAATCAGGTTGAAGCAAAGCACCGTCACCGAAATGACGACACCGGCGGCAATCGTGGGCACTGGTGACTCGGCCATGTAGGGAAAGGCTGTTCCCAACATGGCGCCCCAAGAAGCCTCAGGCGGCTGTGTGCCGAGACCGAGGAAGCTCAAACCTGCCTCCGCCAGCAGCGCCTGGCCCATCAGCACGGTCGCCTGCACCACAAGAGGGCCTGTCACGTTCGGCAGCACGTGGCGGAGGATGATACGAGTGTCGCTACAGCCTGTGGCACGGGCCGCTCGAACATAAACCTCTTCTCGAACGCTGAGCGTACTGCCACGGACCACCCGCATGATACGGGGTGCGTACACAAGCCCGATTGCTGTCATGGCGTTTGTCAGGCTTGGCCCCATGAGGCCGACAATGACCACAGCCAAGATCAGAGCCGGAAAGCTCATGAGGGCATCATTGCAGCGGGAAATGATCGTATCCACCCAACCGCCGACGTAGCCTGCTATGAGACCCAGGGGCATGCCGATCACGAGGGCGATCGCGACCGCTTGCAAACTCGCAACCAGCGACAAGCGAGACGCAAAGATCAATCGGCTTGCGACATCACGGCCCAGGTCGTCCGACCCGAACCAATACATGGCGCTGGGTGGCTTCAGAATGGCCCGCAATGAACTCCGCGCCGGATCATGCGGCGCGATGTAGGGCGCGAACACCGCGATCAACACGATGGCCAGCAGGATGATCGCCGCGACCATCGCGGTCCGGTTGCGGCAGAACCGCTGGATGAAGGTGCTCGTTGGCGGAAGCGCGACCGCTGGAGCGTTGATTGTCGTGGCACTCATCCCGCGCGCACCTTCGGATCAAAATAGCCGTAGGACATGTCGACGATCAAGTTGATCAGAAGCACGATCACTGCCGTCGTAAGCGCGACGCCAAGCAGCACCGGCAGGTCTCTCAGAAACACAGCTCGAACCGCCAACGAACCGACACCGTTCATCGCGAAGATCTGCTCCACAATCACGGTGCCGCCCAATAGCCGCCTGATCTGCAAGCCCAGGACGGTAACGACCGGAATGGCCGCGTTCTTGAGCCCATGCTTGATGATGATTGACCCCGTTGAAAGACCCTTGGCACGTGCTGTCTGTATATAGTCACGTGACAATACATCTATCATGGCACCCCGTACCTGCCGAGCGAGCTCGGCCGCGACACCGAGACCGAGAGTGATGGAGGGTAGGATGAGGCGTAGCGCCCATTCCACGGGGTCTTCGGCGAACGGTATGTACCCCGTCGCGGGAAGCCATCCAAGTTGCAGCGCCACGACCAGGACGAGCAGCAAACCGATGAAGAATTCGGGTGCGGCAATGCCCAGTGATGTGCCGAAGATCGTGATGCGATCGAGCCAGGAACCGCGTTGTGTTGCCGCGAATACGCCCAACGGTACGGCGATCAGAAGCCCGATCAACGTGGCGCCCGCGGTCAGTGACAACGTCGTGGGCATGCGGTCAAGGATCAGCTCGGTGACCGGCTTGCCACTGGTAAATGACGTTCCCAGTTCACCGTGCAGCACATTGACCAGCCAGGTCCAGAACTGCACCAAAAAGGGCTGATCCAAACCCAGACGACGCCGGGCATCTTCGATCGCCGCGTCACTGGCGTTTTCACCCGCAACAACCGATGCCGGGTCACCAGGCGTGATGTGGATCAGCAGGAACGTGATCAATCCGACCAATAACAGCATTGGGACGGTAGAGACCGCCCTTTTGCCGAGATATCGTAGCGCATTCATGACGGCTTCGGTCCTGAAGAGATGGTCATTTGCACTTGGCTCCGACCTTCGTGTCGTTGATCCGATCGTTTCCGGTAGGCAGATAAGCGGGCAGGTTGATGATGCAACCCGGCCGATAGGCATAGACGGATGACCGAGTCATCAACGAAATATGTGATGCCTGTTCGGTTGTGACGCGGGCCAGCTTGTGCAGGACACCTAGCCGGCGAGGGTCGGCCGGATTCATCGCGCGCGCCTCGGCGATCAGCGTATCGATTTCCGGCACCGCGGCTCCCCACGGAATAGCCGTGCTACCGGAAGTCTCCTGGAACGTCTGCAACGGGTCGGGCCGACCGCCCCAGCGGACCATCAGGATGTCGCCTCGCTGCGGAGGACGACGAAACGTATAGAACTGCGACACATCAATGATGTCGAATTTGATACGAATTCCGACTTCACCCAGCATGGACTGAACGGCTTCGCCGATCTGCTTGTACTCGTTCGTATTCAACAGCAACCAATTGATGTCGACGCCGTTCGGATAGCCGGCTTCCGTGAGCAATGCCCGGGCCTTGGCCTGATCGAACGGATACATGCTCTCCAGCTCCTTCACATAGGCGGGCGAAGAGCTGGCAAAGAACTGCACGGTTGGCTGGCTCGCACCAAAGCCGAGTGCATCAGAGAGCGCCTGCCGATCGATGGCGTGCATCATCGCCTGCCGGACTTTCAACTTACCGACATTGCCGCGGGAGAAATTCGCCTGAACCTCCCACGTGCTGTTCTTCTCGTTGATCTGAACTGTGAATCCTGCTGCCTTGGCCTCGTTGATCTGGCGTCCTTCGATCAGCGCCAGATTCGCCTGCCCCGAACGGACAGCGTTCAGACGTGCCCGTGAATCCGGAACGAAATGATGTTCGAACGCGGCGGGCCGCCCAGCGATCCCACCCCAGTAGTCGTCATTGCGGGTCGTAAAGGTCCGAACGTTCGACTCAAACGTGCGAACGCGATAGGGACCGGTTCCGATCGGCTTGACGGCCGCGCCGAACGCATTGTCACCGAAAGCCGCTGGGCTGATCATCATCCCAGCCTGGAAGCCCAATAGATACGGCATCTGGCCGCTTGGCGCCTTCAACTTCAGGCGGACGATGTCGTCACCCTCGGTTTCGATGGAAGCGATCTGCGACAAGGTTTCAAGCGTCGCCGCACCCGCCTTGCTGCCGATGGAAATGGAGCGTTCAAAATTCTTGACCACCACGCCGGCATTGAACTTGGTGCCATCGTGGAATGTTACGTTCGGGCGTAGCTTCATGGTGAAGACGGTCAGGTCGGCGTTGTACTCCCAAGACTGCGCCAGGCCTGGGACCGGATTGCCGGCGGCATCCAGCAGAATAAGCGGATCATAGACCGCCATCAGGACACCTTGGGCAAAGCTGCTGTTATTCTGCGGCTCCTGCGGGTCCATCGTCTGGTTGCCGATCGCATCGAAATAGATCAGCGTCGCGTTCGGGTTAGCCTCGGGTTCCGCGGCGATGGCAGGGGCAGTTGCCATCGACAGGCCCAGCAGCCCGGCGGCGCTATATTTTATGATTTTATTTTTCATGCGCTTACTCCCCATCGAACAAGGTCATTTGCAGTTCGCGGCGATACGGACGTCGTTGATCCGATCATTGCCTGTGGGCAGATAGGGCGGGATCCCGCTGATGCAGCCGGTCTTGTAAGCGTAGACGTTGGAGCGGGTCATGATCCCAAAATGCGAGGCCTGCTCGGTGGTCAGGCGCGCCAGGTCGTGAACGACCGCCAGGCGCTTGGGATCGGCCGGGTCCATCCGACGCGCCTTCTCGATCAACGTATCGATCTCAGGCACGGCCGCGCCACCGGCCGCAACCGACCCGCCGGTGCCGGTCACTTCCCAGAAGGACTGCAAAGGATCGGACCGCCCTCCCCACCGGGCCATCATGATGTCGCCACGGGTCGGAGGCCGCCGGAACTGCACGAACTGCGCGATGTCGACGACGTCGAATTTGATGCGGATTCCGACCTCCCCCAGCATCGCCTGCAACGCTTCACCCAATTGCTTGTATTCGGTTGTGTTCAACAGCAACCACGTGACGTCGACGCCGTTCGGGTATCCGGCCTCCTTCAACAAGGCCTTCGCCTTGGCCTGGTCGAACGGATAGCGCTTTTCAAGTTCCGGCAGATAGGCAGGGGAGTTCGAGGAGAACAACTGGGCTGTCGGCTTGCTCACACCAAATCCCAACGCGTCGGACACCGCGGCACGATCGATGGCATGCATGAATGCCTGACGCACCTTCTGGTTGCCGGTCGTCTCACGCTTTGTATTGACGTAAATATCCCAGGTGCTGTCCTTCTCATTGGCCTGCACCGCGAACCCTGCGCCCTTGGCTTCCGCGATCTGCCTCGGATCGATCAGCGCCAGGTTCGCCTGACCCGACCGCAGGGCATTCAACCGCGCGCGGCCATCCGGGATAAAAGTGTGTTCGATGGTAGCGGGACGGCCCGCGGCACCACCCCAATACCCGTCGAAGCGATCCATCACGGTCCGGACAGTCGATTCAAACGAGCGGACCTTGAACGGACCCGTCCCGATGGGCTTCAACGTCGCGCCGAACGCATCACCTGTCAGGGCCGCCGGACTGACCATCATGCCGGCCTGCCCGCCCAGCAGAAACGGCATCTGCCCATTCGGCTGCTTGAGCTTCAGATGCACGACGTCGTCGCCCCGTGCCTCGAAACTCGCGATCTGGTTCATTGTCTCCGCGGATGCCGCACCCGCGCGCGTGCCCAGTTGGGTGATATAGGCGAAGTTGTGGATCACAGCGGCGGCATTGAATTTTGTTCCATCATGGAACAGAACGTTCGGCCGCAGCTTGAACGTCATCTCGGTGAGATCGGCGTTGTACGTCCAAGACTCCGCCAATCCTGGAGATGGTTGTCCTTTCGGATCAAGATACACCAGCGAGTCGAAGATCGCCATGATCGGCCCCTGCGCAAAGCTGCTGTTGTTCTGCGGCTCCCGCGGGTCGAGCGTCTGATTGCTCACCGCATCGTAATAAATCAGCGTCGCCTTCATGTTGCTCGGCGGGTCGGCGGCGATGGCGGGGCCAGCGACCGAAAGGCATAGGGCCGCGCAGCCGCCCATAAGAAGGCTTTTAAGAGTCTTCATGTTGATGACCTTTCGGTTCGCTTGCAGCGGTACGCTTATTTGCAGCCGGTGGACACCTGAACATCGTTGAACCGGTCATCGCCCGACGGCAGATACGGTTCCAGATTCAGGATGCAGCCGGGCTTGTAGGCATAGACGTTGGATCGCGTGACCATCGGCATGGTTGCAACCGATGCCGAAATCTCCCGCGCCAGATCCTGCATCACACCGGCTCTCCGGGGATCAGCGGCGGCCAAGGCACGTGCCTGCGAGAGCAACTCGTCGATGCGCGGACTGGCGACACCACCGGGCGCGTAGGAACCGCCCGAGCCAACGATCTCATGCACCGTCTGGATCGGATCGCTGCGACCACCGTAACGACCCATCAGAATGTCGCCTCGGGTGGGCGGCCGATAGAACTGCGTGAACTGCGAAACGTCGACGACATCGAACTTCATGCGGATGCCGACCTCGGCGAAATTGGCCTGCAGCGCTTCACCCATCTGACGATATTCGCTGTTGTTCAGCAGCAGATCGGTCAGTTCGAAACCATCCTTGTAGCCCGCCTCGGCCAGCAGCGCCTTTGCCTTCTTCGGGTCATACGGGTAGGCGTTCTCGAGCTCCTTGACGTAGAACGGTGAACGGCTGGACCACATCTGCCAGGTCGCGCGCGCGCTGCCGTTCGTCAGGGCCTCGGCGATGCCCTCACGATCGATCGCGTGCATCATCGCCTTGCGGACCCGCAGGTCGCCCAGAGGCCCCTTCTTCAGGTTGGGGTAGATCAGCCACAGCGCGTTCTTCTCAACCAACTGGATTTGCAGGCCCGCGTTCTTTGCCTCCGGGATCTGGCGCGGATCAATCAGGGCGATGTTGGCCTGGCCCGAGCGCAAGGCATTCAGCCGAGCGCGCCCATCGGGGACGTAGTGATGCTCGAAGCTCGCGGCGCGGTTCTTGGTGCCGCCCCAGTATTGGTCGAACCGGGTCGTGATCGTTTTGACGTTGGCATCAAAGGTCTTGAGCTTGAAGGGGCCGGCGCCGACGGGTTGCAGCGTGGCGCCGATCACGCCTTCCTTCAGCACGGCGGGGCTGATCATCATCCCCGGATTGGCGCCCAGCCAGAATTCGATCTGACCGCTTGGGCGCTTCAGCTTGATGCGGACAATGTCCTCACCCTGGTACTCGACGGAGTCGATCAGCTTGAACGTCTCGATCACGGTCGTTCCGGCGCGCGACCCCAATCCGGCCATCCGATCGAAGTTGCGCTTCACCGCTTCAGCGTTGAATGGCGTGCCATCATGGAACGTCACACCGCGGCGAAGTTTCAGCGTCAGTTCCGTCAGGTCGGCGTTGCGGGTCCAGGACTCCGCAAGGCCGGGCCCGGGATTACCGGAATCGTCCAGCCGAATGAGCGGCTCATAAATCGCCAGAAGGGCTTCGTGCGAATAGGAGCTGTTGTTCTGAGGCTCGATCGGGTCGAGCGTCTCGTTCCCGGCCATATCATAATAAATCAGGGCGGCGTTCGTATTCGGTTCCGCGGCCGATGCCGGCAAAGCGGCCAGGAATGCCAGGGAAAGGAGCCATCGCTTAAGACGCATGTACCTGTGTATCCGCTATTGGGCAGACAACAGGCACAACGCGACGGACGAGCGACGACATTCACCCCCGGACTGCTTTCCGAGGTTGGACGACCTTCTTCCCGACGGTGTGCCCTTGCCGAGCCTGTTTCTGTTGGGCCCAGCATGCCGTCCTGTCGCCGTCCTGTCCATCGCGTGACGCTTGTGGATGCCAGGTCGCAGGTCCGCGACCCGGGCGGGCGGTCATGCGTCAGACATCGACTTCTTCAACAGTCCGGGCACGGTCCTGGATGAACTGGAACCGCAGTTCCGGCTTGCGGCCCATCAGGCTCTCCACCATGTCGCTGGTGGCGGTGCGATCCTCGGGCGGGGTCAGCACTTTCAGCAGGGTCCGCCGCGCGGGATCCATCGTGGTTTCCTTCAACTGCATGGGCGGCATTTCGCCCAAGCCTTTGAAGCGGCTCACCTCCACCTTGGCGCTGCCCTTGAATTCGGTCTTCATCTTCCGTTCGCGATCCGCATCGTTCATCGCGTAGACGGATTTCGCGCCCTGGGTGAGCCGATACAATGGCGGCTGTGCGAGATACAGATGCCCATACCGCACCAGATCAGGCAGTTCACGATAGAAGAAGGTCATCAGCAAGGACGCGATGTGGGCGCCGTCGACATCGGCGTCTGTCATGATGATCACGCGTCCATAACGAAGACGGGCACGGTCGAAGCGGTCACCGACGCCACAGCCCAGCGCCTCGATCAGGTCCTTCAGTTCCTGGTTCTGCCGCAACTTGTCGGCTGACGCGCTGGCGACGTTCAGGATTTTCCCGCGCAGCGGCAGCACCGCCTGGGTTTCGCGATTGCGCGCCTGCTTCGCCGACCCCCCGGCGGAGTCGCCTTCGACCAGGAAAATCTCGGTCTCGGCGGCATTTTCCCGCGTGCAGTCGGTCAACTTGCCGGGCAGACGCAGGCGGCGGGTGGCCGATTTGCGCGGCGTGTCCTTGGCTTCCTTGCGGCGGATGCGCTCCTCGGCGCGTTCGATCACATAGGTCAGCAGGTTGTCGGCCTGGTTCGGATCGCCGGCCAGGAAGTGGTCGAACCGATCGCGCAGGGCGGTTTCGGTCAGGCGCGCTGCCTCGGGGCTGGTCAGCTTTTCTTTCGTCTGCCCCTGGAACTGCGGTTCCCGGATGAACAGCGACAGCTTGGCGGCGATCGGGTCCAGCACGTCATCGGCGGTGACCTGCGCAGCACGGCGGTTGCCGCGCTGTTCGCCCCAGGCGCGCAGGCCCTTCAGCAGGGCCGACCGAAAGCCGGTTTCGTGGGTGCCGCCCTGGGCCGTCGGGACGGTGTTGCAGTAGGAATGGAGGAACCCCTCCCCTTCTTCCCGCCAGACCACGGCCCATTCCAGGCGGCCGCTGGCTTCGCCGGGCAGATCGGCCTCTCCGGCCCAGATCTGGGGCAAGACCCGGGGCGAATCGCCGATATCGGCTTCCAGGCTGTCGCGCAGGCCGCCGGGGAAATGCAGCACCGCCTCGGCCGGGGTTTCGTCCTTGGCCAGCAGCAAAACGGGCGCGCAGGACCAGCGGATTTCGACGCCGCGGAACAGATAGGCCTTGGAGCGGCAGAGCCGGTACAGCCGCGACGGCAGGAAACGCAGCGGCCCAAAGATGGACGGGTCCGGATGGAAGCGGATGGTCGTGCCGCGCCGGTTATGCACCGGGCCTGCGTTCACCAGCTTGGTCGTGGGCTTGCCCAGCGCGTAGCTCTGCTTCCAAAGAATACGGTCGCGGGCGACCTCGACCTCCATCACATCCGACAGGGCGTTGACGACCGAGCTGCCGACGCCGTGCAACCCGCCCGAGGTGTTGTAGGCCTTGCCGCCGAATTTCCCGCCCGAGTGCAGCGTGGTCAGGATCACTTCCAGCGCGCTCAGGTTCTTGAATTTCGGATGCGGATCGACGGGGATGCCGCGGCCATTGTCGCGGATGGTCAGGTAGTTGCCGATCTCCAGATGGACCTCGATGAAGCTGGCATGGCCGGCCACCGCCTCATCCATCGCGTTGTCCAGGACCTCGGCCGCCAGATGATGCAGCGCGGCTTCGTCGGTGCCGCCGATATACATGCCAGGCCGGCGGCGAACGGGCTCCAGCCCCTCCAGGACTTCGATGTCCTTGGCGGAGTAGTCGGTATCGGTCACGACAGGCGGGGTTGCCCGCCGTTTCGACGCGTCGCCCCTGGCTGCCTCCGCCTTGTTCGCGTCCGGCTTGCCTGCTCGCGGCTTATCACCGCCCTGGCTGAACAGATCGTTCATGCTGTGTTCCCGCTTCTCGACCGCACCCTACATGGGCGGGGGGAGTCCGGGCAATCGTTCTGACGCGCATCAGGTTGGCGGGACCATGCCGTCCGCGACCGCCCGCATGAAGGCGTCGATCGCCTCGAGCACGGCCTCGGCCTCATGCTCGGTGTATTTCTCGGCTGGCAGCAGCGTCGGCGCGTGCCAGGATCGGCGCAGGGTGCGCAGCGCCTGCCGGACTTCCGGGGATACATCGCCTCGGCGGTCCACGGAGGCGGTCAGGCGCGCCCAATCGGTCATCGCGGTCGCGATCATGCCGCCGGCGATCGCGCCCAGCCCCGCCCGCACCACATGCATCCCATGATACACGGCCGCGCTGGGGCGCCGCAGCATGAGGCAGCGTTGCGCCTCCTGGCTGTGGTAGGCGGCCTGGGGGAAATGATCCTCGATCGCCCATTCCGGTTCGGCGTCTTCGACGTCCGGCCAGGCCAAGGCGGCAGCGGATACCCGGATATCGGCGAGTTCCTCGCTCAACCGCTGTTCCAGCCCGTCCAGCGCCCGCAGCCGTTCGGCCTCGGGTGGCGCGGTCCGGTTGCCCCGACGCAGCAGCGCGCGCAGAGCGGCCGCGGTGGCGCGGGCATCCAGCACCCGCAGCGCGACCGGTAAGCGTCCGAGGCAGACGACCGTGTCCGTCCAGGCCTGATCCGGGGTGCGCGCATCTTTCAGCATCAGGCACGCCTGGGCATAGGCCCGGGCTTTGGCGAGCAGGCTGTCGGCCTCGGGCGGCAGTTCCGGCCAGTCCATGTCATCCATGGATTCCGGGTCGGAGGGGCTGGTGTCCCGTTCGGTGGAGCAGCGCGTGCGATACAGCATCGCGACCGCGGTTTCATTGGCGGGACCGCAGGCGACCTCCACCCCATCGGGGTCGATCCGGTGGCGCCAGACCTGGCCATCGGCGTCACCGGTCAACACGACCAGTTCGTCCGAGGCACCGTCCTGGTAGGCATCGAGTGCGATCCGGCCTTCATGCGCCTCCGCATACCGGATCCAACGCCTCTGGTCGGATGACCCGACGGTCGTGTCGCCGGGTGTGTAGGGATCGACCCGGGCGCCGTCCCGGTCCGGGCGGACGATGAACAGGTCCGGACGGTCGCGGCGGCTGGCGATCACGCACAGCCCTTCCGCGTCAAAGCGCATCTCGTGGCGGACCAGCTTGTGCCGGCGGAGTTCGGCGGCGACCGCCTCCTCCTCATCCGGCGGCAGGGCCAGGCCGTGATCGAGTCGGGGGAAGTCGCCGATCAGCAGATAGGCCATCGGCCCATGCCAGCCGACGCCGCAGCCGATATCGCGATCCCGCCCGCGCACATGGACGATGCTGGAAAGGCCGGCCATTTCCTCGAACAATGTCGGGGAGCGGCGGTCGAGCACGACGGCGGCCTGGCCGAAATGCGACCGGATGGCGCGTTCCTCGCCGCTGAAGCCCTCGGTGATGTCGTGTCGCGGCGGCGGCGGGGGCGTGGCGGGGGTGGTTTCCGCCAGGTGACCATGGCTGTCGACGGTGTAGAGGCGGACGGAGCGGGCGGGTCCCACGAACTCCACCCGCGCAGGATCGCCCGATAGCGGTCCGTCGGTGGCGCCGCGCCGGCGTTCGATCACGCATTCGCGGATGGCGCCGTTGGTATCGAGGACCTCCCGGATCACCAGCAGGGCGAGACCCAGTCCGTTGGGACCGCCGAGCTTGTGGCGGAGAAGCCATTGTTCGAAGTCGTGGTGGGTGAGCGGGCTTGGTTCGTCCTGGATGCAGTAGGACGTGGCGGTGGTGCCGTCGGGCAGGGCGGTTTCCCGGAAAATGGCATGGGAAATCGGCCGCGGCAGCGGACCTCGTTCCGCCAGCCAGCGTGCCGCGAGTTGCGGCCCGTTCCAAAGACTGGTCCTGCCGGCCATCGCCATTTTCGTGTGGTTTCCATCCTTATGTTCGGGGCAGCGCCCGTTTGGGTCGTTGCCGTGGGTTGTTCCCGATGCGTCGACGCGGACGAGAGGTGACCACCCGTGACTTATCACACCAATCTGGCAACTTTCTTTCAGGCCGCGAACAATACAAAAATATGCATGTCTCGGCTGGCCCCAACGATCGCCACCAGCCCTTCCACCCCAAGCGATACGGCGTTTTGACTATGTTGTCACGCCTTCCGTCCCTGACGCGGACTCTGCCTGCCATGCAACTGGCTGACAAACCGTCGATCGCCCCGGCGAGCGTTGCCTGGGATGTGCGATGGGCCCGAAAAAATCATTAATCCCCTGATGACGTGCATACTTTCGCATGCCCAGACTCAACGATGGATGTTCGCCCGCCATAATGCAACCCTAGATGGCGTATTATTGACATACACCCGGTTTGAGAGTCGCGCCCTTATCCCGATACACCGCCGCCGGTCCTTGCGTTGGTAGGCACAAGCGCTTCGATCCGGCACACGTGACAGGCCGGCGCGATCGGGTATGCTACCGCGCATCATGACACCTGAAGACATCCTGTCGCATTCCGCCCGCGTGCTGACGCAGTCGCAACGGGAGGACTACTTCCGCAAGGGCTTCCTCTCGGCCGAGGGGCTGATCCCGCGCCCCTGGGTCAACCGGCTGATCGACCTGTCGAATGAGTTCCTGGACACCAGCCGGGGCCTGACCGAGTCGAACGAGGGGTTCGACATCGGCCCGAAGCACACAGCCCAGAGCCCGCATGTGCGCCGGCTGCGGGCGCTGGTGGACCGGCATCCTGATTTCTGGCGTTTTGCCGCGGAGTCGCCTCTGGCGGACATCGCCGCCGATCTGGTCGGACCGGATGTGAAGTTCCACAGCAGCAAGCTAAACTACAAGTGGCCTGGCGCCGGAGAGATCGTGAAGTGGCACCAGGACACCGCCGCCTGGCCGCACACGAACTACAGCCTGGTCACGCTGGGCGTGTACCTGGATGACACGCCGGCCGAACGCGGCCCTCTGAGCTGCCTGCCACGGTCGCACCAGGGGCCGATCTTCGTGCATCGCGACGATGCCGGGATCTGGACCGGCGCCGTCCGTGACGAGGACATGGCCGGCTTCGACATCAATGACGTCGAGGACCTGACCGGCGATACCGGCGCGGTGGTGGCGCTGCATTGCCGGGTGCTGCATGCCTCCCGCGCGAACCTGACCGAGCGGGTGCGGCCCTGCGCGCTGTTCGTCTATGCCGCGGCCGATGCCTTTGCCTGGATGCCGCAGCCGACTCCGACGAGCCATACCGGAGAGATTGTGCGCGGCGCCCCCGCCAAGGTCGCGCATCTGGACCCGACCCCCTGCCCGGTGCCGCCGAACTGGGCCGAACAGGGGTATGGCTCGATCTTCACCGCCCAGAAGGCCGCCGCCGAGGCGATGTAGGCCACGCCCCCAGGGGGCGATGTAGCCCACGCCCCCTTGGGGGCGATGTAGCCTCGGCGCGGGTGCCCGCCTGGGCACACGGGTTCAGAACCCCTCGTAGTCCCCCGGCCGCTTCTCCTTGAAGGCCGCGATCGCCTCGGCGTGATCGTGGCCGGCGCGGGCGATGGCAATGTGGGAGCTGATGAGGTCGAAGGCGGTGGTCATGTCCACCGACATCCCCTGGTGCACCGCGCGCTTGATCAACCGCACCGACAAGGGCGGCATGGAGGCGATACGGCGGGCGAGGGCCATCGTGCCCTCCATCAGCCCGTCATCGGGGAAGACGTGGTTGACCAGCCCGATCGACAGCGCCTGGTCGGCGTCCAGGAAGTCGGAGGTCCAGAGGAGTTCCAGCGCTCGGGCCGGGCCGACGATCCGCGGCAGGAACCACGCCCCGCCGCCGCCGGGCAGAAGACCGATCTTCGCGTAGGTCTCGGCGAAGCGGGCGGACTTCGCGGCGACCCGGATGTCGCAGGCCAGCGCGAGGTCCATGCCTCCGCCCGTCGCCACCCCGTTGACGGCGGCGATCAGAGGCTTCTCGAACCGCGCGGCGCGCTTGGGGAAGGCCTGGATGTCGTTCCAGATCCGGTTCTTCGTCACATGCGGGCGGTTGTCGGCAGCCCCGCCCATGCCGCCGACGTCGCCACCCGAGCTGAAGCCTCGGCCGGCGCCGGTCAGGATCACGACCCGCACGTCGTCGCGTGCGTCGCACTCATCGAGCAGGGCCACCATGCCGTGGAGCATCGGGCCGGTGAAGGCGTTCAGCTTCTCCGGGCGGTTGAGGGTGATGACGGCGACGTGGTCGGTCACCTCGAACAGCAGGTTTTCGGTCATGGACGGTTCCTTGGCTTCTGGACGAACTCACGCGGATGGGGAGATCCCGAGCAACGGCTGCAACAGCGGCTCCGGCGGGTCCCGAAACGGGTTGATCACCGTGACACCACGCCAGACAAAGCCGTGCTGCATGTCCTCGGACAGCAGCATGCCGCACCCGGCGTCAGCGGCGGCGGAGAGCACGACAGCGTCCCAGATGCTCAACCGGTGCGCCTCGGCCAGGACCATCGCGGTTGCCATGACCCGGTCGGAAGTGTCCACGACCTCGGCGACGTCGCGCCAGCGGCTGACCCGCGCGCGGGCCTCGCCGCGGCCGAGGCCTCCCTTGCGAACGAGCACGTTGAACAATTCCCCCAGAACCTGGACCGGGATGACCCATGCCTCCGGTTCAGCCTTCGCGATCAGCGACCGGGCGACCGTCAGGCGGCGTTCGTCGTCCAGTCCTTCCGCGTAGGCGAGGACATTGGTGTCGAGCGCGACTTTCAGTCGTAGGCGTCCTCTCGACGGAACGGACCGTGGTGACCCGGCTGGACCGTATCGAGGTGCCGCAGCAGGGCAAGCCGAGCGGCGGCGCGGTCGGGGAGGGCGGCGGGAAGGAGGCGGGCGATGGGGCGGCCGTCGGCGGTGATCGTAAAGCTCGCGCCATCCGCGACCTCCCGCAGGATGCGGGAGAAGTTACGGTTCGCCTCACTGGCCTGGATCAGGGTGTCCATGATGCGTCGATATGGGGTTGCTGTGTTGACGGTATCAGAGGCCTGGGCAGGCAACAATGGCGACACCTTGCGGCATTATGGTTGGGCGATGAACCGCAGATACAGCCAATGCGCCCCCGGCCCGGTGATCGAGCCCACCGTGCAGCCGACCGCATAGCCACCGGCGGCGGCGGGGATCACCAGCAGCGGGATCGTCCAGTCCAGCGCCGACGCGGCGGCAGCGAGTGTGCCGCTGTAGAACACCGCCCCCGCCGCCGTGGCCGCACCCGTCAGGATGCAGGCCACGCCCTGCAACTGGAGGGCTGACATGTTCTCGGGCTGCGCCGGGATTGACTGGGCATCGGCCGCTCCCGGCAGCACCAGGGAGGCCAGCAAGGCCATCCGGATCGGCGCCTTCATCCCTGCTTCGCCTTCAGCTCCAGCAACGGCAGCAGGACCGCGTCGCGTTCAGCCACGAGTTCAGCCATGGACTTGCCCTTTGCCTCGGCCATCACGCCATCGATGATCTGTTGGCAGGTGGCGTCGGTCAATTCGGGAGTCGTCATCGTGGCCCACCAGGCCTCGAACGCCGGGCGGAACTGGCGCAGCATATGGGGCATCCCGCCCTCACCGCCGCCCAGATGGAACGTCATGTGCGGCCCCATCGCGGCCCAGCGCAGGCCGGGGCCAGCGCTGATCGCGGTATCCACATCCTCCACGCTGGCCAGGCCCGAGACCACCGCGCTGACGGCCTCCCGCCACAACGCCGCCTGCAACCGGTTCGCCAGGTGCCCCGCGGCTTCCTTCCTGATCCAGATCGCCTTCTTGCCGATGTGGTTGTAGAAATCGAGGCACCATTGCACCGTCTCCGGCGCCGTGTCCTTGCCGCCCACGACCTCCACCAGCGGGATCAGATGCGGGGGGTTGAACGGATGCCCAACCGCCATGCGCGACGCCGACGCGAACCCGGCCTGCATCTCGCTCATGATCAGCCCCGAGGTGGACGAGGCCAGGATCGCATCCGGGCGCATCGTCGTGTCCAGGCGGGCATACAGCTCCCGCTTCACCGGCAGGCGTTCGGGCGCGTTTTCCTGGATGAACTCGGCCGCGGCCACCGCTTCCTCGGGCGAGGCATGGAACCGCCACGCATCCGGGGAGGCCCCGGCGACCATGCCGATCCGCGCCATCGCCGGCCAGGCATCGGCGACATAGCGGCGGACATAATCGGCGGCCTCGGGCCTCGGGTCCCACACATCGACCGTCATGCCGCGCGCGAGGAACCAGGCGGTCCAACTGGCCCCGATCGTGCCGGCGCCCAGGACGGCGGCGCGGGTTACGGCGGTCGGTTGCGTCATGGCGGCTCTCCTGTATTCAGTGCCACGATCCTACCCACCCCGCCGCCCGACCGATAGGAGGACCCCTTGCCCGACCCCGAACTGCGATCGGCCCAGGACAGCGTGCCCATCGATTGGGAGGCGGTGCGGACCCACCTCGCCGCCCATGGCCATCGGCTGGACAATGACCCGCCGCCGCGCCAGTTCGCGGGGGGCCTCGCGAACCTGAACTACCTGATCCACCTGGACGGCAAGCCCGCCGTGCTGCGCCGCCCGCCGATGGGGGACCTGCCCGCCGGCGCCTACGACATGGCGCGTGAGTTCCGCATCCTGTCGCGCCTGCCCGACGCCCTGCCCTTCATCGCCCGCGGCCTGCATCTGTGCGACGACCCTTCGGTCATCGGCCAGCGCTTCCAGATCATCGAATACCGCCCCGGCCTGGTGATCCGGGAGCACATGCCCCCCGAGCTCGCCAACCGGAAGGACATCGGCGACCGGCTGTCACAGGTCATGCTGGAGACCATCGCCGCGATCCATGCCGTGGATACCTCGGCGATCGGGTTGGACGACCTGGGCCGGCCGGAGGGCTTCCTTTCCCGCGCCGTGTCCGGCTGGCGCAAGCGGGGGCTGGCGGCGAAGGAGGACGGGACCGACACCCTGCACACGGAGGTCGGCGCCTGGCTGGAGAAGAACATCGTGCCGGAAGGCCCGCCGGGGCTGCTGCACAATGACTTCAAGCTCAACAACATGATCCTGGACCCCGAGACCTTCGCCCCCCGCGCGGTGGTGGACTGGGACCAGGGCACGCGCGGGGACCCTCTGTTCGATTTCGCCACGTTGCTGAGCTATTGGATCCATGCCGACGACCCCTGGGCGATGCACGACATGGAGCAGATGCCGGCGGTCGAGGCCTGCCTGTGCCCTCGGTTGGAGGCGGTTGCGGCCTATGCCCGGATTTCGGGGCGGGATGTGTCCAACATTCTGTTTCACCGGGTGCTGTCGATGTACAAACTCTCGGTGATCTTCCTTCAGCTTGGGTTCCGGTATCGGTCGGGCGCGACAACCGAGCCTCGGTACGCGCCGCTGAGCGCGGTGGGGACGGGGATTTTGGAGTTCACGCACGAGATTGCGCGGGGGCGGGCTTTTTGAGGGGATGGCGATCCTCACAACCCGCCGAGGCACAATTCCGTTGACACGAACACCATTATTTTCATAGGTTTATCCGATGTATGGCGGCGTGTACTATTGTCGGTCCCAGTTCAACCGCCGCGCAACAGAGATGGAGGTAGCAATGGCCGTGCTACGGAAAGCTGACCGGGGCTCCTCGTCCCCGACCACGCCCGCGGCGAATGTGTCGGCCGGACGCTCCGAGAAGATCCTGACGTTCGCCCAGCGCGCCTATGAAAAGACCGGCGGACCGACCGACGGACTGCGCCGCGTCTATGATGCCTACCTGACGAACCAGAAGAAGGCCAAAAACCAAGCGTGAGCCAGGGGGCCGACGTTGCCTACACATTCAGGCCCCTCGCCAGGACTCTGTGGCGGGGGGCTTTTTCCTGTGGGGTCAGGGAACTGGATGGCTGGTTCATCAAGAAGGCATGGGACCACCACGATAAGCTCCGGGGTCGGGTCACAACCATTCACAGCAGCGTTGATGACACGCTCGTTGGGTTCTACGCGATCTGCATAACGCCAAGGCTGTTCAACGCTATGAA
>DIUL01000086.1 GCA_002422345.1 Acetobacteraceae bacterium UBA6159
TGATCAACGGCCTGATGACCCTGTCCGGCGCCTGGGACAAGCTGCGGACCGATCCGGGCCTGCGCTTCTCGGTCACCGCCGTCGGCTTCTACGGGATGTCCACCTTCGAGGGTCCGGTGATGTCGATCCGCGCGGTGAACGCGCTGTCGCACTATACCGACTGGACCATCGGCCACGTCCATTCCGGCGCCCTGGGCTGGGTCGCCTTCATCAGCTTCGGCGCGATCTACTACCTGGTGCCGGTGCTGTGGAAACGGGAGCGGCTCTACTCCAACAAGCTCGTGTCCTGGCACTACTGGATCGCGACGCTGGGGATCGTATTCTACATCAGCGCGCTGTGGGTCGCCGGCATCATGCAGGGCCTGATGTGGCGCGCCTATGACAGCTTCGGGTTCCTCCAGTACTCCTTCGCCGAGTCCGTGAACGCGATGCACCCCTACTACGTGATCCGGTTCCTGGGCGGCGTGCTGTTCCTGACCGGCGCCCTGCTCATGGTCTATAACCTCATCCAGACAGTCCGCAGCCCCGCGACCGCCCGACCCGTGTCGGACCGGGAAGCGCTGGCGGCGGCGGGAGCGTAATCCGATGTTCATCCGTCATGAAACCATCGAGAAGAACGCCGTCCTGCTGCTGGTGTTCACGCTGATCGTCATCTCGATCGGCGGGCTGGTCGAGATCGTGCCGCTTTACCGGATCGAAACGACCGTCGAGCATGTGAAGGGCATCCGTCCCTACACCCCGCTCGAATCCCGCGGCCGCGACATCTATATCCGGGAGGGCTGCTACGCCTGCCACAGCCAGCAGGTCCGCGCTTTGCGGGATGAGGTGGAGCGCTACGGCCATTACTCCCTGGCGGCCGAGAGCATGTATGACCACCCGTTCCAGTGGGGCTCCAAGCGCACCGGGCCGGACCTGGCGCGCGTCGGCGGGAAATACTCCAACGACTGGCACTACGCGCATCTGATCAAGCCGACCTCGGTCGTGCCGGAATCGCTGATGCCGTCCTACGGGTTCCTCGCACGGAACGAGTTGGACATGACCGACCTGACGCGGCGGCTTGGCGCGCAGCGGATGGTGGGCGTGCCCTACTCGGACGACCAGATGGCCAACGCGGTCGCCGACGCGCGGACGCAGGCCGATCCGGCCGCCGACAACGCCGCCCTGCTCAAGCGCTATCCGAAGGCGGTCACGGTGGCCGGCAACGGCCGCACCGTGACCGAACTCGACGCCCTCGTCGCCTATCTCCAGGTGCTCGGCACCATGGTCGACTTCGCCGATCCGGCGAACGAAAAGCCCCGGCAATAGGAGGCCGCGATGGAACTCACCTCGATGCTTCTCTGGCTGCGCGACCATTCCGGGCCGCTGATGATGTTCGCCTTCCTGCTGATCGTCGTGACCACGTTCTGGCCCGGCCGCAAGAAGCGCTTCGAACAGGACGCCCGTATCCCGCTTGACGACGACCGCTAGGAGACCCGTCGTGCCGACAAAGATCGAAAAGGACGCCGTCACCGGTCACATGACCACGGGTCATGAGTGGGACGGGGTCAAGGAACTCAACCAGCCGCTGCCGAAGTGGTGGGTCTATATCCTGTATGCGACCATCGCCTGGTCGATGGTCTACTTCGTGCTGTATCCCGCGATCCCTTGGTTCGGGGGGGCGACGAAGGGCATCCTGGGCTACTCGACCCGCGATGCCGTCGATGCCGACGTCGCCGCCATCGCGGCCAAGCGGGCGGTCTACATGGACAAGATCAAGGCCCTGTCGTTCGACGACATCCGCAAGGACCCGCAGTTGATGGCCGCCGCGATGACCGCCGGGCGCGTTGCCTTCGCCGAGAACTGCCAGCCCTGCCACGGGGCCGGCGGCGGCGGCAACCCGGGCTACCCGGCGCTCGCGGCCGGCAACTGGCTGTGGGGCGGCTCGCTGGAGGACATCCAGAAGACCGTGACCCACGGCATCCGGGCTCCGGGCGACGACAGCCGCCAGAGCCAGATGCCCCGGTTCGGCGCGGATGGTATCCTCAAGCCCGCCGAAATCGCCCAGGTCGCCGACTACGTCATGGCGTTCTACGGCACGCCGGTGGCCAATGCCGACATGGCGGCGGGTGAGAAGATCTTCACCGAGAACTGCGCGGTCTGCCATGGCGACAAGGGCCAGGGTGATCGCACCCAGGGCGCGCCGCGGTTGGCCTCCCGGACCCATCTGTTCGGCGATGACAGGGCCGCGGTCATCGCGCAGATCAACAGCCCCCGTCATGGCATGATGCCGCCGTGGAACACACGTCTGGACGCCGCCACCATCAAGTCCGTGACGCTGTACGTCCACGGCCTCGGCGGCGGCGAATAGGAGCAAACCGGTGTCGCGTATCAGCAAGGTCGATCGGGAACGCCAGATCCAGCAGGAAGAAGCCGGACAGCACCTGTACGCCAACCGCGTGAAGGTCTATCCGAAGTCGGTCCAGGGTCCGGTCCGGCGCTTCAAATGGGCGGTCCTGATCTTCTGCCTGACGCTCTATTATGTGATGCCATGGATCCGGTGGGATCGCGGGCCGAACCAGGCCAACCAGGCGATCCTGCTGGATATGGCGCATGAGCGGTTCTATCTGTTCAACCTCGTGTTCTGGCCGCAGGACATCTACTACTTGGCCGGCCTGCTGATCATGGGCGCGGTGACCCTGTTCCTGGTCACCAGCCTGGTCGGCCGGGTGTGGTGCGGCTACACCTGCCCGCAGACGGTCTGGACCGACCTGTTCATGTGGGTCGAACGCCGGATCGAGGGCGACCGCAACGAACGGATGAAGCGCGACGCCGCCGATGTCACGCTCGACACCGTCTGGCGCAAGGTGTCCAAGCACCTGGTCTGGCTGTTCATCGCGTTCTGGACCGGCGGCGCCTGGATCATGTACTACGCCGACGCCCCGACCGTGACGGTCCAGTTCTGGACCGGGACCGCCGCGATCGAGGTTTATTTCTTCACCGCCCTGTTCACCGCGACCACCTATCTGCTGGCCGGCTGGGCGCGGGAGCAGGTCTGCACCTACATGTGCCCCTGGCCGCGCTTCCAGGCCGCCATGCTGGATGAGCACAGCCTGACGGTCACCTACCAGAACTGGCGGGGGGAACCCCGGTCCCGCGGCAAGCGGTCGGGTTCGGCCGGCGGGGACTGCGTCGATTGCGGCGCCTGCGTCACCGCCTGCCCGACCGGGATCGATATCCGCGACGGCATCCAGCTTGAATGCATCAACTGCGGCCTCTGCATCGACGCCTGCAACCACGTGATGGCGCGCACCGGCCGGCCAAGCTGGCTGATCACCTGGGACACGCTGGCCGACCAGACCGCGAAGGCCGCGGGGACCCACACGAAGTTCCGCTTCTTCCGCCCGCGCACGATCATCTACCTGACCGCTTTGGTCATGATCGCCCTGACCATGGTGGTCGCGGTGGCGATGCGCCCGGGCATCGGCCTGTCCGTCCTGCATGATCGCGCGCCGTTGTTCGTCCGCCTGCCCGATGGCAACCTCCGCAATGGCTATGTCGTCAAGATCGTCAACAAGGCCGCCGAACCCGTCACGTTCGAGGTGAAGACCTCTGGCCTGCCCGGCGCCGAACTGACCGAGACCAATGAGGGGCTGGGGCCGACCACCACGCTCGTGCTGCCGGTGGCCGCCGATAGCGTCGGCACCTTCCATGTCTTCGTGACGGCCGCGCCCACCGGGCTGGTCGACGGGACGCGGAACATCGACTTCCACCTGCGCGACATGACGACGGGGGAAGAAGCCAACTACCGGTCCGCCTTCATGGGACCGGCCAACACGGGACCGAGGTAACGGCCATGCATGACGAACCATCCGCCCGCTCGGGGTGGCGCTTCTTCCCGCTGGCGATCGTGGGCGGCCTGGGCCTGGTCGTCGCGGTCAACGGAGCGATGATCTGGCAGGCGCTCGCGACCTTCCCCGGGAAGGCCGGGCGCGACGGGTTCGCGCTGTCCAACCGCTACAACATGGTCCTGCAGCGTCAGGACGATCAGGCCACGATCGGCTGGGTTGTCCGGTCCTCGGTCGATGCGAAGGGCCGAGCGGCGGTGGTGCTGGGGGGGACGGATGGGGCGCCGCTGGTGGGGGCGAAGATCGAGGGTGTCGCGGAGCGCCCGGTTGGGGACGCGCGGTCGACTCCCTTGGCGTTCATCGACCAGGGCGCCGGCCGCTATGTCGCCGACGTGGCGCTGGATGCGCCGGGCCAGTGGGATATCACGATCACGGCGCAGGCTGGCGGCCGGACCCTGACGGTGACCCGCCGCGTGCATGTGCCGTGACAGTGCTGGAGCGCGGGCGGGGCGATGCCGTCCTTGCTGCCGCGGCCGGCGCGATGGGGGGTGCGATTGATCCGGCGGCCGACCCAGTGCCACACACGGGCATGTCCGCCGAACCCGCCCATGCCTGCGCGCATTGCGGTCAGCCCGCGCCGGCCGAACGGAGGTTCTGCTGCCCCGGCTGCGCCGTCGCCTTCGACACGGTCCGCTCCCTGGGTCTCGGGTCCTATTACCAGCGCCGCGTCCTCGATCCCGACCAGCGCCCGCCGCGACCCGAGGCCGCCGAACAGCGCGACCTGACCCGCTTCATCGCCGAACAGCCTGACGGGACCCAGGAACTCACGCTGGCGGTCGATGGGCTGCAATGCGGCGCCTGCGTCTGGTTGATCGAGTCCGTTCTGGGCCGCGACCCCGCCGTGGTGACCGGGCGGGTCAACATGACCACCCGCCGCCTGCGCCTGGCCTGGCGCGGCTCCCGCGAGGACGGCACTCGCCTGATCGCCGCGATCGAGTCCCTGGGCTACCGCCTGGTGCCCTTCGACATGGAGGCCCTGACCGCCGCGCGGGATGAGACGGGGCGCGCCTTGATCCGGGCCCTGGCGGTCGCGGGGTTCGCCTCGGCCAATGTCATGTTCCTTTCGATCGGGGTCTGGGCTGGGGAACTGGCCGGCTGGCTCGATTCGATGGGGCCGGCGACGCGGGATCTGCTGCACTGGGTCTCGGCCCTGATCGCCATGCCGGCGATCGCCTATTCGGGGATGCCCTTCTTCCGGTCCGCCGCGGCCGCCCTGCGCCAGGGGCGGACCAACATGGACGTCCCGATCAGCGTGGGCGTTACCCTGGTCACGGTCATGAGCCTGTCGGAGACGATGTCGGGCGGGCCGCATGCCTATTTCGACTCGGCCATTACCCTGCTGTTCTTCCTGCTGATCGGGCGGGTGCTGGACCACCGGGCGCGCGGGCAGGCGCGGGCCATCGCCGAACAGTTGCTGACGCTGCGGGCTGTTGATGCAGCCGTGCTGCGGCCCGACGGGACCACCGTTCGCCTCGGCCAGCATGCCATCAACCCGGGTGACCGTATCCTGGTCGGGACCGGAGAGCGCGTGGCCGCCGATGGCACGGTGGAACGCGGCGCGTCGTCCGTGGACACCAGCCTGGTGACCGGGGAAAGCCTGCCGGTCGCGGTGATCCCCGGCGGGCAGGTCTTCGCCGGAACGCTGAACCTGGGCGAGCCACTCGTGGTCCGCGCCACCGCGACCGGCGGGGCGACCCTGCTGGCGGAATGCGTGCGGCTGATCGAGGCAGCCGAGGCCCGCCGCTCCCGCTTTGTGGTGCTGGCCGACCGGGTGGCACGGGCCTATGCGCCGGCGGTCCATCTGGCCGCGCTGCTGACCTTCCTCGGGTGGTATTTCGGCGCCGGGGCCTCGTTGAACGAGTCGCTGCTGATCGCCGCCGCCGTCCTGATCATCACCTGCCCCTGTGCCTTGGCTCTGGCCGTGCCGGCGGTGCAGGTCATCGCGACGTCCCGTCTGTTCCGGGCGGGGGTCCTGCTAAAGAGCCCGTCCGCGCTGGAACGGCTGGCCGAGGTGGATACGGTCGTCTTCGACAAGACGGGGACCCTGACCGAACCGTCGTTGGCGCTGGTGCGGGAGGGTCTGGACCCCGAGGCGCTGTCCGTCGCTGCGTCCCTGGCTGCCAGCAGCCGGCACCCTCTGGCCCGGGCGCTGGTCGCGGCCGCAGGGCCGGTGGCGGGGCGGGAGGATGTGGTCGAGCATGCTGGGCGGGGTTTGGCTGCGGGGGATGTGCGGCTGGGGAGTTGGGGGTTTTGTGTGGATGGTGGCCCATCTTCTCCCCCTCCCCTTGAGGGCTTGGGCCGCGAAGCGGACCGAGGTTGGGGGGAGGGGTACCGCGGCACAGTCCGGGGGGTATCCACCCCCCACCCCAACCGTCCCCCTCAAGGGGGGAGGGAGCAGGATGGGACCGGCACTGCCTCTCCCACTCAAGACGGGACCAGGCAAAGTGCGGCATCCCCCGAACTCTGGCTGACCCGTCCAGGTCACCCTCCCGTCCGCTTCGGCTTCGACGAACACCCTCGCCCCGACGCGACCGCCGTCGTGTCCCGGCTCAAGGGCATGGGGTTCGGCGTCCACCTGTTGTCCGGGGACAACCCGGCCGCCGTGGCCCGGATCGCCGAGACCCTCGGCATTACCTCCTGGCAGGCCGGGCAATCACCCGTCGACAAGGTCGCGGCCGTCGAGGCCATGGGAGCCCAAGGCCATCACGTCCTCATGGTCGGGGACGGGCTGAACGACAGCCCCTCCCTTGCCGCCGCGCATGTCTCGGCCTCCCCCTCGACCGCAGCCGATATCAGCCAGACCGTGGCCGACGCGGTGTTCCAGGGCCACGGCCTCTCCCCCGTCACCAACCTCATCTCCACCGCCCGTCGTGCTCGGCGGGTCATGCGGGAAAACCTGGTGCTGGCAATCGGGTACAACGTCCTGATGGTGCCGTTGGCCGTGGCCGGCTACGTCACCCCCTGGGTGGCGGCGGCGGCGATGTCCAGTTCGTCCATCCTCGTCATCGCCAACAGCTTCCGGGCCGGGAGGGTCTCATGACCGTCGTTCTGTATCTGCTGTTCGGCAGCTTGGTCCTGGGCGGTGCGGGGTTGGGGGTGTTCCTCTGGTCCCTCCGCTCCGGCCAGTACGAGGACCTGGAGGGCTCCGCCAACCGCATCCTGTTCGATGATGACGGGCCGAAGCGCTAGGTCCCTCCCCTACCTGCGCAAGGCCGCGGCATAGGCGGCGACGGTCGCGCTGAACCCCATTTCCAGCGCATCCGCCGTCAGTTCATGGCCGATCGAGGCTTCGGCCAGGAACGGTACCGCCTCGATCAAGGCGGGGATGTTCAGCAGGTTCAGGTCGTGGCCGGCGTTCACGACCAGACCAATGCTCTCCGCCGCCCGGGCGGTCGCGGCGATGGCGGCCAGGATCGGGGCGTGGCGGCCGTGGCGGAAGGCCTCGGCATAGGCGCCGGTGTAAATTTCCACCCCATCCGCCCCTGATTCCCGCACCCGCGCCGGGACGGCCGGATCGGGGTCGATGAACAGCACGACCCGGCAGCCGATCGCCTGGATCGCGGCGATCGAGGCCTGGGCAATCGCCATCTGTTCGGGGTCGAGCTTCCACCCTTCCTCCGACGTGAAGGCATCGGGCGCGTCCGGCACCAGGGTGCATTGCTCGGGCCGAGCCTCTCGGAGGATTTCGAGGAGGCGGTCGTCGGGGTAGCCTTCGATGTTGAACTCCATCGCCGGCCGCTTCCCGGCCATCGCGGCGGTCAGCAGGGGGATGTCGCTGCCGCGGATATGGCGTTCATCGGGACGGGGGTGGACAGTCAGGCCCTCGGCGCCCGAGGCCAGGGCGATCCGGGCGAAGCGCGCCAGATCGGGGACGCCGGTGCGGCGGGAATTGCGCAGCAGCGCGACCTTGTTGAGGTTGACACTCAGACGAGCCATGGGGCGATGCCGATCCTGACGGGGAAACCGGGCGACAGGATGCCAGGGCGCGGGCGGTCTGGCGAGACGGTTACGGATGGGCGGTGGTGGGCTGGATCGGTGCACGATCCCGAACCGTGACTTCGATCCGCTGGCCCAGAGCGCCCCGGATTGCTCCGGCGCATGCGAGACAAGTGGGCGGCAGGCCCGTCGCCATAGATGGCGTCACATAAATGCTGGACCGCGCAATGAGGCAAAGGGAACAATCTCGTTTCAAACGCGGGTGCCGCTTGTCACAATAACTAACGCACGTCAAGAATTCTCACGGCATCAGCCTGATCCCGCCACGTTCACCCCTTCCGTCGAACCAGGTGCAGCGACAAAGCCGAAGCCGCCAACCCCAAAGCCGCCGCCCCGTACAACAGTATGCTCGGCACGATCGGCAGAAGCGCCCCCGCGATCAGCGGCCCGATCCCCGCCCCCAGGTCGCGCCACGTCGCCAGCCGCGCCAGGGCGCTCACCCGTTCGGAGGGGGGCACCAGGGCCGCGGCAACCGGAGGAGCCAAGGGTTGCAGCAGCCCTCGCAGCCCCACCACACCCAGCGCGCCCACCCACAGCGCCCCCATTCCGATCAGCCCCAACCCCGCGGCCGAGATTAACGACAGCAGGATCAGCATCCGCAGCGACCCGTACCGCTCCCCCAACCGGCCGCCCACCGGGCTCAGCACCAGTTCCGAGACATAGCGCAGCGTCAGCGCCGCCCCCGCCGCCAGGCCGGCACCGCTCGGCAGCGCCTCGGCCGCCAGAACCGAAAGCCCCAGCACGAACAGCCCATCCAACCCCAGCCCCTGGATGAACGACCACATGTCCAGCCGAGACGGCAGCGCGAACCGAGGCCCCCCCGCCACCTTCTGCCCATGGCCGCCGGGCAGGCGCATGGCGAAGGGGAACGCCCCCAGGGCCACAATCCCCAGCAGGATGAACACGATGGGCGCGCCCCAGAACTCGGCGATCCCTGCCCCCGCCATCAGCGCCACCATCGGCCCCGCGGCAATGATCGCTCGGCTTCGACCACTGCGGCGGGCGGCACCATGAGGCTCCGCCGTCGCGATGGCCTGGGTCGCGATGTTCATCGCCGCGAAGGACAGCCCCCACAACAGCCGGCAGGCCAGCAGCGTCCAAAGCCCCGGCAACAGCGCGTATCCGAAGGAGGACGCCGCCGCCCCCAGCACCGCCACCATGCAGCAGATCCGGGCGCCATACCGCTCATAGCTCCGCGCAACCCAGCCATACCCGATGATCCGGACCAGCCGGTTGGCCGCCAGCAGCACCCCCGCCTCGGCCAGCGTCACCCCGAACCCCGCCGCGTGCAAAGGCAGCAGCAGATACAGCACCGTATCCGTCGGCAGCGTCAGCGCCAGGGTGATGGAGGCATCCCGGGACGCCACATCGGTGCGCCGGCGGAACTCAGCCACGGAGGGGTCAGGCAAATGGGGTGCGTCAGAGGCCATCCCAGCACGCTGCCGCACAAGCCGTCGTATTACAATTGGATGACAATCGAACTTATCCGCCGTAATGACCGCCCCCATACGGTTCGAGGTCAAGGGGGTCGACTCGTGATGTTTCGCTGGTTTCGCCGGCTCATGCCGCGCGAAGAGCAATTCTTTGACATGTACGCCCGCCACGCCGACGCCATCGTCCGCGGGGCCGAGGAACTGCGGGGCATGCTGAACGGGGGGGATGCCGTCCTCCGCCACTACCCCACCGTCCTGACGGCCGAAGACGACGCCGACGCCATCACGCGGGAGGTCGTGCAGGCCGTCCGCCGGACCTTCGTCACCCCCTTCGACCGCGGCGACATCCAGGGCCTGATCAGCCGCATGGACGACACGATCGATCAGATGAAGAAGTGCGCCAAGACCATCGTCCTGTTCGAGATCACGACCTTCGACCCCGACTATGTCCGCATGGGCGACGCCATCGTCCGCTGCGCCGTCCTCCTGCGCGAAGCCGTCCCCCTGCTGTCCCGCATGAGCCCCAATGCCTCCCGCATCAATGAACTCTGCGAACAGATCCGCCGGGTGGAGGGAGAGGCCGACGACCTCCACGACGCCGGGGTGACCGAGCTATACCGCCGCTGCATGCCCAACGACGCCCTGAGGTTCATCGCCGAGCGGGAGGTGCTGGACCATTTGGAGCGGATCGTGGACCGGTTTGACGACGCGGCGAATGAGATCGAAGGCATCGTGGTCGAGCATATCTGACCGATGGATGCCCAACTCGCCCTGCCGCTGCTCTACGGCCTGATCCTGGTCGCGCTGCTGTTCGACTTCCTCAATGGGCTGCATGACGCGGCGAACTCGATCGCGACCATCGTCTCGACCCGGGTTCTTCGCCCGCAATACGCCGTGGCCTGGGCGGCGTTCTTCAACTTCATCGCCTTCCTGTTCTTTGGCCTGCATGTGGCCAAGACGATCGGGACGGGCATCGTGGACGCCGGGATCATCGACCCGTCGGTGATCTTCGGAGCCCTATCAGGCGCCATCGCCTGGAACCTGATCACCTGGGGGTTGGGGATTCCGTCGTCATCCTCTCACGCGCTGGTGGGCGGCATCCTGGGAGCGGGCACGGCCAAGTCCGGCCTGGCGGCGATCGTCTGGTCGGGGCTGGGGAAGACGCTGTTCGCGATCATCCTGTCGCCTCTGGTCGGGCTGCTGCTGGCCCTGTTCCTGGTGCTGATCGTGTCGTGGCTGTTTTCCCGGACCACGCCCTTTGTTGTCGACAGTTCCTTCCGCTGGCTCCAGTTCGTCTCCGCTTCCATGTATTCGCTCGGCCATGGCGGGAATGACGCGCAGAAGACGATGGGGATCATCGCGGTTCTTCTGTTCTCCCAGGGATTGCTGGGGGAGACGTTTCATGTCCCGTTCTGGGTGGTGATCACCTGCCAGCTTGCGATGGGGCTGGGGACGCTGTTCGGCGGGTGGCGGATCGTCCACACGATGGGATCAAAGATCACGCGCCTGTCCCCGATGCAGGGGTTCTGCGCCGAGACGGGGGGCGCGATCACCCTATTCACCGCGACCGCCTTGGGCGTGCCGGTGTCGACGACCCACACGATCACGGGCGCGATCGTGGGGGTTGGGGCGGCCAGGCGGACCTCGGCCGTGCGCTGGGGCGTGGCGGGGAATATCGTGGTGGCCTGGGTGATCACGATCCCGGCCTCGGCCGCCATCGCGGCGGTGACGTATGGGGTGGTGGGGTTGTTCCGGTAGGGGTTGGGGTCGGGGCCTGGAACGCCGGGCTTGGGCGTCGGTTCCGTTGCCACATGCCGCCCCCGCCCCGCCAAACCGTCATCCCCGGCCTTGGGCCGGGGACCATCGCCCGCACCCCAACCGCGTGACATCACCCGTCCCACCGGTTGACCGGCGGCCCCCGCCCGCCACGAGGCCCGTCATCCCGCCGCCCCGCCAGCGCAACCGCCAATGCCAAGGGCGGCCATTGGTGCCGGGCGCAGGACCCGGCCCGCCAGACCGGGACAGGCCGCGCCAGCCACGCCGCCCGGGGCGGGGTCACCGCATGCAGAACCGCGGCGGAACGGGGCTCGGGCTGGGACGGTTCCGGCTCCGGCGGGTCCGGTGGTTCCGGGGCCGGCACCCGCGCCGCTGCC
This sequence comes from Acetobacteraceae bacterium UBA6159, assembly GCA_002422345.1. GTDB lineage: Bacteria > Pseudomonadota > Alphaproteobacteria > Acetobacterales > Acetobacteraceae > Rhodopila. Next base: position 11,467 of record DIUL01000086.1, read on the forward strand.
TCCTGTGCCAGCCGAGCGGCGATCCAGTGGCCGAAGGTGGGGTCGGTGGCGGAGGGGTAAATGCCCTTGCTCATCAACCGACTGGACACGCGCAGCACGCGCACGAGAGCGGCCAGGCGCCGCCCGGCATCGCCATACATCCCATGCTTCGTATGCGCCGCGGTGCGCGCCGCCGCGCCGGCCTCCGTCCGGGCGCCGGTGCTTTTGCCGCCATGGAAGCGGCACCGTCCGTTCCGCATCGCGGGCTGCCGGCACGCCAGGCCCTGCCGGGTGCGTGCGCCGCAGCAGGGCAAGGTCGACAGGTCCCGGCGGGGGTTGCCGTTCCTCAGGGTCGCCGGCGGTTCGGCCGAGGGGGAAACGGCTTGTCCGTGGGGGTTGGGCGGGGTGGGTTTCTCACCGGACATGGGGTTCGACCGTAGGAAAAAAGTCAGCGACGGTAGGGACGCTTGCTGGTGGCCCAGCCGCGATGCCGCTCCAACTGTCGCAGGATCGTTTGGTAGCTTTGCATCAGGTCGGCGGCGTTTGCATACAGGCGGGCGGTGTGGGGGTCCGCCGGGGCGGCGGATGCGCGGTGGGCGGCCTGGCGGAGGCAGTCGGTCGCGGCCCCATGCGCCGCCACGGCCTGCGCGGCGAGCATGGCCTCCATCGGGTCGGCTGGTTCGAAGGACAGCAGGGCCTGACGGGCGGACTCCCATTGGGCGAGGCGCCGAGCGTCGGTCATGGTGGTGTCGTCGACGCGGGTGGCGAGGAGTTGGCGGAGCAGCACGCGGGAGAAGGCGGCGGGGAGCGGGCCGATGGGGCCGGAGAGGGGGGCGTTGGTGGGTGGGGGGAATTGGGCGGGCATGACCCTGGGTGTCTCTGCGTGGGGAGGGGGGCGGAGAGTAGCAGGAAATAGGAATATTGTCAAGATGGGGTGGTGTGGCCGGGGACGGCTGGAGGAGGTGTTTGGTGTGGAGAGGTTGGGGGGACGGGTGGTGAATGTCCGTGCCCGCGCGTCCCGCCCCCGCCCTCTCCCCCCCCGTCATGGCCGGGCCTGTCCCGGCCACCGCCAGGGAGCCAGGCGTTTGGGACCTTGCCCCGGAGGTGGCAGCGGGCGCTTCAGGCGATGGGGGGCGGTTTGGCGGGGATGGGGGAGAGGAACCGGGCGTCTGCCGCGACCACCCGACCCGCTATCCGAAGCGGCGTTCGACGTCCGCCACCTCGTGTTCCAGCCCCATCTCCCGCCACGCCGCCTTGGCCGCCGCGACATGGGCGGCGCGTTCGGCGCCGGTGGACACAGCGGCGAGGTCCTCATGCGCGATGGCGATGCTGTGCGTGGCGTGGATACGCTGATACAGCGCCAGCGACGCCTCGGCCCGAGCGCGGGCGGTTGCCGTGTCGCCGAGCGCCGCCGCGACGCGCCCCTGGCCGAGGATGCAGTTCGCCTCTCCCACCACATCTCCCACCCGCCGGAACAGCGGCCAGGCTTCCTCATACCGCGCGCGCGCCCCTTCGTGGTCCGAGCGGCGGAGCGCGATGTCGCCCAGGCTTCGGATGCAGTTCGCCTCTCCCAGCACAGAACCCACGCGCCGGTACAGCGGCAAGGCTTCCTCATACCGCGCACGCGCCCCTTCGTGGTCCGAGCGGCGGAGTGCGATGTCGCCCAGGTTTTTGATGCAGTTCGCCTCTCCCAGCACAGAACCCACGCGCCGGAACAGCGGCAAGGCTTCCTCATACCGCGCACGTGCCCCATCGTGGTCCGAGCGGTGGAGCGCGATGTGGCCCAGGCCTTGGATGCAGTTCGCCTCTCCGACCACATCCCCCACGCGCCGGTACAGCGCCAAGGCTCCCTCAAGTCGCGCACGCGCCCCTTCGTGGTCCGAGCGGTCGAAGGAAATCACGGCATGCCAGAAATGACATGCCGCCTCACCCGCCGCGTCATCGGCGGCACGGCAGGCATCGGCCAGCGCGGCCAGCACGGCGGGGCTGCCGGCGCCGCTGGCCGAGAGCAGGCCATGCACGCCATTCAGTGCCGCCACTGCCGGTTGCCGCAAGCCCAGACCGGGGGCGGCGCGCAGGGCGGCGTCGATATTCGCGACCTCCGGCGTCAGGGCGGCCAGGGCCTCAGCGCCGCCGTCGGCCAGGATCTTCTCGCCCTCGGTACGGGCGCGATCCAGGAAATGCCGGCACCAGGCGGTGGCGTCGTCGCCCGTCGGTAGACAGGCGCGGCGGGCGTGATCACGCACCGGGGGCAGCAGGTCCAACCGACGGTCTGGGCGCAGATACGCCAAGCCGGTGCCGCACAGCGCTTCCTCGGCGGTGAAGGCAGCGTCGCCGAACATGGCGATGAGGTCCGAGGGGGAAAGGCCAGCCGGGCACTGGCCCAGGATCGCGAACAGGCGATGCGCATCCAGCGTCATGCGGCTCGACCCGAGCGACAAGGCGATCGAATACGTCACCGAGGACAGGCGATGTTTCGCTCCAGCGTTCAGACTGGCGACCTCGGGGCCGAGGCGCCTCCACTCCCCCCACAGCCCCGCCAACGTCGGATGCCGCGCCGCTCGGCGGGCGGTCAGGCAGATCGCCAAAGGGACGCCGCCGAGCGAGTGCAGGAATGCGGGCAGGTCGGGGTCGGTGGATTTGGCGGCGCCGGCGATTTCCAGGAACAAGGCGCGCGCATCGGGGTCGGACAAAGGCGCGACCGGATGGCGCGGGGACCAGCGCGCGCCGCCCACGTGCTCATCCCCCCGGAAACTGGCGAGCAGGGTCAGGCCGGGGATGGCGGCGAGTTGGCTGATCCGGGCCTCGATCGCGAGCGGGTCGGCTTCCCAGGGGGTTTCGAGATTGTCCAGCACCAGCAAGGCGGGCGCCTGTCCCAGGCGATGGACGGCGGCGGCGAACCCGGCGGTGGGGGAGAGGTGCAGGCCGAGCAGAAGCTGGGAGTCGAAGGTGTCCCGGTCGGTGGCGGTGTCGAGTTCGACGAACCAGCGGCGGTCGAGGAACCGGGCTTTCACGTCGTCGTGGTGGGCGGCCTGCTGGGTGATGGTTGTCTTGCCGATGCCGCCCGGGCCATGGACGAGGACGGCGGCGCCTGGGGTGAGGGCGGCGGTGATGGTGGCAATGTCGGTGTCCCGGCCGTAGCAGAGGTGTGGCAGGGGGATGGGGGTGGATGGCTGGGCGGGTTGTGGCTCGGACGGTCGCGGGCTGGTCGGGAGGATCGTTTCCATCGCGGTGCGGAACTTCGTCTTGAAGTCCTCGATGCCGTCATAGGTCTGGTAGCCGCCGCGCGCGGAACGGTCGGGGTTCTTGAACTGCGCGGAGAACGCCTCGACCAGATCGAGTTGGCGGTTCTTCTCCCGCCGCTCGGGATCATTCGCTTTGATGTCCGGTACATCCTCGCGATGAAAGACCAAGATCAGCGGTTGTGGATCAGCGGTCCAGGCGTCGAGAAATTCCCACTCGGTCCCGGATTGATAGGCTGTCTTGTCCGGCTTCGCGAACGTGTCCAGCGACAGATGGGTGCCAAGACGGCTGGCGACGATCACGATGACGATGTCGCAGTCACGGGGCGCGCCCTTGTATTGGATCACCGCTTGCTGCGGCGTCAGATGGGCGGGCATGGTCAGCGGATCGTGCTTGTCGTCCCAACTGACGACCTCAAACGCGATATCCCGCTGGCCCAGGCGCTTGACGGTGTTCGGCAGAACCTCGCGCAGGTGGTCGCGGACGAACGCCCGTTCGTCCGGCACATCGCCGGGGGAGGCGAGGAAGACCCTGATGGGCTTTCCGGGTTCGTACTGGATCGGCTTCGTGGTCGCCATGCTGCTGTTCCACCTCCCCACCACTCTGGGGCAGGAACGGGGGGAAATCCAGCGTGACAGGGGCGCAACCAAACCCATGGTTCCGGGGGGTTGTTTACCCCCCTCCCCGGCCCTCCCCCTCAAGGGGGGAGGGAGTCGAAGGCGGCGATCAGCGGACGACGGCGATCTGTTCCCGCCGCAGTTGCACCGTCAGTTCGTCCAGAGACTTCCCAACGCGGGTCAGCAACTCATCGATTTCCTCCCGCGAGATAATCAGCGGCGGGCTGAAGCACAGCGTATCGTTGATCGACGCTCGGCCGATCACGCCGTTCTCCTCCAGGATCTTCGTCAGCCTGGGCCCGACCTTCGCCTTGGGATCGAAGTTCGTGCGCGTCGTCTTGTCGGCTACCAGTTCCATCGCCGCGATCAGGCCGGTGCCCCGCACCTCTCCGACCAGGGGATGGTCCGCGAACAGCCGCCGCAGTTCCGATTGCAGATGCGGCCCGACCTGGGCGATGTGCCCGCCCATGTCGGTTTCGTCGTAGATCTTCAGCGTCTCGATCGCGACGGCCGCGGGAACCGGGTGGCCCGAGTAGGTGAAGCCATGGCCGAACGTCCCGATCTCATTGCTTTCCTTGGCCAAAGCCTGGAACACGCGATCATTCACCAGGCAGGCGCTGATCGGCAGATAGGACGCGGACAGCGCCTTGGCGCAGGTCAGGATGTCCGGCTGAATGTCCAGCGTCTGGCTGCCCCAGTAGTTGCCGGTGCGCCAGAAGCCGCAGATCACCTCATCAACAACCAGCAGCACGTCATACTTACGAAGCACCGCCTGGATCTTCGGGAAGTATCCCTTGGGCGGCACGATCACGCCGCCCGCGCCCATGATCGGTTCGGCCCACATGGCGGCGACCGTGTCCGGCCCTTCCGCCAGGATCAGCTTTTCCAGTTCATCGGCGCAACGAGTGGCGAAATCCTCCTCTGATTCCCCCGGCAGGCCGGCGTGGTAGAAATGCGGCGTCATCGTGTGGACAAAGCCAGGCAGAGGCACGTCAAAGCTGCGATGGTTCGCCGGCAGCCCGGTCAGCGACGCGGACCCGATCGTGATGCCATGATAACCTTTGATACGACCGATGATCTTCTTTTTCTTGGGGCGGCCGAGCGCATTGTTCATGTACCAGATCATTTTGATGGCGGAGTCGTTTGCCTCCGATCCGGAATTGGCGAAGAACACCTTGCTCATGGGCACGGGGGCGCGTTCGATCAGCATCTCGGCCAGATCGATGGCGGGTTCGTGCGACTTGGCGGTGAAGGCGTGGTAGAAGGGCAGCTTCCGCATCTGGGTGACGGCCGCCTGCACGAGGCGTTCATTGTCGAAGCCCAGGGAGGCGCACCACAGGCCGGCCACGCTCTCGATATACTCCTTCCCGGCGTCGTCCCAGACGCGGACGCCCTTCCCGCGGGAGATGACGACGGGGCCGACTTCCTGGTGTGTTTTCAGGTCGGTATAGGGATGCAGGACGTTGGCGATGTCACGAGCGGCGGCGGAATTGGCGCCAAAGGGGGGCGGCGGTGCCATGGGGAAGCCTCCTGGTTTGAACCCCCAGCATAGCCGCCGTGGGGGCCGATCGGAACCGGTTTATGAGCGGGGGACAGGGACGTGACCTACGCGGCGTTCTGGCTGGTGTATCTGCGGGCGCATGCTCGTCCGGCGACGCGGGCGCTGCATTATGCGGGCACGTCGCTGGCCCTGGCGTGCCTGGCGCTGGGCGTGGCGAGCAACCCGTGGTGGTTGGCGGCGGCGCCGGTGGTCGGATACGCCTTCGCCTGGGCCGGTCATTTCGGGATCGAGGGCAACAAGCCCGCGACCTTCGGCCATCCCTTCTGGTCCCTGCTGAGTGATTTCCGGATGCTGGGCCTGTTCCTGACGGGACGGCTGAGGCCGCATCTGCGACGAGCGGCGCTCAACGCGCCAGGTCCGCCTGACACCATGCCATGACACGGTAGCTGTCCGAGAGGCTGCGCTTGTAGTCCGCGTCCCCTGCGAGGAAATCATAGGTCCGGTCGCCGGCGGCGATGCCGGCCTCGATCGCGGCGACGTGGGCGACGATGCCGGGGCGCTGGCGGCGGTCGGGGTCGTCGTGGTGGAAGCCGCTCTGATAGGCGAGGATGCGGCCGTTGTGGCGGAAATTATACAGCACGCCGAGGGGTTTTGTCGGTGTGGATACGCACATCAGGTCGATTTCATGACGCGGCAGGCCGGTCCGGATCAGGGCGCAGTGGAAACGCTCCAGGAACGGATTGGCGAAGGCACCGGGCTTGCCGCGGGCGGTCCAGTAGGCCTGATGCAACGTTATCAGTTCTGAGAGGAAATGGTCAGCCTCGGCCGGCGTTGTCGCGCGCGTCACTGTCAGAGGGCCGAAGGCTTCGTAATAGCGGCGCGACTCCCGGATCATCCGGCGTGTGTTGGCGCTGCGTCGGTCCATGAACCCGGGCGCGAGGTCGGTGAACCAGGCCGGCTCGATCCGGGTGGTCCCGCGGAGGATGCCGGCGCGGGAGAGGGCGTGGAGCGTGGGCGCGCCGATCCCGCTCAGGCGGATACGGGTGGTGCCGGTTTGCGCCTTGATGGCGGCGGCGTTGCGGCGGAGGTGGTCGATCAGGCGGTCGCGCAGGTCGGGCGGCTGGTCGCGGGCGATGAGGAGGCCGTTGTGCTCGATATAGATCGCATCGCGGGCGGGGACGCCGCTTTCACCCAGATGCAGCGTGCCCGCAGCCTGGTTGAACAGACCGAGCGCGACGGTCCGGGCGCCCTGTCGCGCGGTGAGAACCCACGGGGTGGGGAAGCGTTCGGCGAACAGCGTGCCGGTCCAGGTCCAGCCCTGGAAGAAGGAGGCGTCGCTTTCCGCCTCCAGACCACGCCATTGCAGGCCGAGGGCGTCGGGGTCCTGGACCTGCGCGAAGGCGATTTCCATGATGGGTTCGGCCGTCTATCCCGCCATCACCCCTCCCCCAACCCACCCAAAACCCGCCAGACCCAAACGCTAACCACCAGATTGACCCCAGCCGCCACCAGCAGCACCGCCGGTGCATCCAGCCCAGCCGCCGCCAGGGAAGCCGCCGCGGCGGCCCCCGCCACCATGAACAGCGCGTTCATCACATTGTTCGCGCCCACCATCCTCGACCGCTCCTGTCGCGCCGCCGCGTGCTGCATCACGGCGTATAACGGCACCGAGAACGCGCCCCCGCACACCGCCAGCAGGAACAGGTCCGCCATCATCCGCCAGCCGTGCCAGCTACCCGCCACCGCCCGGGCCGAGGCCAGGCCGCCATCCGCCGCCGCCATCCACCCCGCCCAGGCGAAATCGGCGCAGAACAGCGAAATCCCCAATGCCGCCCAGGGCACCAGCCGCACCGACAAGGCCCCTCGCAACGCATAGGCGCAACCGATCGAGCCCACGCCAACCCCCACCGCGAACACCGTCAGCAGCAGCGTCAGCACCGTCCCGTCCGAATGCAGCGTGTCGCGGGCGATCACCGGGAACTCGGTCATCAGCGTGGCGCCCATCGTCCAGAACCAGGAAACCCCGAGCAAGGCCAGCCAGATCGGCCGCACCCCGCGGGCGGTCCGCAGGATGCGCCCGGTCTCGGCAAACAGATTCCAACTCACCCGCAAACTGGCATCGGCCGGCGGCTGCGCCGGGATCCGCATCGCCGCGAACAGCCCCACCACCGACAGCGCCAGCCCCGCCGCGCCCACCGCCAACGTGCCGCGGTCGAGCAAAATCAACGCGCCACCCACCACCGTGCCACAGACGATCGAGAGGAAGGTTGTCGCCTCCACCGCCCCGTTGCCCCCGACCAGTTCGTCGGCCTTCAGCAACTCCGGCAGGATGCCGTACTTGACCGGACCGAACATCGCCGATTGCAGCCCCAGGCCGAACAGCACGCACAGCAGGGCCGGCACGCTCTCGGACCAGAACGCCAACGCGGCGGCGGCCATCAGTCCGACCTCGGCCGCCTTGTAGATGACGATCAGACGCGACTTGGACAGCCGGTCGGCCAGCTTCCCGGCGGTGGCCGAGAACAGAATATACGGCGCGATGAACAAAGCCCCGGCCAGGGCCGACAACCCCGCCCCCCCCATGCCCAAAGTAAAAAGTGCAAGAACAACCATGGCATTCTTGACCAAGTTGTCATTCAGCGCGCCACAGGCCTGGGCAATCACCAAGGGACCAAGACGACGCGTGGCCATGAGGCCCAGGGGAGATGTCGTTGTCACGACCACCATCAATGTCCCGGGCTGGCGGTTTGGCAAGCCCTGGGAGAGGAAGCGCTGGGGCGTTGCCCCAGACCCCATAAGGGGCTTTGCCCCTTAACCCCACCAAAGGGCACAGCCCTTTGGAAACCACTCCGTTTGGGGGGATTGCAGGAGGGGCCAACCGCGACCGTGCAAGGTCCGGGTTGGCCCCTCCTGCAATCCCCCCAAAAAACGAATGGTTCCAAGGGCTCGGCCCTTGGCGGGGGTCAAGGGGGCAGCGCCCCCTTGTGGGGCTTGGGGCAAAGCCCCAACCCTTCCTACCCAAGGCCCGCCAAAGCCGCCAACCGGTGCGCATAGAGGTGCTCCGCCATCACCCGCCGCTGGGCCGCGGTGCCGATGGCCTGTGCCCATTCCGGTTCGCGCAGCATGCGGGCGTGCAGGTCGTTCAGTTCCGCGGCGTCGTGCCAAACCAGGATTTCTCGGCCTGGTTCGAAACAGCGGGGCAGGTCCGCCTGGGCGTCGGTGAGCACGGGCGTGGCCGACAAAGCGGGGTCGAAGTGCCGCTGGTTGAGGCCGTCGACCACGTTGCTCTCGTGATGGATGTTCAGCACCCCGAGATGGGTGCGGTAGAGCGTCCCCAGTTCCTCCACCCCGACGCGTTGGGCCTGAATCGTGTGGTCGATGCCCGGGATGGGCGTCCAGGCGGGGCCGACCAGGGTGATCGGCTGTGTCAGCCCCTCGATCACCGCCCGGCGATGGGCGGTGGGATTGGCGACGAAGACCAGGCGGGGCTGGCGGGTCACGGGCGGGCCATCGAGGCGCGGATTGGCGGCGTGCGGCAGGTAGGACGCGGGGGGTTTGAACCCCAGCTCGGCGTGCTGGGTCACCAGGCCCGTATCAGTATAGGCAACCGCGTCGAACAGATCGGCCACGGGGCGATCGGCGGCGGAGAACCCATCCCCGACCCAGCCCAGCAGCGGCGGCCGGCCTGGCATGGCGGCCACCTGCTCCAGAATGGGCAGAGGGGTGGCAAAAGCGCGTACGGCCAGGATCAGATCGGGGCGGAAGACGCGGATCGCGGCCAGGATGCGACGGACGGGGAAGGCGCCCGTCCACCCCGCCATCAGCAGGCGTTCGAGTCCCGCGCCGATCCGGGCATCGCGGGTGACGCCCAAAGCGGTCTCATGCCCCCCGGCCTGGAAACCGGCGAGGCAGTCCTCGGTCCAGTGCGTGACCTCACGCGGCTTGCCGAGGACGAAAACCCGCATCAGACGTCCAGGTTCGCGACCTTGAGGGCATTGCCCACGATGAAGTCGCGCCGCGGTTCCACGACGTCGCCCATCAGCGTGGAGAACACCTGCGCCGCTTCCTCCCCATCGCCGATCCGGACCTGGAGCAGCGTGCGGATGGCGGGGTCGAGCGTGGTTTCCCACAACTGGTCGGGGTTCATCTCCCCCAGGCCTTTGAAGCGCTGCACCGACAGGCCGCGGCGGCCATGGGTGATGATCGAGTCGAAGGCGCTCGCCGGACCAGCCGGCCGGGACTCCCGGGAGTCGAGCTTCAAAGTCGCCGGCTCCCCAAACCGCTCCGCCAGCATCGGCGCGCGATCAGCCAGCCAGCGCGCTTCGGCGCTGCGCAGGGCCGAGGCCTCCACCGCGTGCCGTTCGGCGACGCCACGGACGGTGCGCGACAGCACCACGCCCGAATCGGCACTGACAACCCAGCCCTGCTCGGTTGGCAGCGACACGGCATTCAACCGGCGGGCGAAATCCGGCGCCGCGGCCATGGCGCGGGTCGAATCGGTGGTCAGCACGCCGGCAATGGCGGCCTGTTCCAGCAACGCCACCGGGATATTCGGCGCCAGGCGGCGGAGGTTCATCGTCGCCTCCCGCAGCAGCTTGATCTCCTGCCGCAGTTCGGTCGTCTCCAGCACCGTCCCGTTGGCATAGGTCAGGCGAGCATCGCCCAGGGCCTTGTCCAGCAGGAAGGATTCCAGCGCGGCGTCGTCCTTCAGATACCGCTCATCCCCGCCACGCTTGGCGCGGTACAGCGGCGGCTGGGCGATATACAGATGCCCCCGCTCGATCAGTTCGCGCATCTGGCGGAAGAAGAAGGTCAGCAGCAGCGTGCGGATATGCGATCCGTCGACGTCGGCGTCGGTCATGATCACGATGCGGTGATAGCGCAGCTTGGAGGCATCGAAGCCCCCCTGCTCCACCGCGCCCTGGCCGATGCCGGTGCCGAGGGCCGTGATCAGCGTGCCGATTTCCTGGCTGGAGAGCATGCGGTCGAACCGCGCGCGCTCCACATTCAGGATCTTACCCTTCAACGGCAGGATCGCCTGGAACTTCCGGTCGCGTCCCTGCTTGGCGGAGCCGCCGGCGCTGTCACCCTCGACGATGAAGATTTCGCACTTGGCGGGATCACGCTCCTGGCAGTCGGCCAGCTTGCCCGGCAGGGTGGAGATATCCAGCACGCCCTTGCGCCGCGTCAGTTCGCGCGCCTTACGGGCGGCTTCACGGGCGGAGGCCGCGTCCATCACCTTCTGGATGATCGACTTGGCCTCGCGCGGATGCGTCTCGAACCAATGCGACACCGCATCGGCGACCGCGGCCTGCACCACCGGCTGGACCTCGGAACTGACCAGCTTGTCCTTGGTCTGGGAGGAGAATTTCGGGTCCGGCACCTTGACCGAGAGGATGGCGGTCATCCCCTCCCGCATGTCCTCGCCCACCAGGGCCAGGCTGTCCTTCTTGCCCATGCCCTCGGCGTATTTGGTCACGACGCGGGTCAGCGCCTGGCGGAAACCCGCCAGATGCGTGCCGCCGTCGCGCTGGGGGATGTTGTTCGTGAAGCACAGCATCGTCTCGTGGTACGAATCGTTCCACGACAGCGCGAACTCCACGCGAATGCCTTGCTGGTCCAGCGGCGCGCGGTAGCTGATCGGCGGCGTGAACACCGCGTGCTTGGAGCGGTCGACATATTCGACGAAGGCCACCAGGCCGCCATCGTAGCGCAGTTGGGTTTCCACGACCTCGGCATGACGCTCATCGCGCAGGACGATGGCGACGCCGGAGTTGAGGAAGGCCAGTTCCCGCAGCCGGCGTTCCAGCAGCGCGTAGTCGAACTCGGTCTTGGTGAAGGTGCCGGGGCTGGCTTTGAACGTGACTTCCGTGCCGCTGACACGGTCGGTCGGGCCGACGATGGTCAGCGGGGCCACGGTGTTGCCATGCTCGAACCGGATGAAATGCTCCTGCCCCAGGCGCCAGATGCGGACTTCCATCCACTCCGACAGGGCATTCACCACCGCGGCGCCGACGCCGTGCAAGCCGCCCGAGACCTTGTAGGAGTTCTGGTTGAACTTCCCGCCGGCGTGCAGCTTGGTCAAAACGACCTCGGCCGCCGAAATCCCTTCTTCCTGGTGGATGTCGGTCGGGATGCCGCGGCCGTCATCACGCACGGTGACGCTGCCATCGCCGTTCAGGGTCAGCTCGACGCGGGTCGCGAATCCGGCCTGCGCCTCATCCACCGCGTTGTCGATGATCTCGAAGGCCATATGATGCAGGCCCGAGCCATCGTCGGTGTCGCCGATATACATGCCAGGTCGCCGACGGACGGCATCCAGGCCCTTGAGCACCGAAATCGAGGCGGCATCATAGGCTTCGGGATCAGACCCGTTCTGGGGCGAATCGGGGGGCGTCGCGGCGTTGTCGGACATGCCGGCTTGAGGCTCCTGGCTGGTGAGGAACCGCAGTATACCAGTCGGGACACCGATATGACAGGGGCGGTTTGGGAAGAGCGGGGCGCTGCCCCTGCACCCCGCCTCTTGCCAAAAACCACCCGGTTCATGCACGATACCCGTCGGTAGCCACAGAGGAACCGCCATGAAATTCGGCATTTTCTATGAACTGCAATGCCCCCGACCGTGGGAACTGCACACCGAGCGTGATCTCTATCAGAACGCGCTCACGCAGGTCGAACTCGCCGACAAGCTGGGTTACCACTACGCCTGGGAAGTCGAGCATCACTTCCTGGAGGAGTATTCGCACTCTCCGCAGCCCGAGGTCTTCCTCGCCGCCGCGTCGCAGCGGACCAAGCAGATCCGGCTGGGTCACGGCATCATCCAGCTCACCACCAACCATCCCGCGCGCGTCGCGGAGAAGGTGGCGTGTCTCGACCTGGTGTCCAACGGCCGCGTCGAGTTCGGCATGGGCGAAGGCGCCTCGATCACCGAGCTTGGCCCGTTCGGGCGGGAGATGGAGAACAAGCAGGCGGTCTGGGAAGATGGTGTCCGCTGCGTGATGCCGATGTTCAAGGACGGCGGCTGCGAATACGACGGCCCGTTCTTCAAGTTCCCGTTGCGCAACGTGCTGCCGAAGCCGATCCAGAAGCCGCATCCCCCGATGTGGGTGGCGTGCAGCCAGCTCGAAACGATCGAGATGGCCGGCCGCTGCGGCATCGGCGCCCTGGGCTTCCAGTTCCTCTCGGCCGAGATGGCGCATGCCTGGGTGCATGCCTACTACAACAGCTTCACCAAGCGGCAGAAGAAGCTGGCCGATTACCAGGCGAACCCGAACATCGCCATGGTCAGCTATTTCATGTGCGCCGAAACGGATGAGGAAGCGCGTCGCCGCGCCGATGGGGCGACGTTCTTCCAGTTCTCCCTGGCCTGGTACAGCGGCGCCCGCAACCGGGAGCGTCCGCCGCCGGGTGCGGTGAACATGTGGGACGAGTACAACAAGTGGAAGAAGGAAAACCCGGAAGCCCAGGCGCGCGCGCTGTCGGGCGGCCTGATCGGGTCACCTGAAACCATCCGCCGCAAGCTGCGCCGGTTCGAAGCCTCCCATGTCGACCAGATCATCCTGCTCAACCAAGCCGGCAAGAACACGCACGAGCATATCTGCGAGAGCCTGGAACTGTTCGCCAAGGAAGTGATGCCCGAGTTCACCGCGCATGAACCCGAGCACCAGGCCTGGAAGCAGAGCGTGCTGAACGGATCGATCGAACTCGATGAGATCGATACGACCCCGTACAAGGAGCGTGCGGGCGTCGGCAAGGGCGTGGCGATCTCCAAGCTCGCGCAGGTCAACGCCGAAGCCGCCGAGTAAGCCGAACCCGCCACGGGTCCGATCCCCGTGGCGTTTGGTTTCGTTGCGATATTATCGGTGTCCGGTCACGGGGGCCCGTGCCAATCAGCGTTCATGGTGGGCACAGGCCGATACGCCGTCGTGGTGGCCGAAGGGCCACCATCCACGACTTGGGTGGGCCCGCGCCCACCACGACAAGCGCCCCCCCTACAGGAACCCCTCCAGTTCATCCTTCGCCCAGGCGATCGACTGATCGATCGTGCTCCCGCTCAAAAGCCGAGCGACCATGCCTGGGATGACGGCGCGGTTCCACATTTGTACGGCGATCTCAGGCGGGGCCGAGGACCCCGTGATGTAGTATTCCCCGCCATGCCAGGGTCGCAGCGGATAGTTGTAGACCGTGCCCTTCGGCGGCTCGACATCCGTCCAGATCTTGAAGTCCGACATCGATTCAAAGGGCGGGATGTCGTAGCCGACGGCGGCGACATTCATCAACTCCAGGTTCTCACGCTGCATCAAGTGATGGATCAGTTCCTTCGCGGCGGTCTTGTTCTGCGCGAACTGCCACACGCCCCAGAAATACGGCCGGTGCGGCACGAAGCGTCCCTTGGGGCCGGCGGGGTTGGGGAAGGTCCAACTGTCAGCCGCGATCGCCGGCGCGTCCCGCTTCGCCACCGCCCAGGCCGAGGGCGGGTTCCAGATCAGCGCGCTCTTGTTCGCGATGAACGCCCGGTTGTTCGACGCATTGTCATAGCTCGCGACACTCGGCGGCATGAAGCGCAGCAGCTTCTTGGCATATTCCAGGGCCATGCGGACATTGTCGTTGTCGACGATGACCTTCTTGTTGGCATCGACCAGATGCGCGCCGAAGGCCGCGAAGGTCGCGCCCCAGGTCTGGATCGAGTCCGTCGTGCTGCCGCAGCCCAGCGCGAAGGGGACGCCCGCCTTGAAGCAGGCTTCCGCCGCGCGCAACTGCGCATCATAGGTCCACGCCGCGCCGGTCGCGGGCGTCGATGGTTCCGCCGGATACCATTTCCGCACGTCGATCCCGGCATGCTGCTGCATCATGCTGATCCGCGCACAGATCGACAGCGGCGCGCTGCCGATGCTGGTCGGCACGGCCATCCACTTGCCGCCGATCTTGCCCAGGTACTCGTTCACCTTGGCGATCGGGCCGTACTGCTTGACCAGCGAGTCGACCACATCATCCATCGGCACGAGCTTGTCGGACCATTGGTGCACGGTCCACTGCTCGAAGGCGAAGGCATCGTGGCCGCGTCCGGCCTGGGCCTCGGCCGCCATGGTCAGGTTGATCTTCTCCCCGGTCGAGGACAGGAAGTCGACCTGCACGTCGACCTTGTTCTTCTCGGCCCACGCGTTGACGATCTTCATGACCGCCTTGTTGCCGTCGGGTACCCAGTGATCCCACATCCCGAAGGTCAGCTTGCCCGCGGCGCCCGCGGTTCGGATATGGACCAGGGGCAATGCCGCCGCCGTCGCACCGGTCGCCAGTGCCTGGCGACGCGTGACGCGTCGTGTTCTCGCCATGTCGTTCACTCCCTTTTATTGGCCGCCTTCTTGGGTGCGGCGGCCTGTTCCGGCTTGCATCGCGCGGTCCAACGCTCCCCATCGGCCGGCGGGAGGGATGGTTTCGTCCGCTTGCATCAGTATCCGGGCAAATGATCCCGCCGTGCCAGAAGAATCTCATCCACGGTTCGGGTACGCCGACAATATTCGGACAGTAGTATTGTTAAATCAGAGAGATGCAGGGCGCCGTTGACATAAGCCAAATAGGATCGAACGAGATGAAACCAGCGGGAACCCGCTAACCCCAGCGGGGCAGCCGATCCAGGCCGCCGATCACCGTCTCCACATAGGTCGCGAAGGCGTCGTCCAGCGGCGCGTCCAGCCCGTTGTGCCAGCGCACGACGAAGGCGCGGTTGGTCATCGCCGGCAGATGCGCCGCCAGGGTCGGGTGGCGCGCCGGATCGACGGTGGCGAGCCGGTTGCGCAGCGTCTCCTGCCAGGGTTCCGTGCTGTCGGCCGGCAAAGGCGCGAATTCCAGCGTGGTGAACCCGACCATCGCGGCGATCACGACGTTGTAGGCGCCCACCAGCGACGCCCCGCCGAACCCGGCGCGGGTCAGCGTCGCCAGCAGCGCCTCGATCAGGTCCAGGTCGATCCCGGCATTCGACAGCAACTGGCTGCCCAGCACCGGGGCCACGTTCGGATGGGCGCGAACCGCCGTCCGATAGTTGTGGAACAGCGCGCGCAGCCAGTCCTGCCAGGACAGCGCCGTCGCCCCGGACGGCAGGATGTCGCGGATCGCCTCCCCCGCCGCGGCGGCCAGCAACCCGTCCCGGCCGCCGGGGACGTGCCAGTACAGCGCCGCCGGAAACACCCCCAGCGCGCGGGCGACCCCACGCAGGCTGAAGCCGGTGAACCCCACCTCATCCAGGCAGGCCAGCGCGGCGCCGACGATCCGCTCCATGCTCAAAGGCTGTTTTGTGCGACCCATGGTCCGAGGTAACCGCCGACGCCCCGCGCCGCAAGCCGGTTGATTGCGGTACGTTATTGAACATTGTATAGGAATCGTATGGGGGAACGTCACCGGCATCGCTGGGCAACGCGTGTCACCTCGGCGCGCCTTCTGGCCGCCGGGTGGATGCTGCTGG
Source organism: Acetobacteraceae bacterium UBA6159 (assembly GCA_002422345.1). Classification (GTDB taxonomy): domain Bacteria; phylum Pseudomonadota; class Alphaproteobacteria; order Acetobacterales; family Acetobacteraceae; genus Rhodopila. The sequence goes on from DIUL01000086.1 coordinate 27,266, forward strand.
CCTGGTTGCTGGCGGGCGTCGGTCCAATGGGACCCGGCACGATCGGCAACCCGGCGGAGCAGGACTCGCTCGCGGCGCTGGTCGTCGGCACCATGTGCGGCCACGCCGGCACGACCGACCCGGCCGACGCACCGGACCGGTCCGACACCTGCGGCGCCTGCTGCGTGTTTCCGGGCGGCGCCGTCGCACCCCCCTCCGCCTGGCTGGCCCCCGCGCCCGAGGCCCCGCGGCCGCCGAAGCCCGTGCCGGTCCGGCTTGCCCCCTTGCCCGACCCGGCGACGTTTCCGACCGCCCGCGGCCCGCCCGTTTCCCTGATCTGAACCGCCCTTCCGCCGTGTTTCCGCCCGCCTCCGCCAAACGGGGGTGGTCGCCGCGGGCCCGTGCCCGCAGATCAGGACAAGACTTCAATGACGCAACATTCCCTGCGCGCCGCGCTGCTGTGTTCCAGCATGCTCGCCGGCATCACGCCCGCGCTGGCCCAAACCGCCACGACCACCCTGCCCGAACCGATCGAGGTGCGTGATCAGGCCCCCTCGGTGCCCACGACCGAGACCACCGCCGGCCCCGTGCGCGGCTACCAGGCGCTGACGACGCAAAGCGTGACCCGCACCCAGACATCGTTGCAGGAAACGCCGATCTCGGTGCAGGTGATCCCCCGCCAGATGATCGACGAACAGGGCGCGATCACCCTGCAGGACGCGCTCCGCAACGCCCCCTCCACCAAGGCCCTTCCCGCCCTTTCCGTCGGGCAGCTCGGCCCCAAGGTTCGTGGGTTCGCGGGGGAGCGTTACATCGACGGGCTGCCCAACTACTACGACCCCGGCTCCCGCGACCTGCTTGTGAATGTCGAGCGGATCGAGGTCCTGAAGGGGCCGCCGAGCTTCCTGGCGCAAGGGGGGCAGACGCCGACCGGGGGGGTGATCAATATCCTCTCGAAGCTGCCCGAGCCGAAGCAGTTCTTCGAAATCGGGATCACCGGCGGCAGCTATGGGCTGATCACGCCCTTCTTCGACTTCAACCAGCCGCTGACCGAGGACGGCACGGTCCTGTTCCGTATGACCGGGCAGTATGAGGCCGCCAACTCCAACATCGATATCGTCAACCGGCGCAGCTACGAGATCAATCCGACCCTGACCTTCACCAACAACCGCACGACGACGCTGACGATCCAGGGGCGGCTGTCGCACCGGGATCAGCAGGATTACAGCGGGCTGCCGATCTCGGGCACGCTGAACAACTCGCTCTATACCGTCCGGCGGACGCTGTTTCCCTCCAACGCCAGCATTCCGCGCACATCGTCGGACATCGCCAGCCTGACCGTGCGGCTGGATCACCAGTTCAACGACATGTGGTCGGTCAATTCGGCCGCCCGCATCAGCAGCGCGCGGTTCCGGGAGCCGTCGCAGTTCGTGCTGAGCAACAATCCGCTGCTGCCGCCTTCGACCTTCGGCGTGTTCAATGGCCGGTTGAACGAGGACACGAGCGAGATTTCATTCAACACCAACTTCATCGCCAAGTTCGACTCAGGCCCCGCGAAGACGCAGGTGCTGCTGGGGGTCGACTATGACCGGGTCACCGACAAGGGCTTCCTGAACGCCGATATCGCGGGCTTCGTCGATTTCTCCAACCCCGTGTTCCCGAACTATGTGGAACCGGCGTCGGGGCCGTTCACGTCGTTCAGCAATGTCGACAACAACTATCTCAATGTCGGCATGATGCTGCAGGTGCAGTCGACGTTGTGGGAGCGTCTGCATGTGCTGGGCGGGCTGCGGCTTGGGCATGTCGAGATCAATTCCAATGAACTCGTCACCGGGTCGAGCTTCAAGACGGACGAGACCCGGCTGCTGCCGCGGGTGGGCGTTGCGTTCGACATCACGCCGGCGATCACGGTCTTCGCCAACTATGCCCAGGGCATGCGCCCCGTGCCGTTCTTCAACGGGCCGAGCGCACCGAAGCCGGAACTGTCTTCTCAGGTGGAGGCGGGGTTGAAGCTGAACTTCGCGCAGGGCCTGTCGGGCACGGTGTCGCTCTTTGATATCACCCGCAACAACGTGGTGGCGGCGAGCGCTCTGGTGCCGGGGTTGCAGGTGCAGACGGGGCAGCAGCGGTCCCAGGGTGTCGATGCCGACCTGGTCTGGCAGCCGAATCCCAACTGGTCGTTCCTGGCGAGCATGGCGTGGATGTATCCGCGGGTGGTCAAGGATACCGTCAACGAGGGCAAGATCCTGGACCAGGTGCCGCGCGCGGCGGGCCGGCTGTGGGGCACCTATCGGGTGACCGAGGGCGCTCTGACAGGTCTGTCCGTGGGTGCCGGTCTTTACGCGGCGTCACCACAGGCGGTGAACCTGACGAATACCGGCTTTACGCCCGGCTTCGTCACCTTCGATGCCCGTATCGCCTATAGCTGGCAGAACTGGACGCTGGCGGTGGTCGGGCGGAACCTGGCGGACCGGCAATATTATCTGCCCTATCCGTACCTGGATGGCCGCGTCGCACCAGCCGAGGGGCGGACGGTCTTCGCCACCCTGTCGGCTCGGTTTTGAGAAAGGGAGGACGTGACATGCCGCCGACCCGTCGAGCCATCACTGTCGGGGCGGCGGCGGCCGCTGCCTCGATCCGTGCCGCGGCCAGCGCCGATCCGCCGCCAGCGCATGACATGACCGGCGTCCCGCCGTCGTGGCATGGCAGTGAGCGGATCGCGATGCTGATCTATCCGGGGTTCACCGCGCTCGACATGGTGGGGCCGCACTACATGCTGTCCAGCCTGATGGGGGCGACGACGCTGGTCATCGCGCGGGACCGCCAGCCGGTGCGGAGCGATACCGGGCTGGTGATCACGCCGGACCTGGCCTTGTCCGAGTGGACGGGCGACATCGACATCCCGTGCGTGCCGGGCGGGACGAGCGGGACTCTGGCCGCGATGGAGGACGCCGAGACGATCCGGTTCCTGCGGGACGTGGGGGCGCGGGCGCGGTTCATCACGTCCGTGTGTACCGGGTCGCTGATCCTGGGGGCGGCGGGGCTGCTGGAGGGGTACCGGGCGACGTCGCACTGGGTGACGCGGCCGTTGCTGCCGATCTTCGGGGCGACGCCCGAGGATGCACGGATCGTGCGGGACCGTAACCGGATTACGGCGGCGGGGGTGACGGCGGGGCTGGATTTCGGGCTGTCCCTGGTCGGGGAGCTTCGGGATACGGCCTATGCCCAGGGCGTGCAGTTGCTGGCGGAATACGCGCCCGAGCCGCCGTTTGACGCGGGGACGACTCGGACCGCGCCGGTGGCCGTGCAGGGGATGCTGACGGGGATGTTCGCGGGGTTCATGGTGAAGGCGGAGGAGACGAGCCGGCGGTCGATGGCGCGGGTTCGCGGGGGGTGATGGGTTGCCCCCGTGGTGGCGGGTGTGCGGAGGTGGCGGGGGGCTGTGGGTCGCCAGCAATCGCCACTTCGTCATGGCGGCCGAAGGGCCGCCAACCACGACTTTCCGCTTGGCAACCGGGGAAAGTCGTGGGTCCCGGCCCTTCGGCCGGGATGACGATGGGGGGCGGACGCCGGACCGTGGGCGCTGACGATGGGGGCGGCCGCCGCCTTCGAAAATGGCGCCCCCCTCGAAACTCCCCCCTCAGATCCGGTAGAACCGGGCCGCCGTGTCGTGGAACAGCGCCTTCTTCTCATCGGCCGAGGCACCCGCCGCGATCCGCTTGAACGCGTTCCACATCACCGGGTAGGAGCACATGCCCTTGTCCACGGGGAAGTTGCTCTCGAACATGCAGCGGTCCGCGCCGAACGCCTCGATCAGCGCCAGCATATAGGGGCCCCAGGCGTTGGCGAGTTCGCCGGACGACGGCGGCAGCACGTTCTCGTGGAAGTCGAACCCGTTCACCACCATCGCCAGCCCGCCCAGCTTCATGTGGACATTCGGGCAGGTTGCCAGTTCACGGATCGCGGCGTGCCACTCGGCGAAGACCTGTTCGCCGCGCCCGCGATAGGGGCCGACGCCGAGGGGGCCGCCGACGTGGTTCAGCACGATCGGGGTTTCCGGGAAGGCGCGCGCCAGGTCGACCAACTGGCTGATCTGCGTGTGGTACAGCCAGGCGTCATAGGTCAGGCCGCGCTTGCCGAGTTCAGCGAACCCGCGACGGAAGGCGGTTGATCCCATCAGCCCGAAGGTCGGCGGCGTCGCCATGCTGGCCAGGAAGCGGGGGTGGCGGGCGGTGATGTGGCGGATGCCGCGGAACCGCCCTGCCCCGGCCGCGACATGTGCGTCCAGCACGGCCGGGAGTTCATCGCCCAGCGTCAGATCAGCGAACCCGACGATGCCGGCGCAGATGCGGGCATGGGTCTTGCGCCGCTCCGCCTCGGCGGCGACCGAGGCGACGAACTCCGTCTCGCCCACCGGCTTCATGCCCTCGGGTCCGGTGTCGCGGTAGGCCCAGAAGCATTGCAGGAAGACGGTCGCGACGATGTTGTGGCCGGTGGTCAGGTCGGCCAGCAACTGATCGAGGAAATACGTGTTGCCGTGGTGGTTCCACAAATGATGGTGCGGATCGACGATGGGCAGGTCGGGCTCCAGCGCATCCTCGCTCAGGCGCGCCAGCCAGGCGGGGTTGGGCGTCGGGTGCGTCAGGACCAGCGGCGGCATTTCTTGCATGGACGTTTCCTTGTTGCTTACGCCGCCAGCACGGGCGCGTTGTCGACGATCGTGGTGCGGTGCATGACGCGGCGTTCGGTCGGGTCGTGCGGGGTGACCGCGTGCATGGTGCAGCGGTTGTCCCACATCACGACGTCATGCGGCTCCCATTTGTGGCGATACAAATAGCGGTCCTGTTCGGCGAATTCCGCCAGGTCTTCTATCAACTGGCGGGCGGCGGGTTCTTCCATCCCCTCCACCTGCACGTTGTAGATCGGGCTGATGAACAGGGATTTCCGCCCGGTGACCGGGTGACGCCGCACCATCGGATGCCAGATGGGCGGGACCACGGCGCGTTCGGCCTCCGTCATCGGCTTCAGGGCGCGCAGGCGGTGCAGGTTCTCGAACTCATGCAAGGCACGCCGGTTCTCGACCTGCGTCTTCAGCGTCTCGGGCAGGTCCTCATAGACGCGATACATGTTGATGAACTGGGTTTCCCCACCGGTGCGGCTGATCTCCACCCCATGCAGCAGCGATCCCATGCAGGGCTCGGTGCGGTAGGAGCTGTCGGTGTGCCACAACTGCGCGAGCGACACCTGCTGCACGGTCGGGTGAGACGGCGGCATCAGGTTGCCGTCGTCATCGACGTTGGAGACGCGGAAAATCTCCCGCACCGCGCGCGATTTGATGATGGTCTGGTGGAAGATTTCCGGTTCGCCGAAATGCCTTGTGAAGGCGACGTGGTCCTCGTCACTGATGTCCTGGCCGGGGAAGATCAGCACCAGGTGGTCCATCCAGGCCTGGTGCACGGCCTGGAACGTCGCCTTGTCCATCGGCGCGCGCATGTCGATGCCGGTGACGGCCGCGCCGATCTCCGGATGCAGCTTGCGGACCTGGATGGCAGTCATTGCGCCGCCTCCGCCGTTGGTTGCTCGCAGAATTCAAAGCCCATGGCGCGGGTGTGGTAGTAGATGCCGCCGTCCTGGATGATCAGGAACAGCGCCTGCTCCGTGCCGCCGTTGTGGTGGGAGTGGACGGAGACGGGCGGCGTGATCGTGGTCGCCCAGGGCGCCCAATCCTTGCGCTTGCCGTCGATCACCGAGAAACATTTGTCCCCCGTGATGACCAGCGACACCGCGACCGAGTTGTGCCGGTGCGGCCGCTGCACGACGCCGCCGGGCAGGGAGTTCATGGCCGCGGTCAGCGTGGGCAGGATGTTCTTCGTCGCCTCCTGCCGTTCGGCCGAGAAGATCAGGGCGGAGCCGGCGATTTCCTCATTCCGGCCGATCTCGTAGATCATGTCGATCTGGCGCTGGATTTCGGCGCCGCGGTAATGCACGACATCGGTGGGGGCCTGGCCTGGCGCGGGCGGGCGGAGGTTTTCGAACGCCAGTTGCGGTTCATTGGTGACGATCCACAGGACGGAGTCTTCCGCGCCGGCAACGTGGGTGGCGGGGACGCCGCCGGGCAGGATAAACAGGTCGCCCGCGTCCCAGGAAATCGTTTCATCGCCGCACTGGGTTGTGCCGGCCCCGATCATGACATAGGCGATGACGCCGCTCGCCTGGAAATCGGTGGCCAGCGTCTCCCCAGCCCGGATGCGGGCATAGCGGGCGAGCACGAGCGGAGACGTCGCCGGGCAGGCGCAGCCAAGGATGCCCGAGATATCGCAGTCGATCAGCCCCGTCGGCGTCGCAGGGTCGATCGCGCGGGCCGGTTCGGCGGTGAACAGATGGTCTGGCACCGGCGGATTGACGACGTTGAAGGCATTGCCGGTGTTGAAGAACCGACCCCGCGCCTCGGCCTTCGTGCGCGGTTGCGCCGCGTGCTGGGCGGGCATTTCGGCGATGGTGCGTGGCATCTGGCCGTCTGGCATGGGGAGTTCCTCCTGCGATGGGGAAGCATCCGGAACGGGGCAGCGTGCGTCAAGGCGGATGCGCGATTGATGCAGCGCAACACGCCCGCCCGCCGGACTGGTATAAAGGGCCGGCAGCACGGAGCGGAGCATCATGGCCGAACCCACCCACACCCACGGCAAGTACGACCTCGTCCTCTCCATGGCGCGCCGTCATCCACCGCTGCCCACGGCGGTGGTGCATCCCTGCGATGAGGTCTCGCTGGCGGGGGCGATCGAGGGGCATCGCCTCGGCCTGATCGCCCCCACCCTGGTCGCCCCGCCGGTTCGGCTGCGGGCGCTGGCGGCGAAGATGGGCGTCGATATCTCGGGCTTTCCGCTGGTGGAATCCCTGCACAGCCATGACTCGGCGGCCCGCGCGGTGGCGCTGGTGCGGGAGGCGAAGGTGGAGGCCCTGATGAAGGGCAGCCTGCATACCGACGAACTGATGGGCGCGGTGGTCGCGCGGGAAACCGGCATCCGCACCGAACGGCGCCTGAGCCATTGCTTCATCATGGACGTGCCGGGCCACACGACGCCGCTGATCATCACCGACGCGGCGGTGAACATCGCGCCGTCCCTGGAGGACAAGGTCGACATCGTGCAGAACGCGATCGACCTGTCGCATGCGCTGGGAATGGACAACCCCCTGGTCGCAATCCTGTCGGCGATGGAGACGGTGAACCCGAAGGTCCCGTCCACCATCGAGGCCGCGGCTTTGTGCAAGATGGCCGATCGCGGGCAGATCACGGGGGGGACGCTGGACGGGCCGCTGGCGCTCGACAACGCCATCAGCCCCGAGGCCGCGGCGATCAAGCACATCGTCTCCCCGGTCGCGGGCCGGGCGAACATCCTGGTGGTACCGGATCTGGAAGCGGGGAACATGCTGGCGAAAAGCCTGTCGTTCCTGGCCGGGGCCGAGAGCGCGGGGATCGTGCTGGGCGCGCGCGTGCCGATCATTCTGACAAGCCGAGCGGATTCGGCGGTAACGAGGGTGGCGAGCTGCGCGGTGGCGGTGCTGATGGCCGCCGCGCTCCGCAAGCAGGCGGCGGCGCGGGCGGCGGCGCACGGGATGTAGCCGCCACCGTCGGGCCTGGCGCGCCGGGTGATGGCAACCGGCGGTGGACACCCCCTTCCTCGCACGCCTTTGGCGGCCTTTCCGGAACGATTGCACGCCCGCGACGGAGCCAGGGCAGCAACGACCCAATGCAAGACCCGATCACGTGAAGAAATACCACCACAGGTAGAAATGTAATCGTATGTGATACAATTTTCTATTGAATTGTTTCAAAAACGCATGCTACATTGCCCGCCGGATTTCAGTCGACGGACCTGAGCATGGCCCTGACCATCACCAACACCACCGCGAGCAGCCTCTCACTCATCCCGGCCGACAACCCGGTGACGCTGACCGGGACGAACAGCTTCACCAACAACGCGACGGTCAGCGTGTCCGGGACACCGGCGGTCACGACCGGTTTCGGCTCCTATTTCGGCATCTACGCCGCGGCCGGCGGAAACTGGACGATCACCAATCTCGGCACGCTGCGGGCCAGCGGCACGAAGGTCTCCCCGAACGGCGGCGCCACCCAGACCGGCCTCAGGAATGCCGCGATCGGCATTGGCGGCATGGGGGGCACCGGGACCGCGACGGGGACGCTGATCAACGAGACCGGAGGGCTGATTTCGGCCGCCAACCGCGGCGTCATCATGTATGGAGACAGCTTCGTCGACAACCGCGCCGGCGCGACCATCGCGTCCACCTTGGCCGTGGGCCTGGTTGGCCCGTCGGGAACCTTGCTGAACGCCGGCACGGTGTCGGGCAACGTGATCATCTCGGGGAATTTCAACGATCCGGCGACGGTGATGACCACGGGGGTCGTGACCAACAGCGGCCAGATCAATGGCTACCTGGCATTCAACCGCCGCGTCCTGGGGACCGTCACGAACACCGGCACTATGACGGCGGCGAGCGGTTCGGCGATCGCGGTCACCGGCACCTCGACGCTGGGCCTGCTGAACCAGTCGACCGGGCTCATACAGTCCGCCACGGGCGTTTCGGTGTCCGGTTCCACCGCGGCCAGCACGATCACCAACAGCGGCCGCATCATCGGGACCAGCGGCACCGGTCTGTCGCTGTCGACAGGGCCAGGCAACCAGGTGACCAACGCGTCGGGCGGCACCATTACCGGCACCACGAACGGTGTCACACTGGCCGGCGTCGGCTCCTTCCTCATGAACGAGTCCGGCGGTTCCATCAGCGGCGGGATCGGCATCCTCCTTTCCGGCAGCCTCGCCTCGCTCGGCAATTTCGGGCAGGTGAGCGGCACCACGAACGGTATCGGCCTGACCGGAGCGGCCATCACCGCGACCAACGCCGCCTCCGGCATCGTGACCGGGTCCACGACCGGGATAGCGGTCACCGGCTCCGCGGTCGTGCTGGCCAATTTTGGTCAGGTCACGGGCACCACGACGGGCGTCCGCATCAGCGGGGCCGATGCGTCCTTCACCAACCAGGGCACGGTGTCGGGCACCACCGGCGTCTATTTCAGCACGGGCGTCACCGGCACGCTGCTCAACACGGGCACCATCAACGCGACCGACACGGCCGCGGGCTACGCGGTGCGCTTTGCCAAGACCAGCAACCTCAATCGCCTGATCACCAACGCCTATGGCGCCCTGGGCGGCAAGCTGTCGCTGGGCACGGGCGTGCTGGAACTGACGACGAACACGGCCAGCACCATCGGCACCATCGCCGGCTTCGGCGGCATGGTCACCAATGTCGGCAGCGTCCTGATCGGGGGTGGAGCGGCCTGGCGGCTGGCCGGCAGCTCCAGCGGCTTCACCAATGTCGGCATCATCGGCTTCGATACCGATGACAGCATCACCCTGACCGATTTCGTCGCGGTCAGTGAGACGTTCGATGGCTCCTCCCTGGTCCTGACGGATGCGTCCTCGGCGCAAACGACGCTGACGCTGTCGGGCACCTTCACGTCCAGCGCCGTCATTCTCAACACGACGGGCGGCGTGACGACGATCACCATCGCCTGCTTCGCCGAGGGAACCCTGATCCGCACCGATGCCGGCGATGTCGCCGTGCAGGACCTACGAGAGGGTGACAGGGTCGTCCTGGCCTCGGGTGGCACGCGCCCGATCCGATGGATCGGCTGGCGTCACATGGACCTGGCGCGTCATCCCGACCCGCGGCTGGTGCGGCCGATCCGGATCGCGGCCGGCGCCTTCGCGGACGGCGTGCCGGCGCGGGACCTGCGGGTCTCCCCCGACCACGCGCTGTTCGTGGACGGGTTCCTGGTGCCGGCCCGCCTGCTGGTCAATGGCGGCACCATCATCCAGGACACTGACTGCGCCTCCATCACCTATTTCCACATCGAACTGGATTCCCACGACATCCTGCTGGCCGAGGGGCTGGCGGCGGAAAGCTACCTCGACACCGGCAACAGCGGCCTGTTCGCCAATGCCGGGGAGCCGCTGATCCTGCATCCCGACCTCAGCGGCCAGGCGGGGCGGCTGGCGCGATCCTGCGCCCCGTTCGCCGACAACCCCGCGCTGGTGAAGCCGCTCTGGGACCGCTTGGCCAGCCGAGCGGCGGGGTTGGGAAGGGGATGGGATCTGGCGGCGACGCGGGAACCGGATGTCCGGATCGAGGCGGCAGGCACCGTCCTGCGCCCGATCGAGGCGGTTGGCGACCGCTACCGCTTCGTCCTGCCGGAGGGCTGCGATTCCGTGCGGTTGCTGTCCCGCGCCAGCGCGCCGGCGGACCTGCATCCCTGGCTGGAGGACCGGCGGCGCCTCGGCCTGTCGGTTCGGCGGATCGTCCTGCGGGCACGTGATACCCTCACCGACATCCCCCTCGACGATCCCGCCCTCATGTTCGGCTGGTGGGATGTGGAGCGTCATGGCGCGACCCTGGCGCGCTGGACCGATGGTGATGCGCTGCTGCCACTCGGCACCGGTGGCGCGCGGCTGCTGGAGATCACCGCCGGGTGCCAGGACGCCTATCCGGCGGACCAGCCGGCTGAGGACGCGGGGCCGTTCGGGATGGTTCCCGGCGCCGATGACGTCCGGTCGAGGGCGGCGGGGGGATCGCGGGCCTGATACCAGCCCGCGACGTCCCCGCTCGGCTGACCGTGCTCTACGCCGCCTTCGGTTTCACCTCCGCGCCCTTTGCCTCGGCCAGGTGGTCGAACCGCTTCCGATATGTCCCGAGGCCCAGCGTCTGCGACCGCAATTCGATGATCAGGTCATGCAGTTCGGCCTCGGGCACCAGCGCTTCCACGTCGTCCCAGCCGGGCCAGCCGGTCCGTTCGGCGAAGCCCAGGATCTGGCCGCGCCGCCCGGTCAGCAGGCGTTGCGCGCGGGCGGTGTAGTCGTTCGGCACGCTGACCGTGACGTGATCGATCGGTTCCAGCAGCACCGGGTCGGCCCCCGCCAGGCCGTCCCGCATCGCCATCGAGGTCGCCGTCTTGAACGCCATGTCGGAGCTGTCGACGCTGTGGAACCCGCCATCCACGAGCGTGACCGCGATATCCACGACCGGATAGCCGAAGGGACCGCGTCTGGCGGCCTCCGCCGCCGCCTCCCCCACCGCGGGGATGAAGTTGCGCGGGACCGCGCCGCCCACGACCTTGTCGATGAAGGCGAAGCCCTCGCCGCGCGCGCGGGGGGCAATGTCGATCTTCACGTCGGCGAACTGGCCATGCCCGCCGGTCTGGCGCTTCAGCCTTCCATGCTGATGCACGCTGGAGCGGATCGTCTCCTTGTAGGCAACGGCGGGTTTGGCGGTGGCGACCTTCAGGCCATAGGCGCGGGACAGATGCTCGATCGTCTTGAGCAAATGCATCTCGCCCTGGCCGTGCAGGATCGTTTCGCCCGTGTCCTGGCTGTGCTCGATGACCAGAGACGGGTCCTCCTCGGCCAGGCGATGCAGCGCGCCGGATAGTTTCACATCATCCTTCCGGTCGGTGGTCGCGATCGCCAGGGCATAGACGGGCGGGTCCGGCTCGGGGAAGGCCAGCGGGTCGGGGGTGCCGTTGGTGGACACGGTGGCCCCCGTCGCGATCCCGTCCAGGCGGCCGAGGACCACGATTTCGCCCTCGACGGCTTCGGGGCGCTTGGCCAGGTCGGTGCCGTTGGTGTGGTAGATGCCGCCCAGCCGCGTGCCGCCCAGCATCGCGCCATCCTTGAAGGTGCCGCGCCAGACGCGGGCGTAGGAGAGCTTGCCGGTATGCCCGGCGTAGGAGGTCTTGAAGACCTGCGCGAGCGGCGGCCCCTCGGCGTCGATCAGGCGGCGTTCGGCGGTGTCGCGCAAAGTGGGGCCGTCATGGCGCAGCGCCTTCCACAGGCGGCGGACGCCATGGGCGTTTTCGGCCGCACCCAGCAGGACCTCGATCACCGTGCCGGCGAGCAGGTCCTTGTGCATGTCGCGGTAAAGCTCATCCGGCGTCGGCTTCACGTCGTCGAGCAGCTTTTCCAGCAGCGCGTCGTCGCGGTCGGCCAGGGTTTCCACCAAGCGGATGCGGGCTTCTTCCTCCTGCACCATCATCGAAGGCGGGATCTGGATCAGTTCGGATTCCTGGCCCTTGCGGTAGCGGTAGGCCCGCTCGCTCATGAGGTCGACATAGCCACTGATCACGCCGCCATCCTGGATCGGCATCTGCCGCAGCACCATCGGCGCGCTGGCATGGGCCTGCAGGGCGCCGATCGTGTCGGCGAGGCCTTCTTCCAGCCGGTCGATCTTGTTCAGGAAGACCATATGCGGGATTGCCGCGTCGGCCAGGCACTTCAGCAGCGGCGCCACGGCCAGCGCGTGGCTGGGGGAGGCATCGCAGACCACGACCGCGAGATCGGCCATTTCCAGCGCGGCCCGGGTTTCATGGGCGAACTCGATGGAGCCGGGGCAATCGATGATGCACCAGGGATCGCCCAGATAGGTGCAATGGCCCAGCCGGATCTCGGTGGTCATCGGGCGGTTGCGCGGGTCGGAGGGGCGTTTCACGGCGGCCCCCGCCGCGTCCATCAAAGCCTCGAACAGGGTCGACTTGCCGCTGCCGTAGGGTCCCACCAGAGCCACCGAGCGGGGACTACCGACGTTTCTGCCTTCTGTCATGGCCGAGCCTCCTTCGTTTGTCGAAGGCTGTCGGCCGGGCGTCCACCCGATTACGCGGGCACCCGGCGCGCCCTCGTGAGGAGGATGTTAGCCCGGATTGGGCGGGGGGCGAGTCTGATCTGGATCAATGGATACGAATTTAATCGGCGCGCCCTACCCCAGCACGCGGCCGCGCACCGACAGCGTGTCGGCGGCATCGAGGCTGGCCTGGATACGGTCGTACAGGATGCGGTCCTCGGTCACCTTGGACATGATCAGGTCCATGTCCTCGGGCGGCAGGTTGGCGCGGGTGACGAACTTGAGGGATTCGTTCGCCCGTTCGCTTTTCGGCACGCCCCAGCGTTGGGCGAGCCAGGGTTCATAGCGGGGGAGGTTGGTAATCTCGATATCGCTGGCGACCATGAACTCCAGGGAGGAGGCGGCGTCGCCCCGGCCGAGGGCGTTGCAGAGGATGTTGTCGGTGACGATCCGCTTTTCCCGCAGCACGCGGCGGGCGAGCGCGCCCCAGTCGGCGGCGGTCATGGTGGGCGGCAGGCGGGGCAGGCCGAGGTGGGAGAGCCATTGGCGGGTGTCGGGGGTGGTGCCGGTGGGGTCGCTGCGGAAGCGGGTCAGGACGTAGTTGATCATGGAGATCAGAACGTCGACCGGATCGCGCACGACGGTGAAGACGTCGTCGCCCGGGCGGACCAGGCCCTGGTTGACGTAGAAGCGCAGCGGCACATGCCCGCGCACGAAGATGCGGTCGACGAAGGGGGCGGCGTTGACGATGTCACGGAGGTATTTCAGGCGGCGTTCGGGGGTGTACCAGCCCGGGTTCTCGATCGCGCCGTCGATGCTGAAATAGCGCTTTTCCAGCACCCAGCGCAGGTCGGTGCCCGCGCATTTCGGCACATGGACGAACAGCACGCGGGGCTTTTCGGGGAAGGCGTCAAGGATGGCGCGCAGGACGAACTGGCGGAACCCGTTGGACAGCAGCAGGGCCTTGGCGTGGGCCGCGGGATCGGTGTCGGCGGGGGGACGGGGGTCTCGGGTGGGCTGGCCGAGGAAGATGCGATCCAGGCTCCAGGCCACGGCGCCGTCGAAGTCGAATTTCTCGAGCAGGCCGTCAACGCCGGTGGCTTCGTCGTAGAGGGCCAGCATGCGGACGACTTCCCGCTGGTCCCGAGGCAGTCGCAGCTTCATGAAACCCCCATCCGGCCGGCATGCGACGGGGGACATTCCACCCCGCGGCACTGACGCGACCTACCTAGCCGACGGGGAGGTGATGTCAACGAAGTTCGGGGGGTGTCAGGGCAGTCGCGGTTGGCTTTGGGATGCCCCGTCCCGTCCTGGCGGGACTGACCCGGAACGGCTCCTCCGGTCCTGGCGGGACGGCCCCGGGACGGCTCCTCCCGTCCTGGCCGGGCTCGACCCGGCCATCGCCAGAGATTCCGTCTCTCGTTTTTTGCATCATTCCAATCGCTTGCGTGCCTGGCGATGGGCGGGTCGAGCCCGCCCATGACGGAGAGCCGCCAGGCGCGATTGCCCCGGCATGCTCCCCTACTCCGCCGCCTGCTTCAACTGCCAGTCCCCAATCTCCGGGCGGGCGAGCCCCAGGTTCTCCCGCAGGGTCGGGCCCGCGTAGTCCTTGTGGTAGATGCCGCGCCGTTGCAGTTCGGGGATCACCAGTTCCACGAACTCGGCATAGGCGCCGGGCACGTGGGTGGCCGAGATCACGAAGCCGTCGCAGGCGCGGTCGGTGAACCATTCCTCCATCCGGTCCGCCACGTCCTTGGCCGTGCCCAGCGCCACCTCGCGCGGGCGGCCGCGCTTTGTCACCTCCAGGAAGTCCCGCACCGTCGGGTTGCGGCCGATGGCGCGCATCACGCGGTCGCGCATCTCCTGCATGCCGGACATGCCGCCGAGTTCCTCGTCCGTGAACACCTCATCCATCGCCTTCTTGCCGAAGTCGAAGTTCAGCGCCTCGGACAGCAAGGACAGGCCGTCGATCTCGCGATACTGTTTCTCGATCGCGGCCATGCGGTCTTCCGCCTCCATCCGCGTCTCGGCCACCACCGGATAGAGGATCGTGTTCACCGGCACCTCATCGGGGTTGCGGCCGTGGCGGGCGACCTCCTGCTTGAACTCCGCATACAGGCGCTGGCCTTCCTTCTTGTCCGGGTAGCCCACGAACACGGTATCCGCCCAGCGCGCGCCGAACCGCCGGCCGCGTGGGCTGGAGCCGGCCTGGATCAGCACCGGATGCCCCTGCGGCGAACGCGGCACGGTGAAGGTGCCGTTCGAGCGGAGGAACTTCCCGTTCATGTTGGTGCGATGCACCTTGTCGGGATTGGCGAACAACCCGGTCGTCTTGTCGCAGACGATCGCATCATCCTCCCACCCGTCCCAGGAGCGCAGGACGATCTCCACGAACTCATCGGCGCGGTCGTAGCGTTCCTCGTGATCCGCGTGGACGTCCTGGCCCATGTTCTGGGCTTCGCCGTCATTGACCGAGGTGACAACGTTCCACGCCGCCCGCCCGCCGATCATGTGATCCACGGTCTGGAACATCCGCGCGACATGGAAGGGCTGGTAATAGGTGGTGGAGTTGGTGGCGCCGATGCCTAGGCGCTTGGTCCCGAATCCCATCGCCATCATCGTCGCCACGGGGTCGAGTTTCACGCAGCGAATGCCGTGCTCCACCGTATGGCGGTAATCGCCGCCATACAGATCGGGCATGGTCAGGCGATCGTCGAAGAACGCCAGATGAAACTTCCCCGCCTCGAGGATCTGGCCGATGCGCTGGTAATATTCCGGCGAGGTGAAATCGGTGTGGGAGTCCGGATGTCGCCAGGAACTGACAAGGTTCGTACAATTCTGGGCCTGCAGGAAGCCAACCAGCACAATCTGCCGCATCGTTTCGCTCCGTATTTGATCCCACATGGGACGACCCGGCTACGGCGCGGCATCCGGGGGGTGGAGTCATTGATGTGGATCAAAGGGTGGGGCGTTGGCCCGGCACGTCCCGCTGTTGGCCCGCGACCCGTTCGGTGCCAGCATCCGCCGCCTGAACAAGGAGGAAAGGTCGGTCATGACCCTGGAACAGCGCATCCAGCGCCTGGAAGACATCGAGGAAATCCGCCGCCTGCGGAACCGCTACCATTATTGCCTGAATGAGGGCCGCTGGGCCGAAACCCGGGAGATCTTCACCGACGATGCCGTGGTCGAACTCGGCTACCTCGCCCGGTACGAGGGAATCGAGGCGATCGACGCCGGCTTCCAGGCGATGGGCCAGCGGGAGCGGTTCTTCATCAAGCAGTTCATCCACGGCCACGACGTCGACGTGACCGGGGACACCGGCACCGGGCGGTCGTATCTGGAAGCCCGCTACGGTCGATTCGGGGTCAGTTGGGTCGTCTCAGGCCGCTATGATGACAAATACGTCCGCGTGAACGGGGTCTGGAAGTTCAAGGCCATGATCGCCGAACTCTTCTACACCGTGCCCAACGCGGTCGGTTGGAGCGGGGACGAGATGCACTGGCTCCGCCCCAAGACCTGAACCCCTATCGCACCAGCCGCTCGGCCACCGCGGCCGCGAAGGCCTGGGTCCCAAGCGGGCCACCCAGGTCGGCGGTGCGGGCGGACGGGGTGGCGAGCGCGGCTTCCACCGCGGTTTCCATCGCGTCCGCCGCGGCCAGCAGGGCGTTGGCGTCCCGCCGGCGCCCGCCCAGCCAGCGCAGCAGCATGGCGGTGGACAGCAGCAGCGCGGTCGGGTTGGCCTTGTCCTGGCCGGCGATGTCGGGCGCCGATCCGTGCTGGGCCTGCGCCACGGCGCGGTCATGGCCGGCGTTCAGGCTGGCGCCCAGGCCCAGGCTGCCCGCGAGCTCCGAGGCTTCATCGGACAGGATGTCGCCGAACATGTTCGTGGTGACCATGACGTCGAACCGCTCGGGCGTGCGGATCAGCAGGGCGGTCGCGGCGTCGACCAGCACGTCGTCGAGTTCCACATCCGGGTAGTCGGCGGCCACCGCCCGGACCTCGCGCAGGAACAGGGCGTCGGACACGCGCAGGACGTTCTGCTTGTGTACGGCGGTCACCATCTTCCGGCGGGCGCGGGCCAGGTCGAAGGCGGTGCGGGCGATGCGGCTTGATGCCTCGGCCGTGACCTTGCGGACGGCGAGCGCCATGTCCGGCGTCGGCATGAACTCCCCGATCCCCTGGTGCATGTTGCGGTCGGCGTAGAAGCCTTCCGTGTTCTCCCGCACGATCACCAGGTCCATGGGCGTGCGCAGGATGGTCATGCCCGCGCGTGACTTCGCCGGCCTTATATTGGCGAACAGGTTGAAATGGGTGCGCAGGATGCCGGACGGGTTGACCCCGCCCTGGTCGGCCGGCGGGTAATCGAGGTGGGAGACCGGGCCAAGGATCACCCCATCCGCATGCCCGACCGCGTCGATGACAGCTTGCGGCAGGGTGGTGCCCTGGCTCGCCAGCGTCTTCAGGCCAATGTCGCGGGTCTGGTAGGCGAGGTTGAGGCCGAACAGGTCATCCACCCGCCGCAGCACGGTCAGGGTGGCGGCGATGATCTCGGGGCCGATACCATCGCCGGGAAGGATCAGAAGGTTCATGGGGCACCATTCGTCCGGGGCACGGGGCGGTCAGTCGTTCTGTTTCGCCCCCTGGATCGCCTGCCACACCCGCACCGGGGTCGCCGGCATGTCGAAATGCCGGATGCCCAGCGGGGCGAGGGCGTCGTTGATCGCGTTCATCGCGGCCCCCAGCGCGCCGACCGTCCCGGCCTCCCCTACGCCCTTGGCGCCCAGCGGATTGACCTTGGTGGGGACTTCGCGGGTGGCGAGGCGGAAGTCCGGGTATTCGTGCGCGCGCGGCATCTGATAGTCCATGAAGGACGCGGTCAGCATCTGGCCGGACTGGTCGTCGAAGATGATGACCTCACCCAAAGCCTGGCCGACACCCTGCACGACGCCGCCATGGATCTGGCCGGCGACGATCATCGGGTTCAGCACCTTGCCGAGTTCCTCGACCGCGCTGTAGCGCACGATTTCAGTGACGCCGGTTTCGGGGTCGATCTCGACCTCGCAGATATGGGTGCCGTTGGGGAAGGTCACCGCGGTGGGGGTGAATTCGCCGCTTTCCACCAGCCCGCCTTCCTGGCCGGGGGCGACGAACCGCTCATCCTGGGCGGCCGATCCTATCTGGGCGAGGGTCAGGGTCTTGTCGGTGCCGGCCACGCGGAACGTGCCGGCATCGTATTCGATGTCGACGATGGCGGCTTCCAGGACCTCGGAGGCGATGCGCTTGGCGGTTTCAAGCACCTTGTCCACCGCCAGCATGACGGCCGATCCGCCGATGCACAGCGCGCCGGAGCCGCCATTGCCCTTGCCGCTGGGCAGCAGGTCGGTGTCGCCGCCTTCCCAGATCACGTTCTCGATCGGGATGCCGAAGCGGTCGGCGACGATCTGGGTCATCGTCGTTTCCAGCCCCTGGCCGACCGACATCGACCCCGAACGCAGGACCAGGTGCCCGTCATCGCGCAGGCGGAGCGTCGAAAGATCCTTGGCGGGGCGGAGGAAGGGGCCGCCGGCGACCTCGATGCAGTTGCACAGGCCGATGCCGCGCAGCTTGCCGCGGACCTTGGCCTCCGCCTGGCGGGCGGGGAAGTCGTCCAGCTCCGACAGCTTGGCGGCGAGCTGCATGTTCCCTTCGAATTCGCCGCAGTCATAGGTGAAGGTCAGGGCGGTCTTGTAGGGCATCGCCTCGGGCGGGATCAGGTTGCGGCGGCGCAGCTCATAGGGGCTGACGCCGAGTTCGCGGGAGGCGACATCGATCAGCCGCTCGATCACATAGGTAGCTTCCGGTCGGCCGGCGCCGCGATAGGCCGCGGTGGGGACGGTGTGGGTCATGATGCCGTGGCACTCGGCCGCGATGGCGGGGATCAGGTACGTGCCGGCGATGCCGCCGATATTGCCGACGCCCCAGCCGGAGCGGGCGGAGTTGTAGGCGCCGAGGTTGCAGTCCCAGCGCATCTTCAGCGCGGTGAATTTCCCGTCCTTGTCGAGGGCGAGTTCGGCCGAGATGTGCATTTCCCGCGCCTGCTCGTCGGTCAGGAAGCCTTCCGTGCGGTCGGCGATCCAGCGGACCGGGCGGTTGAGCTTGCGCGCCGCCCAGGTGACGAAGACTTCCTCGACATGGACGCCGGATTTCATGCCGAAGGACCCGCCGACATCGCCGGGGACGACGCGCAGTTCCGTCGGCTTGATGTTGAAGTTGCCGTTGGCCATGCCGTTGCGGAGGTTGAACGGCGACTGGTGCGCGGCATGCACGACGGGGCGGCCATCGGGTCCGATCTCGGCCCAGACGCCGCGGGGTTCCATCGTGTTGGCGGTCACGCGGGAGACGGTGAAGTCGAGCTTCGTGACATGGGCGGCGGCGGCGATATTGGCCGCGGTGGCATCCGCGTCGCCGCGCTTCCAGACGAAGCCGATATTGTCGGCGTATTCGTCCCAGACCGGGGCGGCGCCGGGCTTCTGGGCTTCCAGGACATGGGTGACGATGGGGAGTTCGTCGTATTCGACAACGACTGCCTCGGCCGCGTCGCGGGCCTGGGAGGTGGTTTCGGCGATGACGGCGGCGACGGCTTCACCGACGAAGCGGATGCGGGCCGAGGACAGCAGCGGGCGGTGGGTCTTCGCCGAGGGGCTCCCGTCGGGGCGGGTGAACCCCTGGCCGCCGGGGATAGGGGCGACGTCGGTCAGGTCGGATTCGGTGTAGACCGCGACGACGCCGGGCATGGATTTCGCCTCGGTGGTGTCGAGCGTAGTGATCCGGGCGTGGGCATGGGGGGATCGGACGAAGATGACCGAGAGCGTGCCGGGTGCCTTGCCATCGGCGGCGTAGTTGCCGCCTCCGGTGAGCAGACGCACGTCTTCGCGGCGGCGCACGGACTTGGTTTGTACTTCGCTCATCGGTTGTATCCTTCCGTCTTATTCTTACTCCCCCTCCCCTTGAGGGGTTGGGCCGCGGAGCGGACCAAGGTGGGGGGTAGGCTGTCTATGCCCCCCCTCCCCTTGAGGGAGGGGGTTGGGGGGAGGGGTAGCNNACCCCTCCCCCCGACCCCCTCCCTCAAGGGGAGGGGGAGAGTGGTGGGACCTACATGCCTACTTCCCGAACTTCCGCATCACGGCCAGCGCCTGGTCCAGATCATTCGTCAGGTCTTCCACATCCTCCAGCCCGATATGCAGCCGCACGACCGGTCCCGCGAATTGGCCCGTGCCAGCGGTACGCGTGATGAAACCGGTGGTCGGAACCGCCAGGCTCTCATACCCGCCCCAGGAGGCGCCGATGCCGAACAGTTCCAGCGCCTCGCAGAAGGCATGCGTGGCCTCGGGCGAGTACTCCGGCTTGAACTCGACACCGAACAGGCTGCACGAACCCGTGAAATCCCGCCGCCACAGGTCATGGCCAGGCGCGCCGGGCAGGCCGGGGTGCAGCACCTGCGCGACCTCGGACCGCTTGCGCAGCCAATGGGCGACATGCATCGCCGCCTCCATCTGCGTCTGCAAACGCACCGCCATGGTCCGCATGCCGCGCAGAGTCAGCCAGCAATCATCCGGGCTGGTGTACATGCCCAGGCCGCGCGCCGCGGCGTGCAGGGTCTGCCAGTCCTCCTCGGAATTCACCGTCACCGCGCCGATCAGGATGTCCGAGTGGCCAGCCGGATACTTCGTCGCCGCCTGGATCGAGACATCGACACCATGCTTGAACGGCTGAAAGTGATGAATGCCCCAGGTATTGTCCATCAGCACCTTGGCGCCCCCCGCATGCGCGGCGCGGGCGATGGCGGGGATGTCCTGCACCTCGAACGTATGGCTGCCGGGGCTTTCCGTATAGACAACCGTCGTGTTGGAACGCATCAGCGCCTTCAACCCGGCCTCATCGATCGAGGGATCGTAGAACGTGGTCGAAACACCAAACCGCTTCAGCATGCCGTCCGCGAAGTTGCGCGCCGGGCCGTAGACGTGGTCGGGCATCAGGCAATGGTCACCGGCCTTCAGGAAGGCCAGCAGCGGGGTCGTCACCGCGGCCAGGCCCGAGGGCACGATATAGCAGCGCGTGCCGCCCTCGACCGCCGCGATCGCGTCTTCCAGCGCCCAATGCGTGGCCGATCCGCCGACGCCATAGGTCAGCACCCGCTCGCCGCGCTTGGCCTGCAGCGCCTGACGCTCCTTCACGGTCGGAACCAGCACGGTCGAGCCGCGCAGCAGCGGCGGGTTCACGAACCCGTGCTCGGTCTTCGGCCGGCGCGCGACGTGCGACATGGTGGTGCGAAAGCCGAACTTCTTCTTGTCGGTCATGATCAGCCGGCCTCCACCGGGGTGTCGGAGCGTCCGCCCCATTCGGTCCAGGACCCGTCATAGACCGCGCCTTCCGGCAGGCCGGCCAGACGCAGGCCCATCGTCAGGATACAGGCGGTGACGCCCGAGCCGCAGCTTGTGATCGGGGCGCGTGATCCATCCACGCCGGCGGCGGCGAAGCGCGCCTTGACGTCGGCCGCGGGCTTGAACGTGCCGTCGGCGTTCAGCAGATCGGTATAGGGGACATTGGCGGACCCGGGCATGTGGCCCGAGCGCATGCCGGCCCGAGGCTCCGGCGTCGCCCCGGTAAACCGCCCGGCGGCGCGGGCGTCGATGACGATCTCGGCCTGGGTTTCGACGTTGCGGATCACGTCACCCACGCCGCGCAGGCGTGAGGCGCGGTAGTCGGGGCGGAAGGAGCCAATCGCGGGCGCCGGGGGTGCGCCAGCCTGGGTCGGGCGACCTTCCTTGACCCATTTCGGCAGGCCGCCATCCAGCACGGCGGCATTGTCATGCCCGAACAGGCCCATGAGCCACCAGCCGCGCGCGGCCGAGGCCAGGCCCTTCTGGTCATAGAATACGATCAACGAGTCGTTCGACACCCCCATCGCGCCCATCAGCTTGGCAAAGCGGCCGGGCGTGGGAACCATGTGCGGCAGATCAGTGTCCTGGTCGGCCACCAGGTCGATGTCGAAATAGCGCGCGCCGGGGATGTGGGCGGACAGGAACTCGGCGATGCCGTCCTTCGGCTCATTCGGCAGATACTTCGTCGCGTCGAACAGCACGAGGCCGGGCTGGCCCAGCGCACCCGCGAGCCATTCGGTCGTCACCAGCGGACCCATGTTCACTCCCCCTGTCGGAACGGCGGCAGTGTGACGGGCGGGGGCGGGGAGATCAATCGGGGGGAGGCGATGGGGCTCCGCCCCATACCCCGCTCAGGGGCTTTGCCCCCGAGACCCCCACCAAGGGCACAGCCCTTGGAACCATTGGTTTGGGGGGATTCCGGGAGGGGCTGAGGCTGTGGTTGAAACATCACCTCAGCCCCTCCCGGAATCCCCCCAAGTCGCGGTTTCCAAAGGCCGTCGGCCTTTGGTGGGGTCCAGGGGCAAAGCCCCTGGTGGGGTCTGGGGTGAAACCCCAGCCCTTCCTCCCCTACGGCCGCCCCGACCGATGATACGGGTGTCCCTGGCTGATCGACCGGGCACGGTAGAGTTGTTCGGCCAGCATCGCGCGGGCCAGGAAGTGGGGCCAGGTCATGCGCCCCAGCGACAGCGTATGGTCGGCACGCGCGATGACGGGGGTGTCGAGGCCCTCGGCGCCCCCAATCAGAAAGCAGACCGGGCGGCCCTGTTCCAGCCAGCGATCCAGATGTCTGGCGAAGGTTGCGCTGTCGGGTTCGGTGCCTCCCAGATCCAGGGCGACGACCAGGGCGCCAGGCGGCAGGGCGGCCAGCAGGGCGGCACCTTCGCGGCGTTTGACCTCGGCCGGGGCACCGCGGCCTTCGGGGAGTTCGGTCAGATCGAGGCGTGGGCGCAGCCGTTCGGCATAGCGGTTGAACAGGTCCGCCTCCGGCCCGTCGCGCAGCCGTCCGATCGCGATCACCCGCATCATGTCCGTCTTATTGTCCTATCTGGTCCGCCGGCCGCCATCGCGGTACACCCAGCATGGACGCGCCGGAGATTCAACCAACCATGACCGATGTCGCCGTGATCGGACTGGGGGCCATGGGGGCCGCGACCCTGTATCAGCTTGCCGCCAGGGGCGCGCGGGTGGTCGGGATCGACCGGTTTGCCCCACCGCATGACCAGGGCTCCAGCCACGGGGAAAGCCGCATCACCCGCCAGGCGGTGGGCGAGGGCGGGGCCTATGCGCCGCTCGTGCTCCGGTCCCACGCGATCTGGCGGGAACTGGAGGCGGCGACGGGGGCATCGTTGTTGAATGCCTGCGGGGGGCTGATCATCGGGCCGGTGGACCGGGCGTCGTCGCACCATGCCAAGCCGGACTTCCTCCGCCGGACCGTGGCAGTCGCAGAACGCTTCGGCATCGCGCATGAGGTTCTGGACCGCGCTGCCATGGGGGTTCGGTTCCCGCAGTTCACCGGCTTGGCCCCAGACGACATGGCGTGCTTCGAACCAGGCGCCGGCTATGTGAACCCCGAGGCCTGCGTTGCCGCCCAATTGTCCGAGGCCCAACGCCTCGGCGCCGAGGTGCTGACCGGCGTCACCGTGGCCGGGATCGAGCATACCGGCGGCGCGGTGCGGATCGACACGACCCGCGGACCGATCCGCGCCGACCGCGTGGTCGTGGCGGCGGGCGCCTGGACGGTGCCTCTGCTGGGCGCCCCCTTCGACAGGCTGCTCACCGTCACGCGCCAAATGCTGCACTGGTTCCCGGCCGAGGACCCCGCCGCCTACCAGCCCGGCCGCTTTCCCGTGTTCATCCGCATGTATGGCGCCACCGACCAGGATTATTTCTACGGCTTCCCGATCTCGGCCGGCGCACCCGGCGTGAAGCTGGCAACCGAGCAGTATGAAATCCAGACCACCGCCGACGCCCCCTGGCACACGGTCGACCCGGCCGAGGGTGCGGCCATGCACAGCCTCCATATCGCCGGCCGGCTGGC
Organism: Acetobacteraceae bacterium UBA6159; assembly: GCA_002422345.1. Classification (GTDB taxonomy): domain Bacteria; phylum Pseudomonadota; class Alphaproteobacteria; order Acetobacterales; family Acetobacteraceae; genus Rhodopila. The sequence goes on from DIUL01000086.1 coordinate 50,891, forward strand.
GGGCATCACGCCCGTCGCCACACGGTCGGTGGCCTGTGTCTATACATCCACCCCCGACGCCGATTTCCTGATCGACGCGCATCCGGCGATGGACCGGGTGATGGTTGTCTCGGCCTGTTCGGGGCACGGTTTCAAACACTCGGCCGCGATCGGGGAAGCGGTGGCGGAGACGACCCTGACCGGCCGCTCTACGATCGACCTCGCCCCCTTCGGCCTGCATCGCTTCTCCTGATCAACCAAGGACCCTCGCATGACCTGGCAAACCCAATCCGGAGTCTTCGAAGCCGGCGACGTCACGCTGCAATCAGGTTCGGTACTCCGGAATGCTCGGCTGTCATGGAAGACGCACGGGACGCTTTCGCCGACCAAGGACAACGTGATCGTCTATCCAACCAGCTACTCCGCCCGTCATCCTGATCTGGAGTGGCTGATCGGCCCCGACGGCATCCTCGACCCGACGCGCTGGTTCATCGTGATCTGCGACATGTTCGGGAACGGCCTGTCGTCCTCCCCGTCCAACACGCAGGACTACCCGACGCTGGTGACGATCCACGACAACGTGACCGTCCAACGGGAGGCACTGCGGGCGCTGTTCGGCATCGAGCGCGTGGCCTGCGTCTATGGCTGGTCGATGGGCGCGTTGCAGGCCTACCACTGGGCCGCGCTGTTCCCCGACGCGGTGGAGCGGATCGTGGTGAACTGCGGCGTCGCCTGCACCTCCATCCACAATCAGGTCTTCCTCCGCGGCCTGATGGCCACCCTGGAAGCCGCGCCCGAGCATATCGGCAACGGCCGCTTCACCCAGGAACCGCGGGCGGCCCTGCGCGCCTTTGGCCGCATCTACGCCGGCTGGGCGCTCAGCCAGGATTTCTACCGCGCCCGCCTGCATCTGTCGGACGGGCCGGTGGGCAACCTCGGCGCGCCGGACCTGGAGTTCTTCCTGCGCCGGGATTGGGAGCAGCGGTTCGGCGCCCGCCCCGCCGCCGACCTTTACGCGCAGTTGATGACCTGGGACGCCGCCGACATCAGCGCCAACAGCCTGTATGACGGCGACCTGGAGAAGGCACTGCGGGCGATCAAGGCGCGCGTCCTGCTTATGCCAGGAGAGACCGACCTCTATTTCCGCGTCGCCGACAACGCCAACGAACTGGCGGTGCTGGCGCGGGCGGAGTTGAAGCCGATCCCGAGCATCTGGGGCCACCGCGCCGGCAACCCCGTCGTGAACGCCACCGACACCGCCTTCATCAAGGACGCGGTGCGGACCCTGCTGGCTCAGGAGTAGCGGAACAGCGCGTCGTCCTCCGGGGGTCGGCATGCCGTCGCGCCGGAGGAACTCGTCGTCACCGATACAATACAATTGGAACTGTAGTTTATAACGTCGGAAAGTGCAACGCCACTGTTACTCGTATTTTTTTCGTTGGATGACGTAGCTGCTCTCGGAGTGTATCTGCTCAACCCGGAGCGAGG
>DIUL01000194.1 GCA_002422345.1 Acetobacteraceae bacterium UBA6159
GTGATTGACCGGACAGCAGTGATAGAGAGTACTATAATAGCCATTTGTCCCTGTCCTCTGCGTTTCCTTCTTCGCCGCCTCGTAGCTCGGCCACAGGTCCGGGAATGCGCGGGCCATGTCCGCGGCGTTGTCCAGCACCACACCCGAAGCCGCCATCGCGTCCAACCGGTTCGGTCGGATTTCGCGCCACTGCAGAACCTGTTCGACCGCGATCGGCAGCACCACGTCGCTCAACAGGTCGATCTCCAGCGGGTCCATGGCCGTGCGGTTAATCCCGCGCCCGCGCCCCAACGCCTGGATCAGTTCACCCTCGCAGATCGTCCAGCGGATTGCTTCCACGAGCGGGTCGTCATGCTCATCGCCCGAGACCGCACGCACCTCGCCGTCGCTCAGTCCGATCTGCCGCTCCACGCGTCGATACCACCAGCCTGCCGCTTTACCCATGCCAAGCGGCGGTCGGTTGCTGATCGCCGCCGCCAGGCGCTCGACCGTCGCTGGCGCCGGCAGTGTCCGGCCGAGGATGATCAGTCCCGCAACATGCCGCCAACGATCGAGGCCACTCAACGCGTTGAAGTGAACGGTGGCGACATTGCCTGGCAAACCCAGGCTTTTGAGTTGTTCGATGCCCGCCTTCTGTCCGATCACCAGCACATCGGGTCCATCCGGATTCCGACCCCGCATCTCGATGGCCCGCAGCGTGATCCATGTCGCGAGATCGCGCAGGTGGTTGGCGGCGGTGACCCGGTCACGCTCCCGCGCGTCGTCCGGCGGCGTCAGCGCCTTCGCGCTGGTCGGGGCACCCAGGACCTGCCGGACCCGCACATGCGGCTGGCAGGCCATCACAGGCTCCGCAATGTCGATGTCAGGAATAAAGGGCCGAACCAGTTCAGGTTGCAGCGTCGCGTCCAAGTGCAAGATCGGTGCATCGCTGCCCCACCCGGCTCGAATATCAGCCCGCCACTGCAAACGGAGCGAGCGCACGGTGCCATTTTCGGTGATGTCGTCAAACAACTCAGCACCGGCAACGTCGTGATCGTTCTCCAGGGCTGCCGCGATCAAGCGCCACATCGCGGCAGCCCGAACCGGCGGTACCCATGGCTCGCCTGGCTTGGGCAAGACCTGATCCATCCTCCGCCGCCGCTCGCCTGAGGCCATCCCAGGCAAAAGGCCAGGATTGCGCAGCCGCCGGTGTTCCAGCCCGGCCGCCCGACGGCACTCCTCTGGGGTCAATCCGCTCGCGCGCAGCGCGGTGATGGACAGCGGACCGTTAGATGCGGTGCCCAGCACCTGCCAAAGCCTATCGCGCGCCGCCGCGAGGTTAGCCGTGTTGTCCCAGTGCGGTTGATTGCGTCCATTGTAGCAGATGACATTACCGAACGTCGTGCGCAGCCCGTCGAGTGTCAGGACCGCCTTGCCATCCTGTCCGCGCAGTCCTGCCGACCAGAACCCCTCATCGAGCACGAGCAGGCCCACGACGCCGATTTCCTTTGGCGCTTCGTAGAACAGGATGTCGTGGGCACAGAGGATGACCCGAGCGTCGGCGGCACGAAATTTCTGGGCTTGATACCCGCAACGGTAGTAGTACTGGCAAATATATTCCGTGCCGTCGCGCTTCAACCTGCAGCTGGTTTGCTCGACGACCTGTTCGACCTCAATGGCATCAAAGGGTGCCGAGGGATCAAGGCACATCAGGCGCTCAGGTTCCTTGGGGGTCGGGTCCGGCGCGTTACGGCCCTTCCACACCATCGCCTCGATACCGAGCGCAAGGAATGCTTGGCACTGCTCCTCGGCCAAGTCATGGCGGGGAACACTATAGATCACCCGATGCGCGCAGCAGGCGGTGGTGGTGAGCAATTGGGCGATACCGCGCCGGGCCGCGGTGGACTTGCCAAGGCCGACATCAATGCACAGGGCCAGGCGCGGCGGCGGCGGGATCACGGCCGGCCCGCGCTCGACGATGCGTCACGCCCACCCCCAGGTGGCGCCTGGGCGATGGACCAGTACTGTGCGACCGCTTCGACGAAGTCACCGATGCAGCGCTCCAGCCGAGCCCGTGCCGCCACGGGATCGAGCGTCGGCAAGGGGTAGGTCGGGGGAACCGGCGGGATCACCGTCGCGGCATCGATGCAGGCCCCGACGACTGCCAGGCCACGGGCAGCCGCAAGATCGTTCATGTCCCCTGGCTCGGGCGGGATTGCCAGGAGGGCATGGGTGGCGCGTGCAGCGGCCGTGGCTGCCGTCACACCGGGATTGGTATCGCGGCCGGGTTTCGTATCGTTGTCGGCCAGGAGGGTCAGCATCGCCGCCGGAAACCGATTGCGGATTTGCAATGCCACCTGCATCAGGTTGCCGGCGTCCATGGCCGCTACCACCGTGTGCCCGGTGGCTTCGTGGGCGGTGGCGCCGGTGGCCCAACCCTCGCACAACAGGATGGTCGCCGCCTGCTCCAACGGAGGACCGATCAGGGTAAAGTGTCCACCCTTGGCGCCATCCCGCAGGTAGAGCTTGTCCCCCTTTGCATTGATCCGCTGGATCGTGTGGATCACCCCATCCAGATCAACCAAGGGAATGATCAGATCGCCGTTACGATCCTGTCGCAGTCCGTGCGGGCCAACACGCTTGCTGGCCAGATAGGGGTGGTGCGGGTCCGCCGGGAGCGTGCGGCGCCAGCTTTCCCCAGCCGTGTGGCGGGCCTGCGCACGACGGAGCGGCATGGCATCTCGCTGCGGGTCGTTCGCCGGTCGGGGTCGCAACGATGGCTTTCGATCCGGACGTGACGTTTGACCGACCCACGCGCGCGCCCAGTCTTCGGCGGTGCGCCAATCGCCGCCGTGTACATGGGCGATCAGTTCGAACGGTCCGCCGCCCACGCCCGCCTCGTGGTCGAACCACTGGCCGGCCTTCCTGCCGGTAATCTCGGCGGACATGCTGCCACGGCGGTTCCAGCGCCACTGTCGACCGCCCTTGCGGCTGGGAACGCCGAGCAATTCCAGCAGCAGACGTTGCCAGTCGTCGATCAGCGCCTGGCGGAGTAGCCCGAGGTCGTTCGTCATCGGTCGGTCCGCACCGCAGGGAGATCGATCATGGCGCTTTGTCCGCGGTCGCGTTCCTGCCTCCACGTTTCCCGCAGGTGCAGGCTGGTCGCCTCTAACGATTGAGGAACGATATCCTGCCGGGTCGCAGCGGGTGGAGGGATCGTTGCTGGCTCCACCCACCGACGCCGGAACCAGCGGTTCCGCTCCGGGTCCGACATCGCGGCTGCACTGGCGGCGTCCATCAGCGCCCACCCTGGCGCAGCCGCGCTGCTTCGTACGCCTCAATATCCTCCAGGCGATATGCCACGCGGGCCCCGAGTTTCAGGAACCCGGGCCCCTCCTTCAGCAACCTCCACCGTTCCAGTGTTCGCACCGAGACACCCCATCGGGCCGCGAGCTCGCGCTGGTTCAGGTGCCGTGTCGCGCCGACGCTCTGACGCCCGGCAGAAAGATGGTTCCTCATCATGGCACCCACTTACCGGCGCGCCGTTCAATCTGTCGGGGTTGCGGCAAGTATTCCCGCAGCCCGGCTGCCGCCGCCTTCTGTCTCAGGCGATGCGCATTCTCGTAGAAGGAGGAATGATGCACACCCGCTTGCGCCGTCGCCGACCGGACGTTCGGGGCCAGCAGGATGTCGCAGCAGGTCCGAAGCGCAGGCGTCAGGCCCGCGACGAACCGGCGCAGGTCCATGGCAAGGCCGAGAGACACCTCGTCGGACGCCCCTGGGTCGGCCAACACCTCCGCGAGCGTGAGGCCCTCGCCGCTATCGGCAGACCGGTCCAGGCCAACCTGCCTGCGCTCGCCCCGGAGCCGAGCGGTGGGGTAGGTGAGCGTTGCCGCCCGATGGGCGATGATCCGGTCCGCGAAGGTGGCGAAACTTGCCTTGTCCGGCAGGTAGTTCACCCGGCGGCGCCACAGGTCGAGGAATAGGTCCTGTTCGATGTCGTCGCTGTCCATGCCGGGCACGAGACCGGTTCGTGCCAGGCGCCAGGCCGTGCGGCGGATATGCTGGCGGATGCGAGCGTCCAGCACGGCATCGTGAAAGAACTGATCCATGAGGGGAAGGCCATCGATCGAGGGCGGGCGCGTGGCCCGATCGATGGTTACCGGTGAAATTTCACCGACGGGTGGGTGGTCCCGCGCATTCGCGGCGGGGGGCGGCGGCAAAGGCCAGGGAATCCGTGGCGCAGTCGGCGAAGAAAAAAGTGATGATGGCGGATCGGGAGCCGGTGAAATTTCACCGGCCGGCGCGACCCGTCACCTCTCGCATCCACCGATCCCGTTCAGCCTTGGGTCGATCATCAGCGGCGACGAAGGCGGTGATGTATGATTGTTCGGCTGGTACCCAGCGAATGGGATCATCGGCCAAACCGAAGGTAGCCTGCAGGTGGCGAGACAGAGCTCCCTTCTGTTTGCGTTGGCTGACGCTCGGACCGCCATTGAGCCCAACCCTCCCGCCGTTGGCGAGAAGCGCGGTGAAGAAGGTCCACGCCAGAACGGGCTTGTTGTTCTTCCCGCTGCGCATGCCGAAGTCGCCCGGGTCCATCTGCCGTGATGTTCCGCCTGCACTGCACACCACGGTCTCAGCGCTGGTGAGCCGAAACGATACCTTGTGCCATGTCGTGTCGGGCGGCAACGTGACCTGGGGGCCGGGCTTCAAGGCTGCCAAACGTGCCACCAGATCGGCCCTGATATCGCGCAACAGGAACTCTGGCGGTTGCATCGGCAACAAGCCGCCGTCGTCGTCCATGGCCATCACCTCGGACAGGTTGAGGAACACATGTCCTTGGGTGCCCAGCCACTGCCGGGTCGACGCCGGCAGGGACTCCGCCGTCGGCGCGAGCACCACACCAGGCTCGCGCCCGAGGCCAGCCCCCTGCAACGCATCAACAAGTAATGGCTGCATCGGTCCCGGCACGACCAGGAGCACCGGTGCGGAAACACCCGCCGCGACCGCATACCTGCCGAGCATGAAGGCGGAGCCGGCTGGTGGGTGAGGGGGCTCCTGTCGCAGGGCGAGGGCGACCACGAGGTCGTGACGCAGGCGCCTGGTGTCCAACTCCAAGATGTCGAGATCGACATCTGCGAGGGCAACTGCGTCACACCGTCCAACGGCCGAACGGCAAACGGCGCGTAACCCTCCATCGGCAGTCCGGATCACCCCCCGCGGACATCCCTCGCCACCCGGTGAGGGGCAGTCAATCGCCGTGGCCCTCCGCCCTGTCGGCCGCAGGAACGTCCGGGCCAAGGCGAACTCGTCGCCCAACCTGAGCGTCCAGTCGCGCCGATCCGTCGCGGCATCTGGGACTTCATCAAGTGCCGTCCAGAACCGTCGTAGGGGCCTCGTCATCGTCTGCATCCGGTGCTGTCAAGACAAAGCCACGCTTGCGGAGCCACTGGTCGATCAGTTCGCTGTCATCGTTGCGCTCATATCGTGCGATCCCGGGCGGTCTGATGGTGACCGACCGCTCCTTCGCGGCATTATTGAAGGTGATCTTGAACGTCGCGCTGCTCAGCCGCCCGCCGGTCAGGGTCGCCATGCCGCGCGTAGCCAAAGCCGCAAAAATGTCCTCCGCCTTTCGCGTTTCCGTCTCGCGGTGCACGCCGCCCCAGTAGCGCCGGTATTCGATCAGGCGTACCTTCTCGATCCCGTCGACATCTTCAACCTGCAGCGACGCGGCTCCATTCGCAACAATCGGATCGAGGGTAAACCGTTCAGCCGGCGGGAAATACGCCTCATCACCAAAGAGCTGCCCGCCCAGGGTTGAAAGGTAGAGGTTACGATCCCCCTTGGTGCTCGCATGCACGCCGAGATCACCGCTGCGTTCGTCGTAAATCAGCACGTCATGACGTTGCGGTCGGTAGAAGGCGATATCACCGCTTCCGTCATCCTTGTGGCTCATCTCTCGCCGCATCGGTTGACCATGGCGGATCAGTATCCAGGTGATGGGCTTGTGCCTGATGATGAACACGCGGCAGCCTCGCCCCCGCCGGCGGTGTTCGAACCAATCGTCGAACACTTGGACCAGCGCTCCCTGCTGCGCCTCGGTGACGGGAGGGAAGGGTATCCGGCCCGGGTGTCGGGGACCGAAATACTCGAAGTTCTTCTGTCGCATCGCATAGGATTCGGCGTGGTGGGCGCGTACTAAATCCGGAGCCACGCACCAGACGTCGATCGCCAGGTCTATCGGTGTTGTTCCAGGATCATCGTCGACCACAAGGCCGCGTGATCGGATGGTTGCGAGCAACTTGTCCATGTCATCCAGGCTGGCCGTTTCATGAACGTAGTACAGCGCATCGACCATGGCTGTGGGCGTCGTCGCGTCCGGACGCATCAAGATGTCGGACAGTAGGGGATAGTCGATGGGCGACCCGGCGGTGCCAGGGAAAAGGAACCCGCGCCCCTCGAAGTAAGGGCGCCAAGGGTTCAGCAGGACTGCCAGGCGAGCAGGCGCGATTGCACGCAACCGGTCGGGATCAGCGAATTTCCGTGGATTGAACGACGCCATCGGACTCCGACGTGCTGGGGAGACACGGCAAGGTTGTCAACATCACCAAGGATCATAACCGGGGCAAGTATTTTCTCTCAGCCTACCCGACAGAATTCAGTGCCCGCCGGTAAGTGTGAAGCAGCGTCATCTGTGATCGGATCGTCCTTTGCCGCCCTTTGCATTACCGGCCCAGCCGAATCGGCATCTCCCCGCCCACCTGCAGGAACTCTGCACCCTCTTGGCCCGCGGCCTGGTGCGGCTGCGTAGCCGCAACGCCGACGAAGCCGCCCGTCAAACCGACGACCCGGGAGACAATTCGCTACGCGATCCCGCCTCCCAGCGCGGTCATGCGAATCCGAAACCACGGAGACGCGCATGACCCGAAAGACCAAGGCCGGCACTCAGCCGACGCCGCCGATCCCCTCGATCCCACCGACGGATGTGTTGGGTCGATTGGCGGCACTGGCGACGATGACCACGGCCGACCTCAGACAGCAATGGCGCGACCTGTTCGGCACGGAGCCACCGCCGTACAACCAGAAATTCCTGCGCAATCGCCTGGCCTATCGCGTGCAGGAACTCGCCTATGGCGGCTTGAAGCCGGCGACTATCGCCCGCCTTGAAGCCCTGGGCGAGCAACTCGACGGCGGCAACCTCACCATCCGCCGCATCCGTGCGGACCGGAAGCCCATCGCCGGCACCACCCTGGTGCGGGAGTACCACGGCGTCGAGCACCGTGTGACGGTGCGGGCCGACGACTACGAATACCAGGGCAGGGCGTTCCGGTCGCTGTCCGCCATCGCCCGCGCCATCACCGGCACCCGCTGGAACGGGCTGGTGTTCTTCGGCTTGAAGAGCCGGCAGGCGGCGACATGACCCGCAAGCCAACCACCACAGGGTTGCCGGCGTCCGTGCAGAAGTGGCGCTGCGCGATCTACACGCGGAAGTCGAGCGAGGAAGGCCTCGACATGGAGTTCAACTCTCTCGACGCCCAGCGGGAGGCCTGCGAAGCCTATATCGCCAGCCAGCGGGCTGAGGGCTGGGTGCTGGTGCGCGACCGCTACGACGATGGCGGCGTCTCCGGTGGTACCCTGGAAAGGCCGGCGCTGAAACGTCTGCTCGCCGACATCGAGGAAGGGCTGGTCGACGTGATCGTCGTCTACAAAATCGATAGGCTCAGCCGCGCCTTGATGGACTTCGCCAAGCTGGTGGAGGTGTTCGATCGTAACAACGCGACCTTCGTCAGCATCACGCAGGCGTTCAACACCACCACCTCGATGGGGCGGTTGACGTTAAACATCTTGCTGTCCTTCGCCCAGTTCGAACGCGAGGTGATCGGCGAGCGCATCCGCGACAAGGTCGCCGCCTCGCGCAAACGCGGGATTTGGATGGGCGGGTTCGTGCCGCTGGGCTACGACGTCCGTGATCGCAAGCTGGTGGTGAACGACGCCGAAGCGGACCTGGTGCGCGCGGTGTTCACCGGGTTTGTCGAGACCCGCTCCGGCACGCTGCTGCTGCGGCGGCTGCGGGAGGCCGGGGTGACCACCAAGCGGCGGAAGCCGTTCACCAAGACCGACATCTACCGGGTGCTGAACAACCGGGTGTATCTCGGCGAGGCGGTGCACAAGGGGACGGCCTATCCCGGCGAGCACGCCGCGATCGTCACCCCGGCGCAGTGGCAGGCCGCCCATGAGGTGTTGCAGGTCAGCCCGCGGGTGCGCCGCAACCAGACGGTGAGCCAGATGCCGGCCTTGCTGCGGGGGCTGATCTTCGGCTCCGACGGCCGAGCGATGTCGCCGACCCATGCGCGGGGCAAGCGCGGTCAGATCTATAAGTATTACGTCAGCCAATCGGTGCTGAAGGGGAGCGCGGCGGATGGGCCGGAGGTCGCCCGGGTGCCGGCAGGCGAGATCGAGGCTGCGGTGATCACGCAGGTGAGGGCCTTGGTCCGCCAGCCGGAGGTGATCGTCGGCACCTGGCAGGCCGCTCGGGCCGAAATGCCGGACCTCACGGAGCACGCGGTCAGGGAGGCGCTGCACCAACTGGACCCGCTCTGGGACGAACTGTTTCCGGTGGAGCAAGCGCGGATCATCCACTTGCTGGTGGACCGGGTCGAGATCGGAGCCAGCGGTGCGACGGTCAGGCTGCGGTTGGAGGGTCTGACGAGCCTGGTCCGCGACCTAGGGGCCCGTGACCGCCAGGAGGCCGCATGATAGCGACCCCGCTTATGCTGACGGTGCATATCCCGCTGACGGTCCGACGGCGTGGCGGGCGGAAGGTGGTGATCGCGCCGGACGGGACGGAAGCACCCGTCATTGCCACCGCCCGGATCGACAGCACGCTGGTGAAGGCGCTGGCTCGGGCGTTCCGGTGGCGGCGGATGTTGGAAAGCGGGGTGGTCTACACGGTGGGCGAGATCGCGGTGCGTGAGAAGATCAACAAATCCTATGTGTCGCGGGTGCTGCGGCTGACGCTGCTCGCGCCGGAGATCGTGGAGGCGATCCTGGACGGGCGTTACAGCGGGACCCAGCGGACACTGGCCGTGCCATTCCCGATCGAATGGGACCGGCAACGGCACGTGGTGCTGGGGGACACCGGATGGTCCAATTAAGCACTCGGAGCGAATGCATCCAGTCACAGCCGTGGTTCGGGGGACTTTTTTGGTTCCGCGGCCCAGGGACCGCCGCCCCGATTAGGTCGCTGGCGCCAATCTAAGCGTCGAGCCATACCTGCCGAAACGGTGACAGCAGGTACATCCAGCTATCGAGTTGCGAGGGTTGGATCGGCGCGACAGCGGGTCCAAGGTGTCCAATCCAGGCGGGGGTTGGATCGGTGTGGCACTGGCGTGATTTGGTAGAGACCGGTGGCGGTATAAAATGAGCTGGGGATGGATACAGAATGAATGGCGATTCTGCGGACTGGGATAACGCTGCGCTCTCGCGGATCGTCTCGCTGCGCTTAGCTGTTGGACTTCTTGGAGAGCGTGAGCATGCCGGCTGGTGGGCATCCAGCTTCATGTCCAAGGCGAGCACCGCGTTTCTAACGCCAGTGTTCGGGGTAAGAATTCTGCATGCTCGCTACCAAGGAGTCCTCGAGGCAGCCAGGCGGGTCCACGATGAACGGATCGGCGTTGGGCGTGCGTTCCATCCCTTTCGTTTACCTGACGTCATGGAGCAGAAGCTCTTCGGGGCTTGTCAGGCGGAGGACGAGCAATATACGTCCATCGTTGGGTCGGCCGATGCCGCTCAGACTGCGCTTGTGGGCTTGATGGGCAAGCCGGCGGAGGCGAAACCAGGCCCTACCCTCATGGGAACAGCGGCGCTGCTCGACGATCCCGGGTGGGTAGCCGACGTAGCCTCCGTATATCTATCAGCATTTGGTGCCGGTGTTCAGTCGTTCCCTTACTTTCTTGGTGCTCAATGAGCCAGGAGCGAAAGTACACCACTCAGCTTCAGGCGGGGCTTGGCCTTGTGCCGGAGACACTCAAGCTGCTTGCCATCTGGGAGCCAGGCATGGGGGGGCAGGATCTCCTCAGGACCGCGCTCGCGTCCGGAGATTTCCCGACGCTGGCGGCCCGCAGATTGCGGAACGTCATAATCGAGGCATTTGCGCCCAGATACCTAACTGACAACGGAGCGCCAGCCAAACTCCTGAAGACGATCTCGCATAGGGTACCAAAGGAGGATTTTCGTTCACTCTGTTTCTTGTTTACCTGTCGCGCAAATCCGATCTTCGCCGACTTCGTCCGCCAAGTTTATTGGCCCCGCTACTCGGCAGGCGGAACCTTGGTATCGAAGGACGATGCCCTCAGCTTTGTCTCATCGGCTGTGTCCGACGGGCGGACAACCAGTAGCTGGTCAGCCGCTACGATCATCCGTGTCTCCAGATACCTGCTTGGCGGATGCGCAGATTTCGGGATCCTTGGCGTCATGAAGGGCAACGCTAGGTCAATCATTACGTTTCGGATCACACTGGCCGTTACTGCCATCCTCGCCCACGATCTACATTTCAGGGGCTTGGGAGACCACGCGCTCTTGTGTCATCCCGATTGGAGCCTCTTTGGCCTCGAAGCGCCGGACGTACTCGCCGACCTGAGGCGCCTGGCATTGCGCGGCATGCTCATCGTGCAGTCGGCAGGCGGTATTACGCAGATTTCGTGGAAGTATGACTCGATGGAGGACCTGGTCGATGGGATCGCTTGCCGCTGACTTCGACGAACTGGTTCGTCGAGTTGAAGCCGGTCGTGAGTTCGCACATGCCAGCTTTGAACCGATTTACTATCTGGTGTTTCATCCAAGTCAGCTCCTTGAGGCGAAACGGCTCTTGCCTGGGTGGATGTCCAAGTTGGCAAACGCAGGTTGGCGGGTGGAGACGTTCTCGCTTGCCGAACATATCGCTGACATCCTCACGAACGCGCCGCTCCGGCGGGTTTGGATCGAGGCGGATCGACGGGCGCCGCTGATGTGGGACCGGACCAATCGCTCACTCGCAAACGCGTTGACGGCACAGGAGCGCCTGCAATCCCGCCTGGAGGCGCGACTTGCCGCTCTTGAAGGTCAGTCGTCAACGATCCTGCTGGTCACCGATGTTGAGGCCTTGCACCCGTATTTGCGTATCGGTGCGCTCGAGGCTCAGCTTCAGGGCAAGTTCCATGTCCCCACCATCTTCCTGTATCCTGGCACCCGGACTGGGAAGACCAGGCTGAGGTTCCTCGGATTTTATCCCGAGGACGGAAACTACCGTTCCGTACACGTAGGCGGCTGACAAAAACGTCCATCGATCAGAAAGCGCCATGACCCGAATCAGCACTCTCTTTGACGCCGGAAAAGACATCCATCGCACAATCGAGAAGGTAATCACCTATCAAGCGTCACAGGAGCAGCGTCTTAAGACTGAGATTTCCGAGTACATAGCCACCGAAAGCATAGAGCAGCAGCTTGAGGGCCTTCTGGAAAAGATGGCCGTTGCCATGGAGACGGGCTCCAGCCACGAGATCGGTGTCTGGGTTTCTGGCTTCTATGGTTCAGGCAAGAGCTCGTTCACGAAGTACCTCGGTCTCGCCCTCGACGACGGGGTGAAAATCGATGGGACACCATTCCTCCGCCACCTCCAGGATCGGCTCCACCGGCCAACGACAAAGGCGCTGCTCTCGAAGCTGGCCGCCAGATTCCCCGCTGCGGTCGTCATGCTCGATCTGGCGAGCGAACAGATCGCCGGCGCATCCCTCGCCGAAGTCTCAACCGTCCTCTACTACAAGGTCCTCCAATATGCCGGCTATTCCCGCAATCTGAAGGTCGCCGCCCTGGAGCGCAAACTCCGCAAGGAGGGCCGCTACACAGAGTTTGAGGAGGCGTTTCGAGAACTTACCAACGAAAAATGGGCCGATTACAGGAACGATGAGTTGGTCGTAGACAGTGTCGTCCCGCGCATCGCCCACAAGCTCTACCCGACCTTGTTTCGTACCGATCAGGCGTTCACGACGGCAACCGGGGATTCCGTCTATCTCATGGACGACCGCGTGCAGGAGATGATCGACCTCGTCCGTGAGACCTCGGGCAGGCAGCATATCCTCTTCGTCATTGACGAAATCGGCCAGTATGTCGGCAGCCAACAGACCAAGATCCTCGACCTTCAGGGTTTGGCCCAAAACCTGAAGGACCTAGGGGGAGGCAAGGTCTGGATCCTCGGAACTGCCCAGCAGACACTGACGGATGACGACCCGAAAGCCGCCATCAACTCACCCGAGTTGTACAAGCTGAAAGACCGGTTCCCTATCACCGTCGCTCTCGAATCCAACGACATCAAGGAAATCTGCTTCCGCCGCCTGCTCGGAAAGTCAGCGGACGGTGCGGCCACGCTCGGCGCCCTGTTCGACCGCCATGGGCAGGCGCTCCGTCAGCATACCAAGCTGATAGACGCCAGAGTCTACGACGCCGGGTTCGACCGGGAGACCTTCACGAACCTCTATCCCTTCCTGCCAGCCCACTTCGACATCCTGCTGCACCTCCTGGGCGCCCTTGCGAAATCCACCGGCGGGATCGGCCTCCGTTCGGCGATCAAGGTCATCCAGGATATCCTCGTCGAGGGCGCGGGCTCCCTCCAGCCCGTGGCCGACCGAGAAGTGGGGTGGCTCGCCACCACGGTCACGCTCTATGACGCACTGGACAAGGACATCCGGCGCGCGTTCCCATCCATTTACCAGGCCGTCCAACAGGTCGTCATGCAGTTCCGTGATGACCAGCTCTGCCAGGGAGTAGGCAAGTCCGTCGCCGTGCTCCAAATCCTCAACAACCTGCCAGTGACAGTCGACAACGTCGCCGCCCTGATGCACCCGGGGATCACCGATGCCTCCCTCGCCGACAAGGTCAAGGACGCCGTCGACCGCCTGCTGAAAAACCCCTTCGTCCCCTTGGGCGAAAGAGAGGGCTGGCTCAGCTTCTTCAGCGAAAAACTGAACGATGTGGAAGTGGAGCGTTCCCAGCTCTCGCCGCGCACCAGCGACATCCGCCGCGTATTCAATGAGGCCCTGAAGGAAGTCTTCGACCCACTCCCCACCGTCCGCCTCCAAGGGGCGCTCTCGGTGACCACAGGCCTCAAGCACCTCTCCGGCGGCCAACAATCCTCCCTCGCCGGCGACCGGGAGACCATCCAGACCATCGTCTCCTTCTCCGACCCGACCGACCACGAAGCCGAAAAAGGACGCGTCACGGACGAATCCCGCCATAGATCCTCCGAAACCAGCATCTACCTGCTCGCCCGCCGATCCCACGAGGCAGACGATATCGCGGCCGAAATCTGCCGCTGCCAGCGCATCGTCGAGTTGCATCGGCACGACCCGGACCAGGAAGTCCGCGAGTACTGCCAAAGCCAGATCGACCGAGCCGCCCGCTTTGCCTCCGAACTGCGGCAGAAGATCACCCGCGGCCTGACCCAAGGCTCATTCGTGTTCCGCGGCAAAGTCACAGCCGTGGACAGCCTCGACGAATCCCTTCTCGCGGCATCCCGGAAGCACCTGTCCGACGTCGCCGAACGCGTCTTCGACCGCTACCAGGAAGCACCCGATCGCGTCGCGACCGACCTCGCGGAGAAATTCCTGCGGGCGCCGAGCCTGCGGGCGGTGACGTCGCAGATCGATCCGTTTGGCTTGGTGCAACTCAGCGGCGGCAACCCGAACATCAGAACCGACCACAAGGGCCTCGTCAGCATCAAGGACTTCATCGAGAAATACGGCATGGTTGAGGGCAAGCGATTGCTCGAAAACTTCTCCAACCACCCCTTCGGCTGGTCACCCGACACCGTCCGCTACATGCTCGCCGCCCTGCTCCTCGCCGGGGAGGTCAAGCTGAAGGTCTCGGGCCGCGAAGTCACCGTGGCGGGCCAGCAAGCCATCGAAGCGCTGAAGACCAACAACAGTTTCCGAGCGGTCGGCGTCGCCCTGCGCGACGACAGGCCCTCAATGGATGTCCTCGCCCGGGCGGCGGAACGTCTCACCGACCTGTCGGGGGACTCGGTCATCCCGCTGGAAGAAGACATCGGCAAGGCAGCCCAAAAGCTCCTGCCCTCGCTTCAGTTCAAGCTTGGCCCGCTCGCGGAAAGGCTGCGGTCCTTGCGTGTTCCCGGCGACGACACGGTCCGGTCGGCCAACCAGCAGATCGCCGACATGCTGCTCTCGGACGCATCGGACGCGCCACAGCGCTTCGGCGCTGAACAATCCCCGCTGTATGACGGGCTGAAATGGGCGATGGCGGCCAATATCGCCTTCGACCAGGGCATCGACGACACCATCCGGGCACTCCGCGCCCTCGCGCAGGGGATCGCCGAACTGCCCGCCACCGGCATCCCCAACGACCTGCGAGACTCCGCGCGCGACGACCTGGACGCGGTCCAGGACATCCTCACCCAGGACGATTTCTTCAAACGCAAGGACGACCTGAACACCCGCAAGACCGCCATCGAAAGCCGCGTCGCCACAACCGTCCTGGCCATGCACGCCAAGCAGCAGGAGCGGATACGCGCGGTCGAGGGCGAACTGGCGCTCCTCTCGGAATGGTCCGCCTTCACCGCCGAGGAACAGGCGGGCACCCTGGCCGCGATCGACGCCCTGTCCATCACCGTCACGCCCGACCTCGCGGGCCTGAAGCGCCTGATGTCAAACCAGTTCGACATCGAAGCCACGATCACGGACACCAAGGCCCGCATCATTCGCGAAGGCAGGCTCCGCCGCCAGCCGCAAACCTATCCAACCCCAACAGACGGCGATCCCGTCATCGTGCGGGAACGGCGGCGCATGACCATCCCTCTGCCGCATCGCATCCAAAGCGTGGCCGAGCTGGACGCCCTGATCGCGACCCTGTCGCGGCTGCGGCGGGACCTGGATGACAACGACCTCGACCTTGTCGTGACCGGAGACTAGACGCATGGCGTTCGACGACACGACACGCGGGCGCTTGCAGCGCTTTGTCACCGCGGCGCGCACGCTGCTGACCGAGGAATTCGCCAAGCAGTTCCAGCAGGACTACGGACTCGATCCGGAATCAGGCACGGTCGCCGACCTCGGCAACCTGGCGCATTTGGACGACCAGCGCCTGGAAACCGCGCGGGTCCTGCGGGAGATCATGGACCACTACATGGCGACCACGATCGGCCAACCGGCCGAACGGCGCAAAGCCGTGCTGGACCGCATGGTGCGGGAACAGGCCTTCACCACGCTCAATCGCCTGGCCGCGCTGCGGATGATGGAGGCGCGGGGCCTGGTCATGGAATGCGTCGCCAAGGCCTATCAGTCCAAGGCCTTCCAACTCTATCAACGCGTGGCGGGGACCGCGCTCGGCGAAACCGGTGAGACCTATCGCGTGTTCCTGCTCAGCCTCTATGGCCTGTATGGCGCCGATCTGCCCGCCTTGTTCGATCGCCATTACCCGAACGGCCGGCTGTTCCCGCGGGAACCCGCCTTGCTGCCGCTGCTGGACCTGATCAACGCCGCCGAGATAGAGCCGCTCTGGGCCGAGGACGAAACCATCGGCTGGGTCTATCAGTATTTCAACAGCAAGGAAGAACGGAAGGCCATGCGCGACGCCAGCCAGGCGCCGCGCAACAGCCGGGAGCTTGCGGTTCGCAACCAGTTCTTCACGCCCCGGTATGTCGTGGAGTTCCTGGTGGACAACACGCTGGGGCGGCTGTGGTTCAACTGGACGGGCGGCTGGACCGGGCTGCGCGACCGTTGCCAGTATCTGTTGGTGAAGCCAGACGAAAAGCCCGAACCGCCCCGGCGCCTGCGCGATCCGCGCACGATCAAGCTGCTCGACCCCGCCTGCGGGTCGATGCATTTCGGGCTGTATGCCTTTGACCTTTTCCTGGAAATCTACCGGGAGGCCTGGGAAAGGGAGGAGACCCATGGCCCGGGCTGTCTGGACAGCGAAACCGGCGGCAGCCCCGATCTGAAGCCTCTGTCCCTGACCTATGCCGACCAGGCGGCGTTCCTGCTGGACGTGCCGCGATTGATCACCGAGCACAATATCCATGGTGTGGAGATCGACCCGCGCGCGGCGCAGATCGCGTCCTTGGCTTTGTGGCTGCGGGCGCAGCGGGCCTGGCACGACGCGGGGGTGAAGGCGCAGGACAGGCCATCCGTCGGGCGCGGCCATGTGGTCGCTGCGGTTGCGCCGCCGGCCGAGGAGGAATTGCGGCAGCGGTTCATGCGGGGCCTCGATCCTCGGGATGCGCTGTTGTTTGAGAAGACGCTGTTGATGCTCAGAGGCCTTCCAGAGATGGGGGTGCTGTTACAGGTTGAGCAAGAGTTGCCGGCGCTTGTACGCGTGGTGTTTGGCGATCATAGCAACCTTTTCCGCGCAGAGGACATGGCCAGATGGGGCAAGGCTGAGGCCCGTTTGCAGAAAGCCCTGACCGAGTTCGCGCGCGCGGTACGGTCTTCCTACCGAGGGCAACTGTTCGCTGAGGATGCACTTCAGGGACTGCGGATGATCGACCATTGCCGCATTGTCTTTGACGTTGTGGTGATGAACCCGCCATTCGGAGGACTAAGCCTAAATGCAAAAGATCACCTGATAAGAAAGTACCCGAATTCGAAAAATGACCTGCTGGCGATATTCGTCGAACGAGGCTTGGAGATGATGCGTTCGAAGGCACTGGTAGGGGCGATTACCTCTAGAACATGCTTTTTTTTGAAGCGGTTCGCTCTTTGGCGCGAGAAAGTGGTTTTGGGTTCGGCAACACCCATTGTCACTGCTGTCCGGTCAATCACC
>DIUL01000012.1 GCA_002422345.1 Acetobacteraceae bacterium UBA6159
GGATCGCCGAGGAAACCGCCGCCGTCACCTTCGCCTGCGAGGCGACGGAGCCCGAGGAAGTGGCGGCGTTGTTCGAGGTCGTGGTGGCCACGATCGGCGCGCCCGACATCGTGGTCTACAACGCCTCGGCCCGCGCGCGCGGGGCGGTGACCGATCTTGATCCTGCCGACGTCGCCCGCGCCATCGCGGTCAGCGGCTATGGCGGGTTCCTGGTCGCGCAGCAGGCCGCGCGCCTGATGGTGCCGCGCGAACAGGGGGCGATCCTGCTGACCGGCGNNCTCGGCCAGCGTGAAGGGCTATGCGAACTCCTCGGCCTTCGCGATGGGCAAGTTCGCGCTGCGCGGTCTGGCGCAGAGCATGGCGCGCGAATTGTCGCCCAAGGGCGTGCATGTCGCGCATTTCGTCATCGATGGCGGCATCCGCGCGGCGACCCGGCCGGAACCGAATGACAACCCCGACAGCCTGCTCGACCCGGACGCGATCGCCGAGACCTATTGGCAGATCGCGACCCAGCCGCGCAGCGCCTGGACGTGGGAGGTGGAACTGCGCCCCTGGGTGGAGCGGTTCTAAGACCAGTCGGACAGTATCCTACGGGACGCCGTAACCGTTTACCCTCCGAACGGTGCTATCCCGTCGTGGTGGCCCCCCGGGTCCGGCGAAGAGCCGGCCCGAGGACCGGCTCCGGGCCACCATCCATGACCTTCCTTTTCAGAACGGAAGAAAGTCGTGGGTGCTGGCCCTTCGGCCAGCATGACGAGGTGGAGCACGCAAGGACCATCGCCAACGTTGGCTGGCATCAGGCCGGGGGGTAATCGCACCCCGTGCCCCGTGCCCCGTGCCCCGTGCGCTGAACGCAGCCGCTACTCGAACTTCAGGTTGCCATCCTTCACCACGCCTCGCCAGACGGCCAGTTCGTCGCGCAGCATCGCGCCGAACTGGGCTGGCGTGGCGTCGACGATCTCGGCGCCCTCATCCTCGAACCGCTTGCGCATCACCTCGGTCCGGACCGAGTCCTTCACGGCCTTGTCCAGCGTCTCGATGACATGCGGGGGCAGGCCGGCGGGGCCGGTGATGCCCCACCAGGTGCCGGCCTCGAACCCGGGGATCGCGGCTTCCGCCACGGTCGGGACATTCGGGAAGGCGGCCATCCGGGTTGTCCCCGTCGTCGCGAGCAGCGTCACCCCGCCCGATTTCACGTGTCCGATGATCGAGGGCACGGTCATCAGGAACAACTGCACATGGCCGGCCAGCAGGTCGACCAGCCCCGGGCCAGCGCCCTGGTAGGGGATGTGCGTCGCCTTGATCCCGGCGCGCTGGATGAACAGCTCGCCTGCCAGGTGCAGCACGCTGCCGACGCCGGAGGAGGCGAAGTTGATCGAATCGGGCTTCGCCTTCCCTCGCGCGATCAGGTCCTGGAGCGTCGTGATCCCGGTGTCCTTGTTGACGATCACCAGCAGCGGCCCGCGCCCCAGCCAGGACACCGGCGTGAAGTCCTTCAGCACGTCATAGGGCAAGGCCCGCTGCCCGGACGCCGCGGTCAGGAAGGTGGAGGTCGTCATCAGCAGCGTGTGGCCGTCGGGCCGAGCCTTGGCGACGTATTGGGCGGCGATCATGCCGCCGCCGCCGCCCTTGTTCTCCAGCACCACCGGCTGGCCGAGGCGTTCGGACAGCACCTTGCCAAAGGGGCGGGCCAGCGCATCGGTGCCTCCGCCCGGCGCGAAGGGGATGACCAGCACGATCGGCTTGTTTTCCGGATAGGTCTGGCCCTGCGCCCGCACGGTCGCGGGAAAGGCAGCCATCGCGAGGGCTACCAGGGCCCCCGCGATCTTCGTCAGTCGGTGCATTCGCATGCTTGGAAGTCTCATGTTCAGGCGGTGGAAACGGGTCAGCCGATCTTCGACAGAACCCCGTCGCGGAAACGGTGCATGTTGTCGATGGTGCCTTGCAGGCTCTGGTTGGCGCCGTAGCCGAACAGGCGGACATCG
This sequence comes from Acetobacteraceae bacterium UBA6159, assembly GCA_002422345.1. GTDB lineage: Bacteria > Pseudomonadota > Alphaproteobacteria > Acetobacterales > Acetobacteraceae > Rhodopila. The sequence continues at coordinate 1,986 of DIUL01000012.1, forward strand.
ATCGCGCTGACGCCCTGGTCTTGCAGGGTCTTGATATCCCCCACCCAGTCGGCGTCCGTGCCGGTGAACAACTCGGCTTCGCCGTCGATGTTCGTGCGCCCGCGGACGCCAGGGCCGGACAGGACGCGATAGGCCAAGGCGATCTCGGCCGGGTCACGCTCTCCCCGGGCGCAGAAGCCGTGGAAGCGTTCCACGCCCTTGCGGAACAGGCCGGCGGTGTTCATCGGGTGCTGCGGGTTGGTGCCGACCGGATACCAGCCATGAGCATAGCGCACGGTGCGGCGCAGGGCCGGGGCGCTTTCGCCGCCGACCCAGATCGGGATGGGGTTCTGCGCCGGCTTGGGCGTGAACACGACGTCGTCGAACTTGACGTATTTGCCGTCGAATTTCGGCTTGTCGGCGGTCCACAGCTCCTGGCAGGCGGCCATCCATTCGTCCGTCACGTTGCCGCGATCGTCGAAGGGGGCGGCGCCGATCGCCTCGAACTCCTCCCGGCACCAGCCGACGCCGATGCCCAGGGTCAGGCGGCCCTTGGACAAATAGTCGATCGTCGACAGCAGCTTGGCGGTCAGTACGGCCGGGCGGTGCGGCACGACCATGACCGACAGCACGAACCGCAGCTTCGTCGTCAGCGCGGCGACATAGGCGGTGGTCGCCAACTGCTCCAGCCAGGCGGCCGAGGCCCCAGCTGGAAACTCCCCGGTCCCCGTATACGGATACTTCGACTCCAGGTTGCTCGGCACCATGATGTGGTCGCTGATGGTGACGTAGTCGAAGCCCAGCTTCTCGCCTTCCGTGACGATGCGGACAAGGCTGTCCGGTTCGATGAGAGGGCCGGAGGTGGGCAGGTTGAAACCGATCTGCATGGACGTTTCCCTTTGTGTTTCAGCGGGCGTGTTCGGTGCGATCGTGTCACGGGATGGAGTGGCGTGCCATCCGGGGTCAGATCTGGGCGCTTTGCAGGAACTCGATGACTTCGCCGTTCGGGCCGGTGACGAAGGCGATGCGGACCTCGACGACCGGGTCCTCACTCAGCCGGCGGGTCACCGGTTCAACGCGGGAGACGCCACCGGCCGCGATCGCGCGCGCGTAGGAGGCATCGGTGTCCGCGGCGCGCAGGCAGAAATGCAGCAGCGCGCCCTCGGTCCGTTCCTCCCCGGGCAGGCGCCGGCGGCCTTCGGACTGGATGGCGGAGTCCTGGCCGAACACCTCCACATACCGGCCGTCGCCGGCATCGAGGAAGGCGGCCCGGTCGATGCGGCCGACGACCGAAAAGGGGAAATGGACCCGGAATCCCAGGCCCTCGACGTAAAAGCGCAGGGTTTCGTCGAAGTCGATCGCGCGGATCGCGACGTGGTGAAAGCCGTTGCCGCTGGCTGCCGCCTGCATGTGTTTCCTCCGTTCGGTTGGTCTTTGCTGGCGGGGATCATAGCCGATCGGGGGCGGGGGGCCAGGATGGGGTGATTCCGGGCTTGCTCCGCAACCGGGGGCTGTGATAGGAACATTTAGTGAACATAATCCTCCCCGCAATGGATATGCACCCTCTGCTCATGCGTGGTCCGGCGTGCTGACCCTTCTGTCCCCGATCCCTCGCCTGGGCGGGGTGGTTCATCCGGGGACCGGTGCCTCCCCCCGCCATGTCGGCCGCGGTGTTGCCGTCACCTGGGCCCTGTCCCACCGCATGGCGGAACGGCGAGCCCGGATGCGGGAGGTCGGTGCCCGCCTGTTCGCCCGCCTCGGCGTCACCGGGGCCGCGATCCTGGATGTGGCGCGGGAGGCGCATGTCCCCGTCTCGGCCGCCGCGCATGGCTACCGGCGGCGCCAGGACCTCGTGTTCGACATCCTCTATGCCTACCTGGACGCGCTGCACGAGTATGTCGGGGCCGCCGACGACGCCCATCTGGCGGCTGAGCCCGAGGATCGGCTGGTCGCCGTGGTCGTCGCGCTGCTGGATGGCATCCATGAGCACGCCGACGCGCACCAGGTGATGCTGACGACCTTCCCGACGCTGCCGGAAGAACAGCGGGAGGCGCTGCGCTATGTCATCCGCACCCTGGCCTATCGCCTGGGCGGCCCGTTGGAGGCGGTGGTGCCCGCGCTGTCCGCCCACCGCGAAATCCAGGCGCCGCTGGTCCACAGCCTGCTGGGGATGGCGAGCCACGCGCCGTTCTGGCTGAAGGCCAACGGCCCGCTGACGCGGCGGGACTACGCCGTCCTGATCGCCAGGGCGATGGTGGCGGCGGCGCGGGAGCCGGCCTAGGACAGAACCCGCACCGGCTCCGCCGGCAGCCGGTCCAGCAGTGCTCTTGCCGTCAGACCCAGCCGCGGATGCACCCAGTCGGGTGCCACATCCACCAGCGGCAGCAGCACGAACCCGCGCAGATGCGCCCGCGGATGCGGCAGGATCGGGTCCGGGCTGTCGCGCGTGACCCCGTCGATCGCGATCAGGTCCAGGTCCAGCGTCCGCGCCGCGTTCGCCACCCCACGCTCCCGCCCGCACAAGGCCTCGATCCGCATCAAATCGGCCAGCACGGCGGCGGGATCGACCGGGCCGGTGGCGGCCAGGCGGGCGATGCCGTTGACATAGGGCGGCTGGCCAGAGGGCGGGACCGGCTCCGTTTCATACCAGCGCGACACCGCGATCAGCGTCAGCCCGGGCAGAGCCGCCAGATGCGCCACCGCCCGCCGGCAGGTCTCCAGCGGCGGCGTCCCGTCCGGGCCCGGCAGGTTGGCGCCGATCGCGACCAGGATCATGGTGTCTGACATTGACGGAATGTGCCCCTTGCGCGGAACGGATTGTCCCCCTGATAAACAGGGAAGCCGGCCGCCTGACAATGCGGCCTTTCCCATCCGGCGGACCCGCTGGCGCGGGATTCCCAATGCGGCCCACACAGCCTAGGATGCGTCCCATGACCGTCACCGCACAACTCATTCCCATCCTGAACGACAACTATGCTTGGCTGCTGAAGGACAGCACGACCGGCGCCACCGCGATCGTCGACCCGGCCGAGGCCGGCCCGATCATCGCCGCCATCGACGCGGCCGGCGGGCGGCTGGACATGATCCTGCTGACCCATCACCACGGCGACCATGTGGCCGACACCGACGTGATCCGCGCCCGCTACAAATGCCCCGTCGTCGGCGCCTCGGCCGACGCGCACCGGCTGCCCAAGCTGGACCAGGCGGTGAAGGAAGGCGACACCGTCACACTCGGCAGCGCCAAGGCGCAGGTGATCGAAACCCCCGGCCATACCCGCGGGCAGATCAACTTCTTCTTCCCCGATGGCCCCGTGCTGCTGTCCGGCGACACGCTGTTCAGCCTGGGCTGCGGCCGCCTGATCGAGGGCTCGCCGCAGGAGATGTTCGACAGCCTCGCCAAGCTGAAGGCCCTGCCGGCCGATACGCTGGTCTGCTGCGGCCATGAATACACCGAGAGCAACGCCCGCTTCGCCCTGCATGTCGATCCGTCCAACACCGCCCTGCAGGCCATGAGCAAGGCGGCCAGCGCCGCTCGCGCCGCTGGCAAGCCCTCCGTGCCGACCCGCATGGGGGATGAGCTGAAGGCCAACCCGTTCCTGACCGCCTCGACCGTCGCCGCCTTCGCCGAACGGCGTGCCGGCAAGGACAAATTCTAACAAGGGGACCTCCAACGTGAAGCTGTTCTACTCCGCCACCTCTCCCTATGTCCGGAAGGTCATGGCCTGCGCGATCCAGCGCGGCATCGTCGACCGGATTGAGACGACTCCGTCCAACCCCCACCAGTCCCCGCCCGACCTGCTGGCGCAGAACCCGCTGTCCAAGGTGCCCTGCCTGGTCACCGACGACGGCATGTCGCTGTTCGGCAGCCAGTTGATCTGCGAGTTCCTGGAATCGATGGGCGAGGCATTGCCGCTGTTCCCGGTCATGGGTCCGGCCCGCTGGCGCGCGCTGAAGCTGCAATCGATTGGTGACGGCATCCTCGACGCCGCCGTGCCCTGCCGTGGAGAGATGGGCCGTCCGAAGGAAGACGCCCGTGACGCCGCCATCGCCCGCTACAAGGCGGCTATCGCGCGCGCCGTGGATGTGCTGGAAACCGACCCTCCGCACAAGCATATCGACATCGGCTCCATCACGGTCGCCTGTGCGCTCGGCTACCTCGATTTCCGCTACGCGTCCGATCCGTGGCGCCCCAACCATCCGAAGTTGACAGAATGGTACGAAGCCTTTTCCCAGAACGCATGCATGGCGCAGACCGCTCCCAAGGAGTGATCGACCTCAACGACCCCGACGTCGACGCGGCGGCGGTGGTCAAGGCGCTCGACCTGCAACCGCATCCCGAAGGCGGTCATTTCCGGGAGACGTGGCGCGATGTGCCGGCCGATGGCGGCAGGGGGGCGGGCACCGCCATCCTGTTCCTGCTCGCGGCCGGGCAGCGCAGCCACTGGCACCGGGTGGACGCGGCCGAGATGTGGCTGTGGCAGGCCGGCGCGCCGCTGGCGCTGGAAATCCATGAGGCCGAGGACCTGGTCCTCGGCACGAAGCTGGCCGAGGGCCAGGTGCTCCAGGGCCTGGTGCCCGCCGGCCACTGGCAGGCGGCGCGCAGCCTGGGCGCCTGGACGCTGGTCAGTTGCGTGGTGACCCCGGCCTTCCAGTTCGAGGGGTTCGAGCTTGCCCCGCCGGGGTGGTCGCCCGTCTAGCCTGCACGACGCGGGGGGTTAAAGCCACCGCCCGCGGTCCCCGGCATCCCCGCGTCATGGCGTTCGGCGAGGATCGGTGCTCGCCGGACGCCCGACGTCGCCCCGGTGCTCCACGAACACTTGCCGCGTCGCATAGGAAATCCACATCCGCCGCGTCGCCAGCCAGTCCGCGCCGAGCAGCATGTCCGTGATCGGGGCGAGCCGGATCGGCGCGACCCACAGCCGGGGCGCCGCCGTCACATCATCTCCGATCGCCAGCACGCGGAACTGGTGGTGCCAGCCCGTCACCCGCCGGGGCCCGAGGCCTCCCGCGGTCGCGCTCGGGCTGGCGGCCAGGTGCTCCGGTTCCAGCCCCATCCGCGCCATGCCAGGCGCCGCCAGCACCGTCGTCCCGGCCCCGGTGTCCAGCAAGGCCCGCAGCTTCACGCCATCCAGGCTGACACCCACGACCAGCGCGGTCTCCGCCGGGTTGGTGACCGGCAGCGCGACATAGGGCCGGCTCCAGGGCAGGAACCCCGTCGTGCAGCCAGTGACCGCATACAGCGTCACGGCCGATCCCGGCAGGTCCAGGTCGAGGTCGAACAGCGACAGGAAATCCCGCCCCAGCAGCCCGTCCAACCCGGGCGCGAGGGTGCCGACGGTCAGGCTGGTGTCGCGCGTCGTCGTCCGCCGCTCCAGCGCCACTCCGCCCAGCGACAGGCTGCGGGGTAGGGCGTTCCGATGCCGCTCCAACCCGCCGACGCCGCGCAGCGTGGTGGCGACCCATTCGTCGAGCGCCAGGTCCAGCGCCCGGACCGAGTCCTTGGACACGACCGACCGCTGCGCCCCGGTGTCGAGGATCATCCGCGCGGGCCGGTCATTCACCATCACCTCGACCAGGACCGCGCCATTGATTACGCGGAGGGGGACGCGCGCGCGCTGACGCACCTCGCAGGCGGCATGGGCCTGCGAACCCAGGAGGATCATGACCAGCAGGCCAGCCAGCAGCCGCATCGTGGTCTCCGGTTCCCGTGTCGTCGCCTGCCTGTTCTGCGCCGGCCGGGGGCGGACCGGCAAGCGGCCTCGGCCAGTAGCGGACGAATGTACTCAACAAAAGACAACAAATTACGGCTGTTATTGGGCCCCGCCATCCCTCTTAAAGACCGCGCCCCGGGGCGTTCATCCGAGGCGGTCGGTGATTTTATTGGGGTAGTCGATGTCAACCAGTTTGGTGAATACACTCGGCGGTACGGCGGGATTCGGAGAGGCCAGCCTGGACCGGACCGATGACGGGTCATCCGTGTCGATCGACGTGACCAGCGTCTTCGGCGGCGCCGGCCTGAACTTCTTCGGCACGCAATACACCGCGCTGTTTATCAACAACAATGGCAGCCTGACCTTCGCCTCGACGTCCAATGGCTTCACCCCGACGGCGATCACCGGTGTCACGAACAACCCGCTGATCGCCCCGTTCTGGTACGACGCCGACACGCGCCCGACCACGGTCCTGAGCCCGACGCCCGGCGGCACCTCGACCGGCGCCAATCTGGTCTGGTACGACCTCGACACGACGAACAAGACCTTCACGGCGACCTGGGACGACACCGGTTACTTCAACCGGATGACCGACAAGCTGAACGCCTTCCAGGTGTCCCTGGTCCAGACCAGCGCGTCCGGCGATTTCGACATCATCATGCGCTATGAGGCGCTCAACCAGGCGGTGAACACCTTCGGCGGCGGCGTGGCCCGCGCCGGGTTCAGCGCCGGCAACGGCATCAACTACTTCGAATTCTCCGAATCCGGTTCCGCCTCCGCCATGCTCGGCCTTACCGACGGCAGCAACGTGGCAACGGCGGGGACGTTCGCGTTCTCCGTGCGCTCGGGCGGCGCTGGCGACGACACGGTCGACGGCGATGACGGCGCCGACATCATCGATGGCGGCGATGGGGATGACTGGATCACAGGCTCGGGCGGCGATGACGTCCTGCTGGGCGGCGGCGGCAGCGACTGGATCAATGCCGGAGACGGCCATGATCGCGTGGATGGCGGGGATGGCATCGACAAGCTGAACGGCGGCCTGGGCGACGACATCCTGTTCGGCGGCGGCGCCAACGACATCTACATCGGCGGCGCGGGCATCGACACATTCCAGGTCACCGCCGGGACCGACTGGATCAGCGACCTGGCGCTGAACAACGAGCAGGACATCGTCCAGGTCTCGGCCGGCGCCAAGGTCATCGCGTTGGCCGCGGGCAACTGGGTCGCGACGGCGGCCAGCGCCAACAATGGCGACAACGCCCAGGCCGGGTTCATCTGGTCCAAGGGCTTCGACATCGACGTGTCCGCCACCACGGGCGCCCAGGGCTGGACCATCAGCAACAAGGGCACCGCCGGCGCGGTCGAACTGACCGGTTCGGCGCTGGCGGATGTGCTGGAAGGCGGTGACGGTCTCGACACCCTGCATGGCGGGGCGGGCGGCGACACGCTGAGGGGCGGTCTCGGCGCGGACATGCTGGATGGCGGCGCGGATGCCGACACGATGCATGGCGGCGGCGGCGACGATACCTTCATGGTGGACAACATCGCCGACCTGGCCATCGAGCTTGCCAACGCCGGCACCGACACCGTGATCGCCAGCGTCGACTTCACGCTGGGCATGAACGTGGAGATGCTCCAGCTCACGGGCCTGTCCTTCCTGTCCGGCACGGGCAACGCGAAGGCCAACACGATCAGCGCGTCCGATGCCGGCGGCGGCCTGTCCGGCCTGGGCGGCAACGACACGCTGGTGGGCGGCGCCGGCGCGGACAGCCTGAAGGGCGGCCTTGGCGCCGACACCCTGACCGGCAACGCCGGCGCTGACAGCTTCGTGTTCGATGGTCCGGCGGGCGCGCTCGACGTGATCACCGACTTCGCCTCGGGCGAGAATTACCTGAGCCTGACGGCCGCCGGCTTCGGCCTGACGGTCGGCATGGACCTGGCGGCCGAGGGACGCTTCGTGATCGGTGCGCCGACGACCGGTCTGGCGCAGTTCTGCTATGACGCGGGCACGGGCGTGCTGAGCTGGGACTCGAACGGCATCGGCGCGCGTGGCCAGTCGGTGATCGCGACGCTGACCGGGGCGCCGACGCTGCTGGCCTCGGACCTGCACATGGTCTGACCTGGCGCTTGCACGTCCGGCCTCGCGCGGGTTTCCGCCCAAGGCCGGACGGGGTTGCGCAAACGGCTTCTCTCGCGGCCGCAAACCGCTATTGTCTGCGGCATTCGCCCCGCGAGAGAGAGCCAAGATGAACGCACCGTTGACGACCATCCCGGCCGCCGCCACGGGCCGCGTGCATATCCTCAAACAGCTTGAACGCAAGCTGCTGTGGCTGTCGTCCTGGATGATCCACAACGCCAATCACATCCGCCCGAACCGCGACGGGCTGAAGGTCGGCGGGCACCAGGCCTCCTGCGCCTCGGCCATCTCCATCCTCTCCGCCCTGTATTTCGAGATCGCGCGCCCGCAGGACCGCATCGCGGTCAAACCCCATGCCGGCCCGGTCTTCCACGCGATCAACTATCTGTTCGGCCGCCAGAACCGGGAGAAGATGGAGGGGCTGCGTCAGTTCGGCGGCGCCCAGCCCTATCCCTCCCGCGTCAAGGACGGGGGGGAAGTCGATTTCTCCACCGGTTCGGTCGGCCTCGGCGTCGCGATGACCAGTTTCTCCGCCCTGATGGCCGATTATGTGCGGCTGCACGCGCTGGGCCGCGACGATCTGCCCCCCGGCCGGCACATCGCCATCGCCGGCGACGCCGAACTGGATGAGGGCAACATCTACGAGGCCCTGCTGGAAGGCTGGAAGCACGACATCCGCAATCTGTGGTGGATCATCGACTACAACCGCCAGAGCCTCGATTCCGTCGTCCCCGACCGGCTGTTCGGCCGGATCGAGGGCCTGTTCCGCGATATGGGCTGGAACTGCGTCACCATCAAATACGGCCGCAAGCTGGAAGCCGCCTTCGCGCGGGACGGCGGGGACGCGCTGCGCCGCTGGATCGATGACTGCCCCAACAGCCTGTATTCGGCGCTGACCTTCCAGGGCGGGTCGGCATGGCGGCAGACGCTGCTGGCCGACCTCGGCCGGTCGCGCGCGCGGGCGATCATCGACGAACTGACCGATGACGAGCTGCAAACCCTGATGACCAACCTCGGTGGTCACGACATTGAAACGATGATCGAGGCCCTGCGCGCCGCGGCGGCCGAGGGTGACCAGCCCACCTGTTTCATCGCCTATACGATCAAGGGCATGGGCCTGCCCTTCGCCGGCCACAAGGACAACCACGCCGGCCTGATGACGAAGGAGCAGATGGAGCAGTTCCGCCAGGACATGCACATCCGCCCCGGCCATGAATGGGATTTGTTCGAGGGGCTGGACGCGTCGGAGGACGAACTGCGCGCCTTCCTGGCCGAGTGCCCCTTCGCCACGCCGCTGACGCCGGAAGGCCGCCACCTCAGCGCCCCCATGATCCAGGTCCCACCGGTCCTGCCGGCGCCGAAGACGGCCGGGCGGAAGATGTCCACGCAAGGCGGGTTCGGCGAAATCCTGGCGGAGATCGGGCGTGGGCAGGGGGATCTGAAGGCGCTGGCCGCGCATATCATGACCACCAGCCCGGACGTGACGGTCTCCACGAATCTCGGTCCCTGGGTGAACCGGCGCGGCATCTTCGACCGCCACACCCGCAACGACGTCTTCCGCGACGCCAAGCTCGCGAGCGCGCAGCGCTGGGGCATGTCGCCGACCGGGCAGCATGTGGAACTCGGCATCGCAGAACAGAACCTGTTCCTGCTGCTGGGGGCGGCTGGGTTGTCGGCGTCGCTGACCGGGGCGCGGGTGCTGCCGATCGGCACGGTCTATGATCCCTTCGTCAACCGCGGCCTCGATGCGCTGATCTACGCCTGCTACCAGGATGCGCGGTTCCTGCTGGTCTCCACGCCGTCGGGCCTGACGCTGGCGCCCGAGGGCGGGCAGCACCAGTCGATCAACACGCCGCTGATCGGCATGGCGGCGGACCGGCTGGCGAGCTTCGAGCCGGCCTATGTTGATGAACTCGCGATCCTGATGCGGCACGCGCTGGACTTCATGCAGCGCCCGGACGGTTCGGCGGTGTGGCTGCGGCTGTCGACGCGTACATTGGAGCAGAGGCAGCGGTCGCTCGACCCTGCCGCGGTGATCGCGGGCGGGCATTGGGTCGTGCCGCCGGCCGCGGGCGCGCGCATCGCGCTGGCCTATCAGGGACCGATCGCGCCGGAAGCCGAGGCCGCCTTCGCCGAACTGGCGGTGGAGGAACCTGGGGCCGGCCTGCTCGCCATCACCTCCCCCGACCGGCTGCATGCCGGCTGGCGGGACGCGCAGCGCCAGCGGCGGGCGGGGAAGCGGGATGCGCGGGCGCATATCGAGACGCTACTGGCGCCGATGGCCCCCGGTTCAGCGCTGGTCACCATCCTGGACGGGCATCCGGCCGCGCATGACTGGCTGGGCGGGGTGCGCGGGCAGCGTGTCGTCTCCCTCGGCCCCGATCATTTCGGGCAGAGCGGGGACATACCCGATCTGTATCGCGAATACGGCCTCGATACCGACGCCGTGCTGGATGCCTGCGCCCAGGCCCTGTTGTCCCTTTAGGAGCGCCCGCCATGATCCCGAAGACGTTGCACGACCATATCAACACGTCCTTCCCCGACCATGTCTGCCTGGTTGGCAGCGTGCTGCCCAGCGGGTTCGCGCAGATCACCCCGCGTGGCAGCGTGATGGTGTTCGACGACACGCATCTGGCCTTGTGGGAGCGGGGGAAGGGCTCCACCACTGCCAACCTGACCGATGGGTCCAAGGTCACGGTCTATTTCCGCAAGCCGCAACTGCGCGTCGACGGCGTGCTGCCCAAGGGCGGCATCGCCCGCTTCTACGGCACCGCGCGGATCGTGAAGGCGGGCCCGGAGTATGAGGAAACCTGGCGCCGTCTGGTGCAGCCGGAGAAGGACCGCGATCCTGACAAGAAGGGCTTCGCGGTGCTGGTGAAGGTGGAGCGCGCCGAGGACCTGGAGGGCCTGCCGCTGACGCTGGCCTGATCGCGGCCATTGACCGGCCGCGGTCCCCGCCATAGCGTCCCCGGCAAGAAAAAGCCGAGGAGGACCAGTCCATGCCTTCCTTCACCATCACGCCGATGACGGGCCATACGGGTGCCGAGGTCATCGGCCTCGACTTCACCCAGCCGATCGATGCCGAGACACGGGCGACGCTGAACCAGGCCTTCGCCGAACATCATGTCCTGGTCATGCGCGACCAGCATTTCAGCCCGCCCGAGTTCAAGCAGGCGGCACAGGTGTTCGGCGCGTTGCAGCAGCACGACAAGAAGGAAACCTTCGTTCCCGGCCATCCCGACGTCTATTACGTTTCCAACGACCAGATCGTGAACGGCAAGCGGATCATCCCCGGGGAGACGTTCCACACCGATCACTCGAACCACCCGGCGCCGCCCAAGGCGACGACCCTGTTCGCGGTCGAGCTGCCGTCGAGCGGGGGCGACACCCAGTATGTCAACATGCATGACGCCTACGATGACCTGCTGGCGGATTTGAAGGCGCGCATCGACGGGCTGCGGGCGGTGCATGTGTACCTGTCGAAGTATTCGCCCCGCTCCCTCGGCACCCTGACCGAGGAGAGCCGCCAGAACCTGCCCCCGCCGGGCATCCACCCGCTGGTCCGCACCCATGCCGATAACGGGCGGAAGGCGCTGTATCTCAATCCGGTCCGGATGGAAGCGATCGAGGGCATGCCGGACGAGGACGCGCTGGCCCTGATCGACCAGTTGATGCGGCACGCGACGCAGAAGAAATACGAGTATCGGCACCAATGGCGCCACGGCGACTGGGTGATCTGGGACAATCGCAGCGTCATGCACCAGGCCAACCCGGACTATGACATGAACGAGCGGCGGTTTCTGTATCGGCTCATGCTCAAGGGTGAGGTGCCGGTATAGATTGGCGCGGGCCGTCGCCGGCGCTATAGCGCGGCGATGGAACAGATCGTTGATGTCGTCGTCGTGGGTGGCGGCCATGCGGGGTGTGAGGCCGCCGCCGCCGCCGCGCGCATGGGTGCCCGCACCGTCCTGCTGACCCACCGCCTGGAAACGATCGGGGAGATGTCGTGCAATCCCTCGATTGGTGGGATCGGCAAGGGGCATCTGGTGCGGGAGATCGACGCCCTCGACGGCGTCATGGGCCAGGCAGCCGACCGCGCCGGCATCCATTTCAAGCTGCTGAACCGCAGCAAAGGCCCCGCCGTGCGCGGCCCGCGCGCCCAGGCCGACCGCAAGCTGTACCGGCGCGCGATGCGGGAACTGCTGGAGGACACGCCGAACCTGACGCTGCATGCCGCGGCGGTGGAGGACATGGAGATCGGCCCGGATGGCCGCCTCGCCGCCGTGATCACCGCCGATGGGACCCGCTTCCGCTGCGCCGCCGCCGTGCTGACGACCGGCACCTTCCTGCGCGGCGTGATCCATATCGGCGAACAGCAGTTTCCGGCGGGACGGGTGGGGGAGGCGCCGTCGATCGGGTTGGCCCGCACGTTGGACCGCCTCGGCCTGCCGCTGGGGCGGCTGAAGACCGGCACCCCCGCTCGGCTTGATCGCACGACGATCGATTGGGCCGGTTTGCAGGCCGATCCGGGGGATGTGGAACCGGAGCCGTTCAGCACCCTGACGACGCGGATCAGCAATCGGCAGATCGAATGCCGCGTCACCGCCACGACACCGGCCACGCACGCCATCATCCGCGCCAACCTGCATCGGTCGGCTGTCCATGTCGGCAATATCTCGGGCGTCGGGCCGCGCTACTGCCCCTCGATCGAGGACAAGGTCGTGCGCTTCGCCGACCGCGAACACCACAACATCTTCCTGGAGCCGGAGGGGCTGGACGACGTCACCGTCTACCCCAACGGCATCTCCACGTCCTTGCCCGAGGAAGTGCAGCAGGCCCTGCTGGAAACCATTCCGGGCCTGGAGCGGGCGCGGATGATCCGGCCGGGCTATGCGGTCGAGTATGACTATGTCGATCCTCGCGCGTTGAGCCGTGGGCTCGAACTGCGGGCGCTGCCGGGCCTGTTCCTGGCTGGGCAGATCAATGGCACGACGGGGTATGAGGAAGCAGGCGCGCAGGGGTTGCTCGCCGGGGTCAACGCCGCGCGGGCCGCCGCCGGTTCGGCGTCCGTCTGGCTGGAACGGTCGGATGCCTATCTGGGTGTATTGACGGATGACCTGACGACGCAGGGTGTGAGCGAGCCGTACCGGATGTTCACATCGCGGGCCGAGTTCCGGTTGACGTTGCGGGCCGACAACGCCGACCTGCGCCTGACCCAGCGGGGCCTCGACTGGGGCTGTGTCGGCCCCGTCCGCGCCGCCGCCTTCCGCGCACATCACAAAGCGGTGACCGAGGCGCTGGCTCGTGCCCGGGCCGAGGGCGCGACTCCCGCCGACCTGGCGCGCCGTGGGATCACCGTCCGCGCAGATGGACGCTGGCGGTCCGTGCTTGATCTCGCGGGGCACGACGGCGTGACCTGGGGGATGCTGTCCGATCTGTTCCCCTGGCTGCGCGATCTCCCGGCTGCGGCGGCCGAACAGGTCAGGACCGAGGCCCGCTATGCCGGCTACCTGCACCGGCAGGAGGCCGATATCCGCATCAGCCGGCGGGAGGAAGCGGTGGCGCTGGAAGGCCTGTCGTTCTCGGACGTGGGCGGGTTGTCGAATGAACTCCGCGACAAGCTGCTGCGCGTGCGGCCCGAGACGCTCGCCGCCGCGACCCGCATCCAGGGCATGACCCCGGCCGCGATCGCCGCGATCGCCGCGCATGTCCGCAAGCATGCGGTCGGGCGGGGCTGAAGGCTGGTTGGGAATGTAAGCAAGTGTAACAGCGAGGCCCTCGGGACCGACCCCGCTGGCCCCTCCCGTCGTGGTGGCCGCAGGACCACCATCCACGACTTTCCCATGTTCCCAACAGCGAAGTCGTGGATGGCGGCCCTGCGGCCGCCACGACGAGGGGGCGCAGGCCAGGTGGCAACAACGACCCTCCGTCCTGTCACATCCCCCCACCCGACCACCGGATGACGCCGTTTTAACCGTTCCGCCCAAGGAAAATTCATCTCGCGAACCTCATTGTCTGGACCAACGCGGACGACCCGGCCGCGACCTGGACAGAACAGAGGAAAACAGATGACGCACACCGCCACCCCCACCCGGTCCCGCTTCGGATTGCGCCGAGCGGCCCTGGTCGCCGTGCTTCTGGCTGGCACCTCGCTGGGTGGTTTCGCCGCCGTGAACGCGGCGAACGATCCGGCCGTGACCGCCGGCCAGCCGGTCAATCCGGCGATGGTGACCACCGCGCGCACCCTCCCCGACTTCAGCGACCTCGTGACCCGGGTGAAGCCCGCGGTCGTTTCGATCACGGTAAAGGTCAAGGCCCCCGCGGCCGAGACGCAGGGCCAGCCGCTGCCCTTCCCGTTCAACCAGATGGTGCCGGAAGGCCAGCGTGGTCCGCGTGTGACCGAAGGCCGCGGCTCGGGCTTCATCGTCAACGCGAACGGCACGATCGTTACCAACAACCACGTCGTGAAGGGCGCCAGCACCGTCTCCGTCACGCTGGACGACGGCCGGACGCTCCAGGCCAAGGTGATCGGACGTGATCCCCGCACCGACATCGCCGTGCTGCGGGTCGAGGCCGGCAAGCCGCTGCCGTATATCGAGCTGGGTCATTCCCGCGATGTGCGCCCGGGTGAGTGGGTCGTGGCGATGGGCAATCCGTTCGGCCTCGGCGGCACGGTCACGGCCGGGATCGTTTCGGCGGTGGGGCGTGACATCGGCTCGGGTCCGTATGACCAGTTCATCCAGATCGACGCGCCGATCAACCAGGGCAACTCGGGTGGTCCGCTGTTCACGCAGGATGGCAAGGTCATCGGCATGAACACGGCGATCCTGTCGCCGCATGGCGGCTCGGTCGGCATCGGCTTCGCGGTGCCGTCCGACATGATCGCGACCGTGTCCTCGCAGATCGCGCAGACCGGGCATGTGACCCGCGGCTTCGTGGGGGTCGAGGCGCAGGCCCTGACCGGCACGACCGCCAAGGCGCTGGGCCTGGCCGAGAACGCGGGCGCCTTGCTGGCCGGCGTGCGTCCCGACGGCCCGGCGGCCAAGGCCGGATTGCAGGCGGGCGACGTGGTGCAGGCCATCAACGGCACGACGATCACGACGCCGCGTGACCTGGCGCTGACGGTGTCCGGCCTGAAGCCGGGCGAGGAAGCCAAGGTCCGGCTGCTGCGCGACGGCTCGACCAAGGACGTCAAGGTCACGATCGGCGACATGCCGAACGAGCAGACGGCCGCCGCCGAACCCGCCGCCCAGCCCGCCCGCGCCCAGGTCGGCGTCGCGCTCGGCCCGCTGTCGCCCGAGGTGCGGGCACAGTTGGAAGTGCCCGAGGGCGTGAAGGGCGCGGTGATCCAGGGGGTTCGCCCGGGCTCACCGGCGGAGATGGCGGGATTGCAGGCCGGTGACGTAATCCTGGGCGTCGGCGGCAAGGCGATCGAGAACCCGGCCGAGGCGGCGTCCGCGATCCGCGACGCGCTGTCCGGCAAGGAGCAGGCGGTGGCCCTGCGGATCATGCGCGACGGGGCATCCCGCTTCGTCGGCATCACCATGGACCAGTCGGGCGACCAGGCCGGCTGATCCTGGCGGAAGGGGTTCTCCGTCCCACGCGCCTGGCCCCTTCCGTCGCTTATGGAAATCCCGTCCGGGCCCTGTCCGGACGGGATTTTTCGTGTGATTGACAGGCGAAGCGGCCGGCGGGCAGGGTGCGGATCAATCGGACCCGCCAAGGGCCCGGACACGCAACCCCACAGGGAGGTCGGCATGCCCGAATCGACGACAGGACGCATGGCCGCGACGCGGCGCGACGTGATGAAGCTGGGCCTCGCGGCCGGGGTGGGCGCGACGGTGCCGGCCGTGGCGCGCGCGCAATCCGTTCCCAGCTATTACCCGGCCGAGTACGGCCAGATCATCGAGGCGTCGAAGAAGGAGAACAGCCTTCTGATCTACTCGGTCCTGGCGCAGTACAACTGGGCGCCGGTCATCGCCGGCTTCAACAAGATGTATCCGTGGATCAAGATTTCCACCCTCGACCTCGGCGCCGAGGAAGTGTTCCAGCGCTACTACGCCGACCGTGCCTCGGGCAGCCAGACCGGCGGGATGCTGCTGACCCCGGCGGTTGAAACCTGGATGGACTTCGCCAAGCGCGGCAACCTGGTCGCCTACAACTCTCCGGAATCCGACAAGCTGCCGGCGTGGAGCCGGCCGCTTCCCGGTCTCTACACCGTGTCCGCCGATCCGCTGGTGATGTGCTACAACAAGCTGCTGCTGCCCGAGGGCAAGCGGCCGCGCGGCCTGAAGCACCTGGCCGAACTGGTGAAGGCCGATCCGGCGCTGTTCCGCAACGCGATCACGACCTACGACCCGCTGAACTCCACATCCGCGCGCGACCTGTTCCTGATCTACCAGCAGCGCTACGGCGATGAAGCCTGGCAGTGGATGGACGCGGTGGGGCCGAGCCTGCGGCCGGAAGGGTCGGCGGGGCCGATGCTGCAGAAGCTGGCGGCGGGTGAATACAAGGTCGCGTTCTTCGCCTCGGGCGTCGTGGTGTTCCCCCGCGCGCGCGATGCGGCGATGGGCAAGATCATGGAATGGAAGTTCATGGAGGACGGGCAGCCCTTGTGGGTCCGTCCGGTGGGCATCCCCAAGGACGGCAGCACGCCGAATGCCGCGCGCCTGATGCTGGACTACATCGTCTCCCACGAAGGGCAGGCGGGGTTCGGCAAAGGCGGGCTGACCCCGTATCGTCCGGGCGTGAAGCAGGAAGAAGTCGCCAACTACACCCTGGAAACCATCGCGACCGCGGTCGGCGGGGAGAAGAACCTGATGGTCGTGGGCTTCGACCCCGGCATCCGCAAGGACGCGGAGGCGTTTCCCGCCCGATGGAAGCAGGCCCTGAAGCGCTGATCCATGGCCGGCAGCGGTTCCACCGTATCGGGATCGGCGTTCGACCGGAACGCCACGATCCAGTGGCTCGTCGCCGGCGTCACCCTGGTCATGGTGACGCTGCCGCTGATCCCGATCTTCTACCAGGCGTTCCTCGACAAGCCGCTATACTACCCTGACGCGGTCCTGACGGTTGAGAACTTCACGACGCTGTTCGCGGAGGCGGAGTTCCGGACCGTCATCCTGAATACGATCTATTTCGCGACCATGATGACGTTGGTCGCGCAGTCGATCGGCATCGGCTGCGCCATCCTGATCGGGCGCACCGACCTGCCGGGGCGCAGCGTGTTCGGTGAAATCCTGCTGTGGCCGCTGTTCATCTCCCATCTGGTGCTGGCGTTCGGCTGGTTCCTGATGTTCGGCCCCGCCGGCTACATCACGCTGGCGGTGCAGGGGGTGATCGGGACGCAGCCGTGGAACCTGTACAGCCTGACCGGCATGGCGGTGGTGGCGGGGCTGGCGCAGGCGCCGTTGGCCTATCTGTATTGCATCGCGTCGGCCAGTTCGGTTGACGCCTCGCTGGAGGACGCGGCCCGCAGTGCCGGGGCCGGCACCTGGACGGTGCTGTGGCGGATCACGCTGCCGCTGATGCGGCCGGCGATCATCTATGCCACGATCATGAACTTCGTCGTGTCGCTGGAAATCCTCTCGATCCCGCTGGTCTTCGGCGGGCCGGCGCAGATCGAGGTGTTCACGACCTATCTGTATAACCGGGTGTTCCGGACCTCGACACCCGCCTATGGGCTGGTG
Source organism: Acetobacteraceae bacterium UBA6159 (assembly GCA_002422345.1). GTDB lineage: Bacteria > Pseudomonadota > Alphaproteobacteria > Acetobacterales > Acetobacteraceae > Rhodopila. Next base: position 19,505 of record DIUL01000012.1, read on the forward strand.
GCCGCGGCGTCGTTCTTCATGCTGGCTTTGGTCATGGTGCTGATCGCCCTGCAAGGCAGGCTGATGAAGGATCGCGGCCGCTTCGTCACCGTCGGCGGCAAGGCAACCCGCCCCCGAGCCTTTCCGCTCGGCAAATGGCGCTGGGTCGCGTTCGTCCTGATGACGCTGTACGTCGGCTTCGCGATCATCGCGGTGATCGGCGGGCTGGCGCTGCGGTCCGTGGTGTCGCTGCTGTCGCCGCTGCTGCCGATCTGGGACCTGTTCACATGGGAGAACTATCAGATCATCGTCGAGTATCCGGTCTATCTGCGCTCGATCTTCAACACGATCCAGATTTCGATCGCGGCGGGGCTGATCGGGACGGCCTTCGTGGCGCTGGTCGTGCTGGTTTCGACGCGGTCGCCGTTCCGGTTTTCGCGGCAGCTGGAATACATCGCGATGGCGCCGCGCGCGGTGCCGGGGATCATCGCTGGCATTGGCATTCTTTATGCGGCGGCCATGTTCGGGCCTCTCGGCTGGCTGCGGAACACGATCTGGATTCTCGTGGCTGCCTATGTGATGCGATACATTCCGGCGGGGTTCGGGGCGATCGCACCGGCCTTGGGGCAGATCAGCCAGGACCTGGACCGCGGCGCGCGGACGGTGGGGGCGGATTGGTGGCGGACGTCTCGGTCCATCATGCTGCCGTTGATCAAGCCGGCGTTGTTCTCCTGCTTCTCCCTGATCTTCATCCTGTGCTTCAAGGAATACGTGACCGCCGTGTTCCTGTTCGCCCCGGGCAGTGAGGTGATCGGCACGACCATGCTGCAATTCTGGCAGAACGGCGACAACGGCCCGGTCTCGGCCCTGGCGACGGTGCAGGTCGGGCTGACATTCCTGTTCGTCTATCTCGCCCGCCGTCTGTTCGGAGCACGCATCTATGGCTGAGTTGCGGGTCGAAGGCCTGGTCAAGACGTTCGGATCGGTCCGCGCGGTCGACGACGTGACGTTCACCGTGGGCGATGGGGAGTTCCTGACGCTGCTAGGGCCGAGCGGATGCGGGAAATCGACGACCTTGTCGGCGATTGCGGGGTTGGATCGGTCGGATGAGGGGCGGATCATCCTGGGCGACCGGGTGTTCTTCGATGGGGCGAAGAACCTGTTCGTGCCACCCGAGCGGCGGGAGATCGGGCTGGTGTTCCAGTCCTATGCCCTGTGGCCGCACATGACCGTGGCCGAGAACCTGGATTTTCCCCTGCGCCTGCGGAAGATGGCGAAGGCGGAGCGTGCGACCCGGGTGGCCGAGGCTCTGGCTTTGGTGGAGATGTCGGAATACGGCGCGCGCTACCCGTTCGCTTTGTCGGGGGGGCAGCAGCAGCGGGTCGCCCTGGCGCGGACGCTGGTCTATCGGCCGGCGCTGCTGCTGTTGGATGAGCCGCTGTCCAACCTGGACGCCAAGCTGCGGGAACGGGCGCGAAGCTGGCTGCGGCATCTGACGCGGACGCTGAAGATGACGACCGTCTATGTGACTCATGACCAGAGCGAGGCGTTGGCGCTGAGCGACCGCATTGCCGTGATGAACGGCGGGAAGATCGCTCAGCTTGCCGATCCGCACACGGTCTATGATCGGCCGGCCGATCCGTTCGTGGCGGACTTCATCGGCAGCAGCAACTTCCTGCATGGGCGGGTGACTTCGGTTGAGGACGGGGCAGTGCGGATCGCGCTGAACGGGTTCGATGGGCTGGCGCCTTTGCTTGCGCCGACGCCTCGGGTGTTCAAGGCGGGGGATCCGGTGACGGTGGCGGTCCGGCCGGAGCGGATCAGGCTGGGTGGGGCGCCGGGTCCGACGAATGTCTATGCGGTGCGGGTGGATGAGAGCACGTTCCTCGGCGCGCGGAACCAGGTTGTGGTGCGGGTGGGGGCGCAGGAATTCCGGATCGAGGTTGACCAGCCGCCTTCGGGGGAGACGGCTTCGGTGGAGATTCCGTCCGAGGCGTGCATTGTGTTTCCGGGGAAGGCTGGGGGTTAATACCAGCTGACCGTGGCGATGACCTTCGCGGCCTCCACCTCGTCATGCCGGGCGAAGGCCCGGAACCCACGACTTTCTCTAGTCCACAACAGAAAAGTCGTGGATGGCGGGCCTTCGCCCGCCACGACGGGGGAGCGGCAACCGACGGTGGATGGGCGGGCGGAGGCGCTCGAACCCCCGTCGTCAGATCACATCCGCCGGGCGCAGCCAGCATAGTTCCGCGTCGCCCGCCCGTTCCACCTGCAACGTCACGTGCCCGATCCCGAACCGTTCCTTCAATTCGCCGGCCAGCACGTGCGGGCGGTGCTCGCCCTCTCCGTCCGTCAGAACCAGATGGGCGGTCAGAGCGGTTTCCGTCGTGCTGAGGCCCCAGATGTGCAGGTCATGCACCTCGATCACACCGGGCAGGGCGACGAGCCAGTCATGCACCTCGGTTTCGCGCACCCGTTGCGGCACGGCATCCATCGCGAGGTCGACCGATTCACGCAGCAGCCCCCAGGTGCCGATCACGATGACGGCCATGACGATCAGGCTGGTCAGCGGATCGATCCAGGCCAGCCCGGTCAGCCCGATAGCGAAGGCCGAGATCACAACACCGAGGGACACCGCGGCATCGGCGCCCAGATGCATGAACTGGGCGCGGATGTTCAGATCGCCCTCTCGCCCGCGCATGAACAGCAGGGCGGTTCCGCCGTTGATGAGGATGCCGATGGCTGCGACGGCCATGACCATGCCGGTCTCGACGGGCTGAGGGGCGAACAGGCGTTCCACCGCTTCCAACCCGATCGCGCCGACGCCGATCAGCAGGATGACGGCGTTGGTCAGGGACGCGAGGATGGAACTGCGACCCCAGCCATAGGTCCGGCGTGCGGTCGGGGGACGGCGGGAGAGCCAGACCGCGCCCCAGCCCAGCAGCAGGGACGCGACGTCGCCCAGATTGTGGATGGCATCGGCGATCAAGGCCACGGAATTGGCCATCAGGCCGGCGATGACCTCGGCGATCACGAAGGCGAGGTTGACTCCCGCCGCGATCGCGAAGGCGCGGTCGACGTGGTCGGGGATCGGGTGGTGATGGCCCCCATGGGCGTGCCCATGCCCGTGGGAATGTCCGTGGGCGTGCCCGTGGTCGTGATCATGTGCCATGACGGCAGGTTATGCCACGCGAGGCCGGAAAATCTAATCAAACAGATGGCAGGAGATCTGTCGGTCCCCGACCGGGCGCAGCGTCGGGACGTCGGTCGAACAGCGCGGCATCGCCATCGGGCAGCGCGGGTGGAAATGGCACCCCGCTGGCGGCCGCAACGGGCTTGGTACCTCGCCTTGCAGAATAATTTCCTCCCGCCGGTCGTCGGGATGGTTGGGCAGCGCGGCCGAAAACAGGGCCTGCGTGTAGGGATGCTGCGGGTCCTGCGCCAGCGCGATCGCCGGGCCGCTTTCGACGATCTTGCCCAGATACATGACGATGATCTGGTGGCTCATATGCGCGACCGCGGCCAGGTCGTGGGCGATGAACAAATAGGACACGCCCAGCCGGTCCTGCAAATCGGTCAGAAGGTTCAGTATCTGCGCGCGTATCGACACGTCCAGCGCCGATACCGGTTCGTCCAGCACGATCAGGCGGGGTGACAGCGACAGGGCGCGGGCGATGGCGATGCGCTGGCGCTGGCCGCCGGAGAATTCATGCGGAAACAGATCGGCCGAGCGGGCGGGCAGGCCGACGAGGTCCAGCAGCTCCAGCACCCGCGCGCGCACGGTGGCGGGCGGCAAATCCTCATGCGTGATCAGGGGTTCGGAGATGATCGCACCGATCCGCATGCGGGGATTGAGCGAGGCGTAGGGGTCCTGGAACACCGCCTGGACAGAGCGGCGGTAGTGCCGCCTGCCGGCGGTGTCCATGGTTTGCAGGTCCTTGCCGTCGAAGCGCATCGTGCCGCCGGTCGGGTCTTCCAACCCCAGCACCAGCTTGGCCGTGGTGGTCTTGCCGCAGCCGGACTCGCCGACGACGCCCAGGGTTTCGCCTTCCGCGACCGTGAAGGAAATCCCATCGACCGCGCGCACGACGGCGCCGTTGCCGGAGAAGATGCCGCGACGGGTGGAGAAATGCTTACTGACAGCGGCGGCTTCCAGAACGGGCATCACGCGGCTCCCCTCGTTGCAACCGGAACGGCCTGGTCCTCGACCAGCCAGCAGCGGGCGTTGCGGCCGGGTGCGACGTCCATGACGGGCGGTGCTTCCCGGCGGCAGCGGTCGAAGGCGCTGGGGCAGCGGCCGGCGAAGGCGCAGCCCGGGGGCAGGGTGGAGGGATCGGGCGGCTGGCCCTCGATTGCCGTCAGCCGTTCGCGCGCCTGCGTCATCCGCGGGATCGAGCGGAGCAGGGCGGCGGTATAGGGATGGGCCGGGCGGTTGAAGACATCCGACACCGGCCCGGTTTCCACGATGCGGCCCGCGTACATGACCGCGAGCTGGTCGCACATCCGCGCCACGATCCCGAGGTTATGGGTAATGAAGATCAGCCCGAGATTGTGTTCGGCCTGGAGATCGCGAAGCAGTTTCAGGTACTGCGCCTGAATCGTCAGATCAAGGCTGGTGGTCGGCTCATCCGCGATCAGCAGGCGCGGTTCGCACGATATGCCGATCGCGCCGACGATGCGCTGGCGCATGCCGCCGGACATTTCGTGCGGGTATTGTTTCACCCGCGTCTCGGGTGAGGGGATTCGCACGGCCTTCAACAGCCCGATCGCGCGTTCCCAGGCGGAGCGGCGGCTCGCGCCCTCATGCAGGCGCAGCGGTTCGCCTACCTGGTCGCCGATGGTGAACAGCGGGTTCAGCGAGGCCATCGGGTCCTGCAGGATCATCGCGATCTGTTTGCCGCGAATGTGGCGCATCTCATCATCGGACTTCGGAACCAGGTCCTCTCCGTTCAGCAGCAACTGCCCGTTCGTGATGCGCGCGGCGGGGGGCAGCACGCGCATCATCGACAGCGCGAGCGTGCTTTTGCCCGAACCCGACTCGCCGACGATGCCCAGGGTTTCGCCGGCGCGCAACGAAAGCGACACGTCATCGACCGCGCGCACGACGCGGCTGCCGCCCTGGGAGATGTAGTGGGTGGAGAGATTCCGCAGTTCCAGCAGTGGGGATTCGTCCATCGTCGTGCCCCCGCCTAAAGCTGCCGCAACTGCGGATCGAGTTTCACCCGCAACCAGTCGCCCATCAGGTTGGATGCAAGCACGAGCAGCATGATGCAGAACCCGGGCATGACCGTCAGCCACCAGTAGCCGACCATCAGCCCCTGCTTGCCGTCCGACAGCATCACGCCCCAGGCCGGTTTCGGTGGCGGCACGCCGACGCCGAGGAACGACAGAGACGCCTCCGTCACGATCACGATGCCAAGCATGAGCGTGGCGAGGACGATGGCGGAGTTGATGACATTTGGAAGGATATGGCGTCGCATGATGGTCCATTTGGAACAACCGGCGACGATGGCGAGGCGGACGAACTCCCGCTCCTTCAACGACAGCACCTCACCGCGTACGACCCGGGCATAGCGGGTCCAGTAGACGGCGCCGAGGATGATGACGATGTTCATCTCCGACGGGCCGACGATGGCGGCGAGAAAGATGGCGAAGGCCAGGGCCGGCAAAGCGAGCCAGGTGTCGGTCAGGCGCATCACCACCTGGTCCACCCAGCCGCCGAGATAGCCGGAGATGATGCCCATCGTGGTGCCGATCGCGCCGGCTACCAGCACCGCGGTGAAGCCGACCACGAGGGAGACTCGGGCGCCGAAGATCAGCCGTGACAGGACGTCGCGGCCGAGGTGATCGGTGCCGAAGGGATGGGTCATGACGCCGCCCGCCTGCCAGAACGGCGGCAGGAAGCGCGATGTCAGGCTGCCCACCTGCGGGTCGTGCGGGGCGAGGAAATCCGCGAACACCGCAACGAACACCACGGTCACCAGGATCGTGGTCGGAATGATCGGCAGGTCGCGCAGGCGGAAATAGCGGGTGGGCGTGGTCGGCACGGCGGCCGGATCGGTTGTCGCGCTCATGGCCGTTATTTCTCCAGCCGGATACGAGGGTCGATGATCGCGTAGATGATGTCGACGAGCAGGTTGACGACGACGATCATCGCGCCGCCGATCAGGACGACGCCCTGCACGACCGGGAAGTCCCGGAAGCTGACGCCTTCGTACAGCAGCCGCCCGATGCCTGGCCAGGCGAAGACCGTCTCGACCACGACGGCGACGTTGATCATGTTGATCAGGTTGATGCCGGCCAGCGTCACCACCGGGATCAGCGCGTTCTTGAAGGCGTGCTTGGCGATGACGCCGGTTTCCGACAGGCCCTTCAGGCGCGCGAGCTTGATATACTCCGAGCCCATGACTTCAAGCATCGATGAGCGCGTCAGCCGCATATGGGCCGCGGCGAAGTACCAGCCCAGCGCAAAGGCGGGCATCAGCAGATGCAGGATGCCGCCCGATCCCGATGACGGCAGCCATTCCAGGTAGACCGAGAACAGCAGGATCATCAGCAGGCCGACCAGGAATGAAGGCAGCGAAAGCCCGAGCAGGGCGAACAACTTTCCCGCGTTGTCCCAGAATTTCCCGACCTTCACCGCCGCGAGGATGCCGGACGGAATGCCCAGCAGCAGGGAGAACGCCATGGCGGATACAGCCAGGATCAGGGAGTTCGGCAGTCGTGACAGATACAGATCGAGCACCGGGGTCTGGTAGTAGAACGAATCCCCAAGGTCGCCGCGCAGCAGGCTGCCCATGAACACGCCGTACTGGATCCATAGCGGCTGATCGAGGCCGAATTTCGCCTGGATCGCGGCGATGTCTTCCTCACTCGCGCCAGGCTCGGTCAGCAGCGCAGTCGGATCGCCTGTCAAACGAATGAACAGGAAGATCGTCAGCGACAGCAATATCAATGACAGCAGCGAATAGCCAGCACGCCTGGCGATATAGTGCTTCACGCTCCCCTCGCCCCTTTGTCTTGTTTGCGCCGTCGGAGGTCGGCGGGTTGGCCAGGGCCGTCCCGCCGCCTAAAATTGCCGGCCGTTATCCGCTCAGCTGCCCTTGAGGGCCATGTCCTCATACGGTCCCGTATAGACATAGGTCTTCACGAGGCCGATGCCTGCCTCGGCCACCCGCGGGCCGGCGACGTTCAGGAACGCCAACTGCCAGAGGTTCACGAACATGTGCTTCTCGTAGACCAGCTTCTGCATCTGTTCGAGCAGCGCGGCCCGCTTGGCGCGGTCCACCTCGGTCAACTGTTTCGGATACAGTTCGTCGATGTCCGGGTAGCTGCCATAGGTATAGGCACCACCCTTCACCGCCCAGACGGACAGGCGGGTGGAGGCATTGCCGAATGCCGCGCTGCTGCCCTGGATGATGCCCTTCTTGTAGCGCTTGTCGGTAAAGCCCTTGTCGAAGCCGGCCCGCTCGATCGGGCGAAGCTGGGCCTTGATGCCGACCTCCGCCAGGTTGTTCAGCGCGGCTTCCCCGAGGTTCGCGTAGGACGAGTCGCACCAGTAGAAGCCGGCATCGAAACCATTCGGATGCCCCGCCTCGGCCAGCAGCTTGCGGGCCTTGGCCGGATCATAGGTCGGCGCGGGCGGCTGCCAGACGAATTCGAAGGCGCGGGGGACGATGCTGGAACTCAGGTAGCAATGCCCCAGACACAGCGCGTCGTTGATCGACTTGTAGTCGATCGCGTGAAACGCCGCCTGCCGGACCCGCAGATCGGACCAGGGGGAGGCCGGGTCCCATTGTTCCGGGAAGTACATGAAATACATCGCGCCATCGGGGGCGATCTTCAGGCTGAGGCCCGGGGTGCGCTGCGCGTCCACCGCAAGCTCACCGCGGATCGAGTACGCAATGTCGATCTCCCCCCGCTTGAGCGCAACCAGGCGCGTTGCCTCATCGGGGATCACCTTCATGACGATCCGCTTGATGCTGGGCGACTTCCGCCAGTAGGTTTCATGCGCTTCCAGCACCAGTTCGACGCCGGGCTGGAACGATACGAATTTGTAGGGGCCGGCGCCGATCGGATGCTTCTTGAAGCCCGCGTCGCCGACTTTCTCCAGATACTTGCGCGGGACCACCCAGTTGGCGCCGGTCGCAGCGGTGTAGAAGGTCAGGAAATCCGGCCAGGGTTCCTTCAGTTTGAAGATCACCGTGCGGGCGTCTGGGGTTTCGACCGACGCGACGCGGTCCTTCAGCAGGGCGTTGGAGTTGCCGCGGTATCGCTCGAACGAGAACTTGACGTCGTCCGCCGTCACCGGGCTCCCGTCATGGAAGGTCGGGCCCTGGCGCAGCTTGAAGCTGTAGGTCAGGCCGTCGGGCGAGATGCTGCTCGATTCGGCAAGGCTGTGGCCCGGCGTTTCCTCCCGCATCGGGCGGATCATCGCGTCGTGCAGGGCGAAGATCAGCATATAGGGGGTGATCAGGCCGGGCGTTTCGCCGGGGTCGAACCAGGTGGGGGCGAGCGAGATATGCACGCCGATGTTCAACTGCCCGCTCGCGGCGGCGGAGGCCGGCAAGGATTGCCCCGCCAGCAGGCTGGAGATGAAAAGACCCAGACCGGCTCTGCGGGTGATGGCCCCGGGTTCGGTGGACCGATCGGTGATCGATGTCATGCGCAACCTCCCTGTGCCCTGCTTTGGTTCGGGCGTCCCCGGCAGGCTAGGTCAGGCGGCGCGGTTAGTCCAACCATCGTCGCGAAGCCCTGGATAATCGGCACGACATCCGATACAATGGATGCAGGCGGTGGTTTTCGGATGATCTCCAGCCCCGGCCTTGCGACATGCCGGGTTAGCACAGCGGTAGTGCAGCGGTTTTGTAAACCGAAGGTCGGGAGTTCGAATCTCTCACCCGGCACCAATTCTTTCAATCACTTAGTCTGACCCGCCGCTCGCGTTAGTCTCGCTCTAGTCTCCTAGAATAAAAAGGGGAGCCGAAGCTCCCCGTTATGCGTGCATCAGCCGCCCCGTTTTCCGGTCCTTCCGGTGAGCGCCGCCGAGCGCTTTTTCTGCAATTCGCCGATAACCCCGTCCATTTGCCCGGCCTGGATGCTCTCCTTCACGGCGTCGTAGAACGCCTTGAGCTCGTCGGCTGTGCCGATGAAAAGTCCGGTGCCTTCACCGATGGGGATCGGGAGCTGGCCGTAGCGCAGGCTCGTCCAGTAGCCCTCCTGGGTCTTGGTGAACCAGGTGGAGACGGTCTTGGTCCCGCCCTTGGTGCGTGGGAGTGCCTGGCCCGACTCTGAAAGGGTGACGTAGCCTTTCTGCTCGTCGAGCGCTTTCATCACCGCTGCCTTTGCGATTGAAAGCGGGTCGCCGGTTCTGGCGATGGTCTTGTTTGGTAGCTCGCCGGTCTTCTTGACCAGCGCCATGAATGAAAATTCCATGTGCGGTGCCTCCGTAGGTGTAGGCTTTGTTGTAGTGGTCCTAGCCATCACACGTCATCCCTTCTTCCTTGTGCGTAGTTCCTCATGTAGCACGTCCGCGTTAATTCTACCACGCCTAGCGGTCGATATCCTTGTCACCCATGAAGCTCGGTCGGAAACTCCTGGCGATGTTCCCGATGTGCTGGGAGCCTTGGGAACGCGGCTCGTCGATGCGTAGGGCTTTCCGGCGCTCCTCTTTCTCAGCCTCGTAGTCGCGGGTCATTTGGACGATATGAGATTTATGTAGAACATCCCCGGACCAGTTACCGTCTTTATCCTTCAGTGCGATTAGAGGCTCAGTGGACGAGAGTATGGTGAGCGCCTGTTCCTCCGACACTGTGAGAGGCTCGCCGCGAGTTAGTACAATTCTGATCTTCATATGAATTTGACGTTAGTGGTAGTTTTTTGAGATTTTGCGTAGGCGAGGATCGCACCAAGCTTATCCTCCATCTGGGCCGGAGTAGTGGCCTTCGGGCAATATCGGTCGTCGATCTTCGATACATATGCTTCCATAAAGCGCCGCCACCACTCGATATCGTGCGCGGATAACAGGCGCGTTGCGGCGGCCCGCTGGTTGGTGCGCTTGAACAACTCCCCGTAGGATGGGTTGATGCCTCCAAAGAGAGCTATGAAAGCCTGCACATCGCCCCCCGGAGCATTGGCGACGGTTATGGTCTTGGTCTCTTTACCTATACTATCCTTACCTAACCTAACCTTACCTATGCCGTCCGTGGACTGTCCACCGACTCTTGCGCTGTTGTCTTCAACGTCTGAACGTGGCTTTGGGTCTATTCGTGGTACGTCTGGTGCCACTTTGTCTAACAGGTGTTTATATATACTATTAACCTTCCGGTCTGCCCTGATGACGTTGTGTTCGAGCCAATCAGCTATCACTATCACCTGATCTTCATTCAACTGTTGGATGAAGCCCTTCGCCGCCAAAACCTTAAAGTTGTCTGGCGCGGAACCGAGAAGTTTCATGAGGGGGTAAGACTCGACTACTCCATCGTCGTCTGCCCTCTGCACCATGTGAAAGTAAAGAAGTTGCGCACCTTCGGGCATTTGCAGAAAACGTGCTGAGTTTGCAATCCTATTACTGAACATTCTCCTTTGTGCCATGTTTGTTCATGTTAGCCACTAAGTCCTCAAGCACCAGGCTCATAGGCTTGTGTGAACGGAACGCAACACGACGCAACTGCTCCCAGGCTTTTAATGAAATGCGAACCTGCTTCGCCGAATGGTTTTTTCTTTTCATATAGTATGAATATAGCATGAGTATGAAAGTAAGTCCGTAGGGGTGTGGATAAGTCGACTTGCAACAATATAGAGCGTATTATACTATTACAAACATAGGGCTGGGGAGCGCAACGGTATCGCTAGTTTAGGCACAACCTTCGCTCGGATACACGATAGACCGCTCCTCGTAGGTCCCTTGTAAACATCAAACCACTACTAGCTAACACCACCACAATGCTAATAACGAGACAGGAAATTGTGTTCTACGAAAAGCCAAAGCGTACATTGAGTGACACCATAACAGAGGGAGCTGCGATAGTTGCAACCACACTTCTGTTTGTAGGTCTCGCTTGGACTGCTCTGGCGATACGTGCGGGTGCGATAATTATTTATTAACGCTTTGTGTCCGTTTACTCCAACCGATTGAGGCCAACTCACAAAGCTGGCCAAACTAAAGAAATTTAGACCATGCGAGGCAATCGGTTGGGATAAACGGAAAGACTATATGAAAGAAGCATCATCAAAGTTCAGATTGATAGCGCTGGTTCTCGTGTTCCTGTTCGGAGGGTTCGGGGTGCACAGGTTCTACGTCGGGAAGGTCGGCACCGGCATTGCTCAAATTCTCCTCACCATCTCCATCATCGGACTTTTGGTCAACATCGTGTGGGTATTCATCGACCTACTGATGATAGCCACGGGAGCCTTTGAGGATAAGGAGGATAGACCACTCACGTTATGGACGAACTAATCAAAGCCCGCCGGACGCGAGACGAAGCGTTCGAGAATTTCTTCAAGCACTCTGTCCTGGAAACCAAACACTACCTGGCTGCGCGAAAGTGGCGCAACGAACACCGCATGGCGGCCGACGAAGTGAGGGCATTAGAGCGCGACCTATTATCGGCACCAATTCAACCATTGTATGAAAAAAATAATTAAACAAGTAGATGAGAAGCGAGGCATCCTCCAGGTCACCATCGCCGACGAACGCTGGTATGTGAAGGAGGAAACCGACCAGACGACTGGCTTACCATTCCATCGCTACGTGCCATCGGTCACCTGGATCGCTGGTCACTACCCCAAGGGTATCGGGTTCTACAAATGGCTCGCCGACAAAGGCTGGGACGAAAGCCAAGCCATCAAAAGTGCGGCCGGTGACAAGGGGTCGAAGGTCCATGAGGCCATCTCCGCGATATTCCGCGGCGAAGAGGTCCGCATTGATAGCGAATTCCTCAACCGCTCAAGCGGCAAGTTGGAGGAACTGACCCTCGAAGAGGTGGATTGTATCAAGTCCTTCGTAGACTGGTTCGCAGAAAACAAGCCAGTGAACGTTGCATGGGACTTGACCGTCTTCAGCGAGAAGCTCGGGTTTGCCGGGACCATCGACTACATCTGTCGGATTGGGGACGAACTGTGGCTCGTAGACTTCAAGACGAGTGCACAGGTCTGGTCGGAATATGAACTCCAGGTGTCCGCCTACAAAGAGGCGCTGATCGAGATGCAGGGGCGCGGGGACTTCTCCCAGATCGGTGACATGCGCCAAGCCAAGCTAGCCATCCTCCAGGTTGGGTATGCGAAGAACAAGGCCCGCTACAAATGGAATGAGGTCGCGGATCAGTTCCCGCTCTTCCTGGCGGCACGTCAGATTTGGGCCAAGGAATGCGAGGGACAGGAACCAAAGAAGCGCGACTACCCGATTGTCCTCTCTCCTGCCGTGACGGTCGAGGAGGCGATGATGGCCGCAGCGACGCCAGAACCGGAGCCAGCTATCGAGTATGAACAGCCTACCGAATACGCTGAGGCAACGCCGGAACCGGAGCCAGAACCATTGCCAGCTAAAAAGCGCAACAAAAAATATGCAGACGAGTAGAGAGATTATGAACAAGGCCGGGCTGCTTCCCAAGCTCCGCCTGGGCATCAAGAACGGCCGTGGGGTCACTCCCACCGGCCCACACAAGGTCAAAATCATCGAGGACAAGATGGTGAAGAAGCTCAACACGGAGGGGATAGAGGAGTTCTTTGTCCGGTATATCTTCGATGAAGATGGAGAGAGAAAGCAGTACGATTGCCACATGAAATCCAAAGTAGGGAATGACCCACACTATCTTGTTCAAGCTCTGGCAGAGGTAGAGCCTGGAGAGGAGTTAATCCTTGAGATGAAGAAGGCGGGGGTTAAATCCTACATTGAGGTAACACGGCTTTCTACGAATTCAACTGAAAAGGTAGATGTAGACGATGACGAAGATGATCCCCGTGCCACTGGTGAGGTGTCCTTCGCGGACGAGCCGAATATTGAATAGCTATGGAATTCATCTGTCGCCCGGACGGTAACGGCCTCAACCTCGGCCAGCGCAACTCCGCCATATTCCTGGACTTCGTCCACAATAACCCAAACGTCCCGTGGAAGCTCACCCCAGTCCTACCCGAAAGCAACAAGCAACGGAGATTTTTGGAGGGCGCTGTATTACCCCTCATAGCCTATTACCAGGAGGGGTTTGACCACCGAAAGCCGGAGGACGTGCGCAAAGTCCGCGACTGGATGAAAGAGGAATTCTCCGGGGAGATGGTGGTGATAGGCGGCAAGGCTCACCTTGTTCCGAGGTCCACCAAGGGGCGTGAAGCGCTCCAGGCGTTCTTGGAGAGGGTGCTCGGCTGGCTCCAGGAGAACTACGACCCACCTGTGGAGGCGTTGGACCCTGCGCGGTTCAAAGAGTGGCGAGATACGGTGTTCCCGTATGGTGGGCCGGACAACTATATCGACTATCTCATTGAAGTAGGTGTGCTCGGAACAGGGGCGCTCAGATGAGCGTCCCTTGGTGCTTCTCCTCTTTCGGAGCCTTCTTGAAAGCCGAGGTGTCTACCATCGGGATGTTGGGCATCTTTCCCTCGAACAGCTCGGCGACGGTGATGATCTGTATCTTCGGTACCTTGGCGTGGTGGGGCGGTTCGTAAAATCCGCACTTCGCTGCTTCAACCTGCATAGGCTTCGTTGGCGGAGTGAGTGTGATGAACACGCCCGCTTTCGCATTTTCCCCAGCTACGGTCGCAATTAGGTCTTTGAGCATCGTCAAGCCGACACTACCGCCGCCCTTCACGGACACGATGGCACGCTCGGTTTTCCCTGCTTCTGGCTTGAAGTAGATGATTCCGTCCACACCACCATCGGCACCTTTCTTTCCGCCTTTGTAGGGCTGTGCACCTACTCTCGCTACCGCCCAAAGTTGGAATTCATGTTTATCCGCTGCGGCGAGTGCTGCTGCTCCGGAAGCGTCTTGTGGCACACCATGCACGTCATACTTGATACCAGGGAAGGCGGCATTTAGACGCTTCTCTATGAGAGTGATAGACAAATGGGTGATATCAATGCCAATCCAATTACGACCGAGTTTTTGAGCCGCATGGATCGTTGTACCGCATCCACAAAAAGGATCCAATACAACACCCCCTTCGTCGGACGATGCAGAGATAATTCGCTCTAACAAAGCCACTGGCTTTTGGGTTGGGTAACCTAGGCGCTCCTGCGCTTGGCTATTCAGCTCCTGGATATCGGTCCACAAATTTTGGATCGGCATACCGCGGAGCTCGTCCGCATAGCTCTTTCGGCGTAGCCTTCCATCCGGATTTTTTGGGAAGTAAATACGCCCTTCGCTATCCCACTGCTCCATTTTTTCCTTTGAAATCATCCAGCCATTAGGAGGTGGCTTATACCCCTTGTATTCATATCGAAGGTTAGGTCTTGGAGCGGGGTTTACCAAACTGGTTGCTTGAAACCGCCGACCATCAGGATCGACCAGGGTAAATCGCTCCTCAATGTATGCTTGGTAATCCGGATCATTAAGATTGTACCGAGGCCGGAACCGTGCTTCCTTGGTCTTTCGATAGAATAATATTGTATCGGTGATACTCCCAAATCGAGTGGACTCATGAACGGCGCTGCTCATCCCAACGCGCCGCTTCCATATCAACTCGTTACAGTAGTTCTCTGGGCCAAAGACAGCGTCGAGAAGAAGTTTTAAGTAGTGGCTGGCAGTCGGGTCACAGTGCAGATAAAGTGTCCCCGAACCCTTGAGGACGCGGTGCAACTCAATGATTCGAATTGCCATCATGGTGAGATACGCCATCATGTCGTTCTCTTTTAGGAACTGACGGATGGCGTTGAGCATGTCAGCTACTTTGGTGTTGCCGCACTGCATCACCTGGTCGAATGCGTCTTCGGCCTTTTGGTTCCAGTGCCAGGTGTCTTCGAACGCCTCGATCTGCGCTTTGGACTGCTCGCCGCCCGGCGCCTTGAACAACACGTTGTAGTTGGCTTGGCTGTTGAATGGCGGGTCGAGGTACACAAGGTCAACGCTCTCGTCCGGGATGTGGTCCCGGAGAATTTCCAGATTATCGCCGTAAAACAGGTGGTTGGACGCGATAGGCGTTACCAGCTTCGGCTTGGCGGCGTTCATGGGCACTCCGAATCACATCTACTAAGGATGATACCGCATGTACCGAGAGGTGGTAACCCAGTAGGCTTGCAGCTCCGTGATAGACCTACCAAAGTGGCGAGAACCAGAAAATGGGGGACAGACGTGAGTGATTTTCGGCGCTTTGTCATTAGCATCGCGGAAGGGGTGCTCATCATTGGCATGGTCCTTGGCACGATCAGTATGGCAATAGTTGGTATGTCCATCGGCAGTGCCCTGGGTTTTGCATCTGGCGCGGGTCAAGCCGGACCACCTGCTTTCATCGGCTTCTTTGTCGGTGGGGGGATTGGGTTCGTCGTGAGTGCCGTGTGTGCCGCCGTCGTATTCATGCTTGCTGAGGCAGCAGAGCACACGAGACAGACCGCTGAGTACGGGAGGCAAACCGTTGAAGGTATCCGCCAACTACAGGCAGCCATCGAACGATCTGCGCGTCCTTTGGACCACACCAATAGCCATCCGCGCCCAGGCCAACGTGAGGTACCGCCCGCCCCCGCCGAATTCGTGAGGAGAACCCCGTCGCCTTCTGACGTGCGACCTACGGATCAGGCGACGGACTTTCCGTATTCGGCCGAGATGCAGCGCATCGTCGCATCAGCTGAGGCGCAAGGATATGCGGCTTCTGTGGAGGAGAAGAAGATTACATTTACGAAGGAGGGGGGGCCACAAACCTATTGCTACTCTGCGGCCGATGTTCGGCGGTTTGCACGTTTTGCGAAACTGTTTTGAAGATGAAAAAGCCCCCGGGAAGGGGCTAGACGACGTCAAAGAGATGGTCGTCAGACGGGCGGTGCGGCGGCAAACGCGGGGTGGCAGGCGCGGTGGTAGCGCCTGGTGGGCTTGCGGGCGAGGTAGACGACCTTGGCTGCCAAAGGTCGCTGGCACCCGTCGCAGGTGTTGGCTGGTCTTGGGGTGGCCACGATGGTTTTGATGGGCGCATTTCGTGCTCTCCATTCATGCTGCTGTTGTGCGCTAGGCATGGTTATGCTCCTGCACTACCCGGTGAAGTATGGCTCTCCACATACGGCGCAGTTTCTTTGCCATTGGTAGACCTCCGTGTGGTCATCGCGATGAAGACCTGTTGGTGGTTGAGACA
Source organism: Acetobacteraceae bacterium UBA6159 (assembly GCA_002422345.1). Lineage (GTDB taxonomy): Bacteria > Pseudomonadota > Alphaproteobacteria > Acetobacterales > Acetobacteraceae > Rhodopila. Next base: position 35,753 of record DIUL01000012.1, read on the forward strand.
GCAGAAATTGTGGCGGGTAGAACCGACCATATGGCTCGCGTTGAAGCCGTGGGACTTCCCGCAACCCTCTAGGTGGCAGAGTTCGGATAGACGCATGATACCTCCCCTACTATCTGGGGATATTATACAACATATTTCGGTGTATAATGTTGACAGGTGCTCTTGCTCTCAAGGTTACTCTGTCACAAGAAACCCCATCGTCATTGATGGGGTTTCTGTGTTGTACGCCCCCACTCACCAGCGAACATACACAGAGATGGTTGAGTAGTACAAAAGCATCCCTTTAGGCGACGTGTGACCCCGGGGTCGAAACCGGGCGTCCACCTGCGCACACAGAAGCCGGCGATGAGTAAGCCGGCGCTTGGGGCGCGATGTATGTTTCCTGGTGGGTAGGGACGTGAGAAGAGCTATCGGTGGGTAACCTCCTGGTGCACCTTGATGGTGTTCAAGAGCTTTCGTACCAGTCCCCACACCGTCATGCTTGCGGCCACGAAGGTGAGGAACGCCTGGATGAGAAAGATAATGCTATCCACGATGCCGTTCAGTTCGTCTGGCCCGACGTTGATGTCGGCCAATCCTGCTCCAGCGATGATAAAGGGTACCACACCGACCAAAATACCGCGCACCGTGAGCGAAATCCTTGCCGGGTCCTTGGAGGAGAATACCACCCACTCAACGATAGTGTTTATTAGGTTCATGCTGCCATTATATACCCCTCTGGAGGGTTAGTAGGCCGCTATCAACACCTACGAGTACAGCTCGCGGAGTTTGGCTTGGGTCTTTGGACCCACCGTTCCTACCTGCTCAATCCCATATTTTAGCTGGAAGCCTTTGATGGCTTTGGTGGTGATGGCGCCCAGCACCCCGGTCGAGTCCACGTTCGTTGGGAACAGTCCCTCGGCCTTCAGACAATTCTGGAGGGATTTGATGGAACCGTCGTAGCGGGGTTTGGTGGCAGGCTCTCGTTCGTGGTTGGCCTCGAACACGAAATTGATAGGGTATGCCGCGTACCAGTTGCGGGACTTGAAGAATGCCTCGGTGATGAAGCGCTCGGACTTCCCGCCAAAGTGGGCGCTGTCCTCGATAAAGATGCCCCGCTGGCCGTTGAAGATGCCGTAGTCCACCGCTGCGACTGAGTGTTTCAATGCCTGGTTTTCGTAGAGACCGAGCGATGGGTTGAGGATGACCGGCACGTCGCGGCCCCACTCGTCTGAGGTGAAGTAGAACCACACCATCACCGCCTTCTTCGTGTGGGCGATGGTGGATGCGACGGTGTCGAAGTCTCCACGGGTGAACTGGACGAAGTTGGGGACCTTGAACGGCGCTGCGATGTCTCGGTGGTACTGGTCGATGACCGCTTTGTTCGTAACCGGTGCGACGACCGCACG
>DIUL01000015.1 GCA_002422345.1 Acetobacteraceae bacterium UBA6159
TGAGTGTCTGTTAAATGTGGGTTAGCTTTCTGGAACTGGTAATCGGCTTCCTGCGCCTGCCGGTCCCGTTCGGCGGCAGCCTCGCGATCCCGCCGCTCCATGACCACGTTCAGGGCGTCAATCCGTGCGCCGATCGTGTCGATCTTCGTCATGAGCGAAGGCATCGCCGTCGACAGAGCCCCGAGACGCGTGGTCAGAAAGGCAATCCGCGCGTCGGGGTCCTTTTTCAACGCTTCTCGCAGCAACGCATGCAGGATGATCGTCCAACCAGGCTTGCCCGCCACATGACCGTGGAAGCGATCGGAGAAACCATCCGGAGCCGCGCCGCCACCCTGAGCAGCGACGCCGTCTGTAAGTGCTCGCCACATGGTGGTTTCAGCGTCCGTCAGGGACTCGCGGACTGTGTCAGGCGTGCGGGCCGCCAGCACCGCATCAAGTTCCCGCTCCAACTCATGAAGCAGGGTGGCGTTCGTCTGACCATTGAGCATGGCACCGATGGCAAGCTGGTCGTGCAGCCAGCGACGCGCTTCGTCCAGGAACGGCGGAAGTGGTTGGGCGGAGCGGGTGTCGAACTGGTCCGCGTGTAACTCACTGCGGACTTGCTGCAGCAGGATCAGACCCGCGGTCACTCCAGCCAACCGGATCGCGTTTTCCAGGTCGTGGTTGGGGGGGATGTCGGTCAACACACCTGACAGGCGTGCCTGGATGTCCTTCAACGCGTCGCTGCCGAAACGGTCGAATAGCAGGTGATCGGCTCGATTCAGCACCGGCCCGACGAGGCCTGCCGCCTCCGAGACACCAAAAGCTCCTAGAACGGTAGCCAGCAGCCCCATAGGTGGCCTGTCGCGTGGGTTCCTTGTCAGGATGACATAACGGGCTTTGGGAAGAAACGGTCAGGTTGGGGGGGCGATTTCGGGCGGCGGAGTGCTTGGCGATGGCCGGGTCGGGGCCCGGCCATGACGGAAGGGGGGGTCTGGGGGTCGTCCTTCCGGCGGTGCGGCGGTTGGTCCCTGGGACAAGCCCGGGGATGACGGAATTGGGGCGTGGGATGACGAAAATTGGGGCCGCCTATGACGAATGAGGTGGCCTGGGGATTACGGTGTTTGTGGGACGCCGCTTCGTTGGTGCCCCCCTAAGCGTTCGTAATCCCCCCATCCACCGTGATCGTCTGCCCGGTGACATAGCTCGAGTCCGCGGAACACAGGAACCGGATCACCGATGCGACCTCCCCCGGTTGGCCGAAGCGTTGCAGGGGGATTTCCTGGCGGTAGCTCTCGCCGCGTTCGGCGATGATCTCGTCCGCCATGCGGGTTTCGATCACCCCGGGGGCGACGGCGTTGACCAGGATGTCGGGGGCGCATTTGCGCGACAAGGCCCGCACCATCCCGACAATCCCCCCCTTCGCCGCGGCATAGGGCACCCGCTCGGCGCTGCCCCGGCGAAAGGCGACCGAGCTTGCGAAGACCATCCGCGCCGGCGCCCGCCGGTCGAACCGGGTCTGGAAGGCCACCGCCATGTCATAGGCATTCGTCAGGTTGGCGGCGATGGCACGGTTCCACACGCCATGGTCCTCGGGGTCGAGGGCATCGCGTTCAAACACCCCGGCCAGGTGGATCAGCGCATGGACGGGCGCGCCGGCGGCGTCCAAGGCGGCGGCGCAGGCGGCGGGGGTGTCGAGCGCGGAGACGAAGGTGGCCAGGCGGACGCGACCGAGCGTGTCCCTCGCCTGGTCGAGCCGTCCGGCGTCCTGGTCCACCAGGACCACATGACCGCCCCGATCCATGAGCTGGCGTGCGGTCTCGATCCCGATGCCGCCGGCCCCGCCGGTGATGACGATACGCTTGCCGGTGAATTCAACCATGGGTGATCCCGCCGTGTCAGTGACCGCGATGGTAGCCGATCCAGGGACGTCACGACCAGGGCAACAGGCCCCCCGTTGCCAGGGTCCCGCCAATCCGCTTCCCTGGCGGCCCGGATCATCCCATCAGGAGCCAGTCATGCGCGTCACCGTCGTGCAGATGAACCCAGGCGCCAACAAGGACGAGAACATCGCCCAGGCTCGCCGCCTGATCGAGGGCGCCGTCGCCGAGGATCGCCCCAACATCGTCAGCCTCCCCGAGGTCTGGTCGTCGCTCGGCGGCGACCGCGCCAGCCGCATGGCGAACGCGGAGGACCTGCCGCCGCAGGGGTCGAATGAGCCCGGCGGGCCGGCGTACGAGTTCATGCGAGAGGTCGCCCGCAACGCCAAGGTCCACGTCCATGGCGGCTCGATCATCGAGAAGGGACCGGAGAAGCTGTTCAACACGACCGTGGTGTTCAACCCGGATGGGACGGAACTGGCGCGCTATCGGAAGATGCATCTGTTCGACATCGTGGCGCCGGATGGCACCGGATATCGGGAGAGCAACACCTACGGCGCGGGCGACCGGGTCGTGACGTATGAGGCGGACGGCGTGAAGGTCGGCTGCGCGATCTGCTACGACATCCGCTTCCCCGACCTGTTCTGGGAGCTGCGCGCCCAGGGCGCCGAACTGATCTTCCTGCCGAGCGCGTTTACGCTGGCGACGGGTAAGGATCATTGGGAGACGTTGCTGAAGGCGCGCGCGATCGAGACTCAGTGCTGGTTCGCCGCCCCTGCCACCTGGGGCAAGCACCTGGAGGGCAAGGGGGCGGAGCGGTTCACGTATGGGCACTCGCTGGTCGTTGATCCGTGGGGGCATGTGACCGCCAAGGTGCCTGATGGCGTTGGTTGGGCGACCGCGAGGCTCGATCCGAAGGTGACGGCGCGGGTGCGCCGCGACATGCCCGTGCTGGAACATCGGAAACGCATGTGACGCTTCCCGCTCCGTTGGCTGCTGCTCCGATGGTCGAGCCCCGCGTGTGGGTGGCTGGAGAAATTGCGTTCCTCGCATCCAATTCCCCCTTGGCACAGGAGGCGCGGGCCGACCTGATCAGCCGGTATGGGGAATGCTCGTTCGAAACGGCCAGCATCGTGGTTGCCCTGGGCGGTGACGGGTTCATGCTGGAGACGATCCACCGCGTGCTGACGCGGGGACTGCCGGTCTATGGGATGAACCGCGGGTCGGTTGGTTTCTTGATGAACGCCTACAGCGCGGATGACCTGCTGGACCGGCTGACCAAGGCTCAGGCGGCGGTGCTGCATCCGTTGCGGATGAACGCGGTTACCGTCACCGGGCAGCGGGAGGAGGCGCTGGCGTTCAACGAGGTCAGCCTGCTGCGGCAACTGCGCCAGGCGTCGAAGATCCGGATCACAATCGATGGGCGCGTGCGGTTGGCGGAGCTGTCCTGCGACGGGGTGCTGATCTCGACCCCCGCGGGATCGACGGCCTACAACCTGTCGGCGCATGGCCCGATCGTGCCGCTGTCCGCCAATCTGTTTCCTCTGACCCCGATCAGTTCGTTCCGGCCTCGGCGCTGGCGCGGTGCCCTTCTGCCCAGTTCGGCGCGGGTGTTGTTTGAGGTGCTGGAGGTCGACAAGCGCCCCACCGCCGCCGTCGCCGACTTTACCGAGGTGCGGGATGTCGTTTCGGTCTCGGTGCGGGAGGATCGCGATGTCAGCGTCACGGTGCTGTTCGACCCCGACCAGGGATTGTCGGAACGGATCATCGCGGAACAATTCACCGTCTGAGTCCAAGTCCAAGGAAGAAACGCCATGACCACACCCCTGCCCACCGCCAGGCCCGAGGAAGTCGGCCTGTCCTCGGCCGCGTTGGATCGCCTGTCGTCCGCCATCAAGGACCGTGTCGCGAGCGGCCATGTGCCTGGTGCCGTCGCGCTGGTCGCCCGCCACGGCAAGGTCGCCTATTTCGAGAGCTTCGGCGCGGCCAATCCCGCGACCGGCGCGCCGATGGAGAATGACTCGATCTTCCGCATCTACTCCATGACCAAGGCCGTCGTGTCCGTCGGCGTGATGATGCTGTGGGAGGAAGGGCGCCTGCTGCTGGGCGATCCGATCGAGAAGTACCTGCCCGAATTCGCTTCCATGAACGTGGGCGTGATCAAGGGGGACACGCTGGAGACGGTGCCGGCCAACCGGTCGATCACCGTGCAGGATCTGCTGCGCCACACATCCGGCCTGACCTATGAGTTCCGCGGCAACTCCCTGGTCCACAAGACCTACATGGACGCCCGCGTGATGCGGTTGAAGCAGACCAACACCGACCAGTCGCAGATGTTGGCGAAGCTGCCGTTGCTGCACCAGCCTGGCGCGCGTTGGGAATACAGCCGCTCCACCGACGTGCTGGGGCGGTTGATCGAGGTGATCGCGGGCCAGACGCTGGGTGTGTTCCTGTCCGAGCGCATCCTGGGGCCGCTGGGGATGACGGATAGCGGGTTCTCGGTGCCCGAGAAGGATCACGGGCGCATTGCCGAACCTTTCGCCAAGGACCCGGAGAACGGGACCGACATCTCCCTGCTGGATGTGAAGCGGACGGCGCTGTTCGAGTCCGGCGGCGGTGGGATGGTTGCCACGACGATGGACTATGCCCGGTTCCTTTCCATGCTGCTGGGCAACGGCAAATTGGGCGACACCAGGCTGCTGGGGCGGAAGACGGTCGAGTTGATGACGGCCGACCACCTGGGCACGGTGAGCGGGCCGGCCGACTTGCTGCCGCCGGGGCATGGGTTCGGGCTGGGCTTCGCGGTACGGACTGCTGCGGGCATGGCGCCGTTCCCCGGATCGGTGGGCAATTACTACTGGGGCGGGGCGGCCGGGACGACGTTCTGGGTCGATCCGGCGGAGCGCCTGTTCGCGGTGATGATGATCCAGGCGCCGGTGCAGCGGGAGCATTACCGGCTGTTGTTCCGCGATCTGGCCTACGCGGCGATCGCGGATTGATTGGGCCGGCGGTGTAGCGGGGACCCGCTACGCTTCCACCATCTTCCGTGTTCGCGGTCAAGCGCCGTATCGGCATTTGGGTCACTTTCCGTGCCTACCTGGACAAGCCTGCGACATCCTCGCAACGGGCATGACAGGTCAACGGGCGGTGGGACCGCGTCCCACCCCCTCGCCCCCACCCGCCACCCAGGTGCTGTCGGCCACTCAGGCCGCGGCTTCGGCCCCCGACCTGGGCGTCAGGCTGCGCGCCATCGCGTTCAGGATCACCAGGATCCGCCGCATCACCGCGGTCAACGCCACCTTGCCGGGACGGCCGTTCTTCTCACGCAGACGCTCATACACAGCCCACATCGCCGGATTGTAGCGGATCGCGATCCGCGCCGCGTTGAACAGCACCCGCCGCACCCCCGGCCGGCCATGCTCGATCCGCGCCTGGCCCTGTCGCTTGCCGCTCTCACACTGACGCGGCGCCAAGCCCACCACTGCCGTGATCTGCTTGCCGCTCAACGCGCTCAGTTCCGGCAGTTCCGCCAGCGGCGTGAACACCGTCACCGACCCAACCCCCTTGACGTCCGTAGCACCGCGGCCAGCCGGCGCAGCGTCGCCGAGGCCGCGATATGTGCCTCGATCGCGACCTCGAGCGCGGCGATCTCGGTATCGAGGTGGCGGATCATCGCCTCGATCCCCGCCTTCACCCGCGCTTCATGGGCCATCGCCAGGCGGCATTGTTCGGCCTGGCGCATGTGCATCACCTGGCGCCGGCGGGCGGCGAGTTCGCGCAGGGTGTCGTCGCCCTGCACGGCCTGGCCGAGGGCGTTGCCGTGTCGTTCCAGCGCCGCGCACTCGGCCAGCAGACGGGCGTCCTGGCGGTCGGTCTTGGCCGTGACCCCGAGATAGCGGCGGAACGCCACTCTTGATGAGTGGATGCGGGAGTAAAACACCACACGAACGCATCAGGGCAGGTGGTGCCTTGGCAAAACGCCGATGCAGACTGTTCGTTGACATGCCGCCGGTCGCCAGGGAGAAGTTGCTGCAGGCCGCGTGATCGGACATCTCAGCCCGTCGGACACCCACCGCGACGGCTGATCTGACTGTCAGGTTAAGTCTATACTTTTACACCGGATCCAATAGGTTGGCTACTACAATGCCAGGAGACCCCATTCCAGCCTGGACGGACGAACACCCGACGAAGTCTATGTGGCCGGTGTGGCCCGCAACGGTGAGCATGAGAGATTGGCGGCCTGAGGTGAACCAGACCCAAGTTTAGCAAAGTCCCCAAACTGTCCGACGGATGGGGCCCACCTCAGAGCGGCTCAGCGCGGCAGATACCTGACCCTGGAAACCATGGCCGGCATCAGCGATGATCTCGCCATCGGGTTGCCCGCAATGGTGATCTGATCAGCCTGATCCACAAGGGGCACCGACAACGAGCACGCAGTTCTTACACCACTCGGGGGGACACAACCACTCTCGCCGGCTACGCCGACCTCCGGGCCCGATCCCACCCGCGGCAGCCAGACAATTTCCACCACGTGCGGGGACGCTAGCCCTGACCAATGCGGTGACGTACAGAACGGGTGGGCGGAAATATTGTGTGAAGACCGCCGGTCCTGGAACGGCCCTGCACGGCGTGAAGATCATGCTGAATCATTTTGTCGATGGGCGATTGCGGGTCTACCATTGGGAGCGACTGCTGGCGTTTACCGACTATGGCACCGATCCGGCCGAGGACGAGAAGACGATTGACGCCCGCGTCGATGCGATCATCCCCGCGCAACAAAGACCTGCACGCCAGGCTATCGAGGAAGCCGTCTGACGGTCTTGTCCGCCGATTGAAAGCAAGCATGCCAGGATGTGGTGGGGGTGGGGAAGGTCGGTGCTCGCCATGTTCGCGCCCCAGAGGGCGCTGTGCGTGGCTCCGGCCACCCCCCACCACGCCCAGACAAGGGAGTTTCAGGTCGGGACCGGAAAGCTGCCGCTCCAACCAAACCAGAAAGCACAGCTATGCACGTATGCGCGGGGGCGTCCGAGGGGACATTCTGGCGTTGCGTCGGCACAGCTCTAGTTGCCCTTTCTCGGCTGCGAGAATCATGTTATCTCCCGCGTCGATTGGCTCGAGTGGACCCTACTGCCGCACACGTTCGAGAGTGTCGTGCCCCGGCAGAGGCGAACTAACTGGAACCAGTAAGGTCTTACCAAAGGAGTTACATAACTAATGAGCGAAATTGCTAATAAAATCAAAGCTATCGTTGTTGAACATTTGGGGGTTGACGAGGCGAAGGTCACCCTAGAGGCTTCCTTTATTGATGATCTAGGCGCTGATAGTCTCGACACCGTGGAGCTTGTGATGGCGTTTGAGGAAGCCTTTAACGTAGAAATTCCTGAGGATGCCGCTGAACGCATTGCTACCGTAAAGGATGCGGTTGAGTATATCGAAAAGCAAGGAAAGACTAGCTGATTCTGAAAATCAAGGAGGGTTGTCGACAATGCGGCGAGTGGTCGTGACTGGCATGGGCATCGCGTGTCCACTGGGTTTGGGCGTGGAGCATGTCTGGAGGCGCCTGATAAACTCAGAGTCCGGCATCACGGCTATCCAGTCCTTCGAGACCAAAGATTTGCCATGCAAAATCGCTGGCCAGATCCCAAGTGGCCCAAGGGCGAGCAACAAGCTCGATATCGGAGAGTGGATTCCGCTTAAAGATCAAAAGAAGATGGATCGATTCATTCATCTGGCCTTGGTAGCCGGCATTGAGGCCGTTGAGGATGCAGGATGGCTCCCTCAATCCGAAGAGGATCGTTGTGCCACGGGCGTTATGATCGGCTCAGGTATAGGTGGCCTCAATACGATCGCAGAAGCAGCATTACTGATAGCTCAAGGCAAAGCTAAGAGGATTTCGCCGTTTTTTATTCCCTCAGCACTAATCAATCTTGCGTCAGGTCATCTGTCTATCAGGTATGGATTCAAAGGACCCAATCACTCAGCTGTGACGGCTTGCGCGACCGGCGTCCATGCAATTGGAGATGCCACCCGGCTAATCATGCTCGGCGATGCCGAAGTTATGATCGCAGGCGGGACCGAAGCGGCGGTTTGTGAACTCGGGATTGCAGGCTTTTGTGCGTCGCGCGCACTATCTACTGGGTTCAATGATCGGCCCACGGCCGGTTCACGTCCGTGGGACAAGGACCGTGACGGTTTCGTAATGGGGGAAGGAGCAGGTGTGTTGGTGCTCGAGCACCTCGAGCATGCTCGACGACGAGGGGCAAAGATATATGCTGAAGTAACCGGCTACGGAATGTCGGGCGATGCATACCACATTACGGCGCCTGCCGAGGGTCATGACGGAGCGTTCCGGTCGATGCAGGCGGCTATGAGGAATGGTCGCGTAGGCCCTGATGATATTCAGTACGTAAATGCCCACGGGACGTCGACACCCCTGGGTGATGATCTTGAATTGGAAGCTGTAGAACGCCTTTTTGGTCAGGCTGCTAATGGCTTGGCGATGTCGTCGACGAAATCAGCTGTTGGGCATCTATTGGGCGCAGCTGGCGCGATCGAATCGATTTTTTCCATTCTAGCTATTCGTGACGGAATTGCACCACCAACACTGAATCTCGAGCACGCTAGCAGGCAGAGTGTGATCGATCGCGTGGCTAACACATCCCAAGGGCGAAAAATACGCCGCGTGCTGTCAAATAGCTTTGGATTCGGTGGGACCAACGCCTCTATAATCTTCAGTGCGGTAGCTTAGGACTCGTTGGTAAGTGGCCGAATTGAATTTTTCTATTTTGGTAACTCTTGCGGACCAGAAGGTGTCACGTACCGGCCGTGCGATCGATTAAGCGACCATAGATGGCATATCGCCATTCGGCGCTTGACCCCATTTTGGATGAACTGGTTCGGCAGACGCCGGCTCCGGCCAAGTTGCCGATTGCGAGCCGCATCAGCGGTACCCTGTATCACCGGCTTAACGAGCAGAGAACGCAGCATGAGTTAACGGAGCGTGAGCCAGGGACCGACCATGCGCTATCCGAGCGCGTGGGACACTAGCATTTCAGTTGTGAT
>DIUL01000197.1 GCA_002422345.1 Acetobacteraceae bacterium UBA6159
ATGCTGATCGGGCGGGAACTGTTCGCGGAGACGGCATGAGCATTCGTTCCACACTCGACACACGAGGCGAGGACTTCGCCGTCAACGCCGCCGCTTTGCGCGCGACGGTGGACGACCTGCGCGCCAAGGTGGCCGACGCCGAACTGGGAGGCGGCACGGTCGCGCGGGACCGTCACGTGTCGCGCGGCAAGCTGCTGGCACGCCAGCGTGTCGCCGGACTGATCGATCCCGGCACGCCGTTCCTGGAACTGTCGCAGTTGGCCGCCTATGACCTGTATGGCGGGGACGTGCCGTCGGCCGGCATCGTCACCGGTATCGGGCGCGTGTCCGGCCGGGAATGCGTGATCGTTGCCAATGATGCGACCGTGAAGGGCGGGACGTATTTCCCCGTCACCGTCAAGAAGCACCTGCGGGCGCAGGAGATCGCGCTGAAAAACCGGCTGCCCTGCCTGTATCTGGTGGACTCCGGCGGCGCGTTCCTGCCCTTGCAGGATGAGATCTTCCCCGACCGCGATCATTTCGGTCGCATCTTCTATAATCAGGCCAATATGTCGGCGGCCGGCATTCCGCAGATCGCGGTGGTGATGGGAAGTTGCACCGCCGGTGGCGCCTATGTCCCGGCCATGAGCGATGAGAGCATCATCGTCCGCAAGCAAGGCACCATCTTCCTGGGCGGCCCGCCTTTGGTGCAGGCGGCAACTGGGGAAATCGTATCAGCCGAGGACCTCGGCGGCGCGGATGTCCATGCCCGCACATCCGGCGTGGTCGATCACTACGCGCAAAACGACCGCCACGCTCTGGCGATCTGCCGCCGAATCGTGGCCGGCCTGAACACGACCAAACGCGTTGATCTGGCGATCCGCGAACCCGTGCCGCCGCGCTATGATCCTTCCGAACTGTACGGCGTCATCCCCGCCGATATCCGCACGCCCTATGACGTCCGCGAAGTAATCGCCCGCATCGTCGACGGCAGCGAATTCGATGAGTTCAAGAAGCTGTATGGCACCACGCTGGTCTGCGGCTTCGCGCATCTCTACGGCTACCCGGTCGGGATCGTTGCCAACAATGGCATCCTGTTCAGCGAGTCCTCGCTGAAAGGCGCGCATTTCATCGAACTCTGCGGCCAGCGCGGCATACCGCTGATCTTCCTGCAGAACATCACGGGCTTCATGGTGGGGCGCAAATACGAATCCGGCGGCATCGCCAAGGACGGCGCCAAGCTGGTGACCGCGGTGTCCACCGTGGGCGTGCCCAAGCTGACCATGGTGATCGGCGGCAGCTTCGGAGCCGGCAACTACGGCATGTGCGGACGCGCCTATGACCCGCGCTTCCTGTTCATGTGGCCGAACGCGCGGATTTCCGTCATGGGCGGCGAACAGGCCGCGAGTGTATTGGCAACTGTCCATCGCGACGCCGCGAAATGGACGCCCGAACAGGCCGAGGCCTTCAAGGCACCAATCCGATCCCAATACGAAACCCAAGGTCATCCCTACTACGCAACCGCTCGGCTTTGGGACGATGGCATCATCGATCCCGCCGATTCCCGCCGTGTACTTGGCCTTTCGCTGTCCGCCGCCTTGAACGCCCCGATCGAACCAACGCGCTTCGGCGTGTTCCGGATGTAGGGACAGACAATGTTCAATACACTTCTGATCGCCAACCGGGGCGAAATCGCCTGCCGCGTTGTCCGCACCGCGCGCCGCATGGGAATCCGGACCGTCGCCGTCTATTCCGAGGCCGACGCAAACGCGATGCATGTCCAGGCCGCCGATCGCGCGGTCGCCATCGGTGGCTCCGCGCCCCGCGACAGCTACCTGAATATCGCGCGGATCATCGACGCGGCGCGTGCGACCGGCGCCCAGGCGATCCATCCCGGCTATGGCTTCCTGTCGGAAAACCCAGCCTTTGCCGATGCCTGCGCCGAGGCCGGGATCATCTTCGTCGGCCCGCCCGCATCCGCGATGCGCGCCATGGGATCGAAATCCGCGGCCAAGGCGCTGATGGAGTCACACGGTGTGCCGGTGCTGCCAGGCTATCACGGCGACAACCAGGACCAGGGCTTCCTCGCGGCCCAGGCGGAACGGATCGGCTATCCGGTCGCGATCAAGGCCGTCGCCGGCGGCGGCGGGCGCGGCTTGCGCGTCGTGACCGATCCAGCTGATTTCGTTTCATCCCTGGAGTCCTGCCGCCAGGAGGGCGCGTCATCCTTCGGTGATGACCGGGTGCTGATCGAACGCTACCTCTCCCGCCCGCGCCATATCGAAGTGCAGGTTTTCGCTGATACGTTTGGCAACGCGGTGCATCTGTTCGAACGCGACTGCTCCGCCCAGCGCCGCCACCAGAAGGTGATCGAGGAAGCGCCAGCGCCCGGCCTATCAGCGGCCGATCGGGACGCCATGGGCAGCGCCGCCGTCGCCGCCGCGAAGGCGGTCGGCTATGTCGGTGCCGGAACGGTGGAGTTCATCGCCGACGAACGCGGCTTTGCGTTCCTGGAGATGAACACACGGCTTCAGGTCGAACACCCGGTCACCGAAATGATTACCGGCACCGACCTGGTCGAATGGCAGCTGCGCGTCGCTGCTGGAGAACCCTTGCCGGCCGCCCAGGACTCCATCGCCATCAACGGCCATGCGTTCGAGGTCCGGGTCTACGCCGAGGACCCAGCGCGGGACTTCGCCCCCTCCATCGGACGGCTGGCGTTGTTTCAAACGCCGGAACCGGAGCCCGACATCCGTATCGACACCGGCTTCATGACCGGCGACAGCGTGTCCATTCACTACGACGCGATGCTGGCCAAGGTGATCTGCCATGGCCCCGATCGTGCCCAGGCGTTGCGGACGCTGCGGCGGGCACTGGATGCGTGCCAGGTTGTTGGCCTCGCCTGCAACCTTGATCTGCTGGGCCGTATCGCGCGCCATCCGGCGTTCGAGGCCGGCGGCATCGATACCGGCTTCATTGCGCGAGAGGCTGCCACACTGCTCGCCCCACAGGCGCCGCCACCGGCGGAAATCCTGGTCGCGGCGGCGTTGGACGAACTGCGTGTCGAGGCGGAACAGGCGCGCGCCCTGGCCGCGGCAAGCCACGATCCGCATTCCCCGTGGCACACGCGCGATGGCTGGTGGGTCAACAGCGCGCCGTCACGGGAGTTGCCGTTCATGGCGGGCGACGATGCCTACCCGGTCCTTGTCCTGCCGCAAGGGGGCGCGTGGCGGGTAACCGTCGGCCATGCGGTCTTCACCGGCCGGTGTCAGTCCTCCGGTCTTGTTAACATCAACAATCAATCGCTGCGGGTTGCCATCGCCCGCCATGGCGATGATCGAGTCATCCGACATGATGGGGAGACTTGGCGTCTCCGCCTGCCTGACCTGTCGGCCTTTGATGACGACGACACGGGTGGCGGAGATCGGCTGCTCGCGCCAATCCCCGGGCAGGTGACGCAGGTGCTCACGGAGCCAGGCGAGACGGTAACGCGCGGCCAGATCCTCGTGGTGCTGGAGGCGATGAAGACCGTCTTCCGCCTGCCCGCGCCGGCTGATGGCGTGGTCAGCACCGTGTCCTGCGCCGTCGGAGAGATGGTGCAGGACGGCCAGGTGCTGATTGGTTTCGTATCGGATGAAGCCTGACGGCGCTGCTCAGACCGGGACGGTGCCCTTCAGCATGACGCGGTAGAGATACCGCATCTGCCCCATGTCGTAGTCGCCGTTGGCCTTGTGCAACATGCAGCGGTTGTCCCACATGACGACGTCCCCCGGCCGCCAGCGATGGCGGTATTCGAAGGCCGGCTGGGTGGCGTGGGCCAGCAGTTCATCGAGCAGCGGAAGCGCCTCCTTGTGGTCAAGCCCGACGATCCCCTCGATCCGGATCGGGTTGAGGTAGAGCGACTTCCGCCCATTCTCGGGATGCGTGCGCACGAGAGGGTGCAGGACGGCGTTCGGAACGCGTTCCTTGGCGCCCTCGGTCAGGCTCATGAGCTTCCGCTGGCTGTGGCTGCTTTGATAGACGTGGATGGCCATCAGCCCGTCCAGCCGCTCCCTGGTGCGATCGGGGAGTGCCTCGTACGCGGCGGCCATGTTGAGGAACTGGGTGTCTCCTCCGTCCTCAGGCAACTGCACGGCGTGCAGCACCGTGGCCTTGGGTGGCCTGGTGTCGTTGGAATGATCCGTGTGCCAGCCTTCGCCGGGGATATAGCGGCGGCCGTCGGGGAATTTATCCTGGTTGGAGATGTAATGGATCTCCGGGCAGTCGGGCAGGGCGAAGCGGGGGTTGTGCTGCGGGAAGACATCCCCGAACAACTGGACCGCGGAAAGAAGTTCTTGTGGCGAAAGAGTCTGGTTCCGTATCACCAGAACACCATGCGCCGTGAATGCAGCGTTAAGAGCCCGCCGAGCGGCGTCGTCGATTTTATTTTTCAGGTTGATGCCGAGCGCTTCAGCACCGGTGTGTGGCAGCAACTGCGATATCTCAAACGGATGCATGGCTGGGTCCTCCTCCCGATATGTTTGGTTGGGTTTAGCATAGGATGCCTTCGTCTCCGAAGAAAGTAACGCGGCGGCGGGGTCGTGGCATTCTGGAATTGATTTTTTTGCACGAACAGTTTAGTAGAAGGCTCAGACATGTCGATACATGTGCCCTACCCGGGCGTTTGTCGGACAGGATCAGGCGGACACCGGCGATAATTGACAGGAGAATCAGATTGGCCCGCACCAAAAGTCTGAGCCGCCAAATTCGACTGGCCCGTGCTACCAGGGGCATGAGCGTCGCGCAGGTGGCCGAGAATGTCGGCGTAACGCCGGTTTCCATCTATTACTGGGAAAGTGGCCGGGTTCGCCCGCGGGATCGCAATCTTTCGCAGCTATGCAAGGTTCTGCGGCTGCCGGTCCGCGAGACCATGGCTCTGACAGGACGCTGAGTGCGTAACGGTCTGCGTTCGGATCAACCCAGGGGTTGATCCGGCGCATGGGTTAACGTTTCAACATCAGACCTTGTCCGGTGGGCAGTTCCAGGACCGACAGGCCCTGTTTGGCGGCGAACTTGTCCGCGGCCTGCTTCTGGTCCTGGTATCCGGTCCAGCCGTAGTCATCAAAGATCACCATTCCGCCAACCGCCAAGCGGTTGAACAACAGTTCCATCGCGCCCAGCTCCGCCTCGGGGTTGTTCATGTCGATGTGCAGGAACGCGATCCGCTCGGGCATCGCCTGGTGCAGAACGTCCGGCACTTTTCCCTGTGTGACGGTGACATTCGTCCAATTTTGGAAGCGTTCCTTCACCTTCTGATAAAGCGCTGGTGAGTGTTCGGGCAATCGCTTGCCTTCCCCGGCGCTCCCACTCGGATCGAACAGATCGTAAAGCCAGCACCGCCGCCTCGGCAGTCCATCCAGGTAGCGGAGCACGACGTCCATCGAATAGCCTTCATAAGTACCGCACTCGACGTAGTCGCCCTCCAGACCCAGGCAACTTTGCGCGGCCCAGCACAGCGTGTGGGTCCGCCAGGCAATCGCGAGTTCCATCGGCTTTGGTCGAGCGCCCTGCACGGCCGAAATGAAGCGGCAATCCTCCCGGAATCCGGCCGTGTGGCCATAGGTGATCAGATTGTCCGCCATGAACCATTGCGAACGCGGATCGGCCACGTCACCAATCTGGCTGATCAGGGAATTCAGTGTCTTCACCAGCCCTGCTGTCTGGCTCAGGCCAAAGAAGATCTGCGGAATCCGCAGGGCTGGGGAGACGAGACCATCGGGCATGACAAACTCCGGCACGAACCATGCCGGCAGGATACGGACCAATCGTAAAGAAAGCGTTAAATTGTGCAGCAATCCGTGCGTGGTGGTCGAAGCGATCCGGGCGGGCTAGACTGGCGGAAAGAGACACGCGGGAGGGTACCATGCAATTCGGCGCTTCGATCTTCTTTACCGACAGTTCCATCGCGCCTGTTGCGCTGGGCCGAGCGCTGGAGGAGAGAGGATTTGAGTCGGTGTGGGCGGCAGAGCATTCGCATATTCCGCTATCGCGCAAGTCGCCGTGGGGCGGCGGCGGCGATCTGCCCAAGCAGTATTATGATGTGATGGACCCGTTCGTGACGCTGACGGCCGCGGCCTGCGCGACCACGACGCTCAAGATCGGCACGGGCGTCTGCCTGGTGAACCAGCGTGACCCGATCCAGCTTGCGAAGTTGGTTGCCTCGATCGACCAGGTTTCGGCCGGCCGGTTTCTGTTCGGGGTCGGCAACGGCTGGAACCAGGACGAAATGGAGAACCACGGCACCGTCTTCGCCACCCGCCATAAACTGGTGCGGGAGCGGATCGAGGCTATGCGCGAAATCTGGACTAAATCGAAGCCTGAATATCATGGGGAGTTCGTGAACTTTGATCCCATGATGACCTGGCCGAAGCCCGTCCAGAAGCCTCACCCACCCGTCATCATTGGCGGTGTCTATCCCTACGCCGCTCGGCGCGCGGTGCGTTATGGCGATGGATGGATGCCACTGGCCGGACGGCCGGCGCAGTATGGCGATGTTTTCGACTACGTTCCCAAGTTCCGGGAGATGCTCAAGGAAGCCGGCCGCGATCCGGAGACCTTTCCGGTTTCGCTTTTTTCGTCGGCCGACGACCTGGAGCGATTGAAGCGGTATCGCGATATGGGCATCGTGCGCAGCGTCGTCAGCCTGCCCGCCGCGGGGGAAGACGTGGTCCTGCCGATCCTCGATCGCTGGGCCGAACTGATGCGGCAGGTTGGATAGTCACGTTTCGAATATCAGGAGAAGGACAAGACATGCTCAAGATGTACGGGTCGGCCCGGTCGCGTGCCATTCGCACGCTGTGGATGGCGATGGAATTGAACATTCCGTATGAGCATCTGGACTATAACCCGCGCTCTCCGGAAACCCGCACGCCGGAATTCCTCGCGCTGAACCCCAATGGCAGCGTGCCGGTGATCGATGATGATGGCTTCGTGCTGTCCGAGTCGATGGCGATCAACATGTACCTCGCCAAGAAGCACGGCGCCCTGTATCCGGCTGACGCCAAAGGCGAAGCGCTGATGTGGCAGTGGTCGCTGTGGGAAACCGACCGGCTGGATCGGCAGGTGGTGAACTACGTCAACCATTCCTCCGCCCTGCCGGAAGCGCAACGGAACAAGGCCGTCGCCGATGCATCCTGGGCCGAGATCGTGCCGGCGATGAACACGCTGAACGGCGTACTGGCAAAGACCCAGTGGCTGGCGGGCAGCAGCTTCACCGTGGCTGACCTCAACGTCGCCAGCGCGCTGTATCGCGGGCTGTCGATGGACTTGTCGCAGTGGCCGGCGGTGAAGGAATGGCTGGAGCGTTGCTGGGCACGTCCGGCCGGCAAGAAGGCCCGTGCGATGCGGGAATAGGCTACAGGATCAACGGCAGGCCGACATAAACCTCGGCCAACGCCGTTGATTGGGCCTTCGAACTGAACAGTGCATCGAGTTCCGCGATCTGTGCCCGCCGCTCGAATGGCGTGTGATCGTGGAACCGGTGCAGCAGGCTGGTCAGCCACCAGGAAAATCGCTGTGCCCGCCACACACGCCGCAGGCAGGTGGCGGAGTAGGCGTCCAGACCATCCCGTGACCCCGTGCGGTAGAACGCCGCCAGCGCCCGGGTCAGGACCGTGACATCCGCTGCGGCCAGGTTCAGGCCCTTGGCACCGGTCGGCGGCACGATATGGGCCGCGTCGCCGGCCAGGAACATCCTTCCATATTGCATCGGTTCGACCACGAAACTCCGCATGGCGGTGATGCCGCGCTGGATGATCGGACCCTCATTCAAGGCGAAGCCGCCTCGGCCGAGACGGATGGACAGTTCCGACCAGATGCGGTCATCCGACCAGTTCGCCAGGTCCTCCTGTAGCGCGCATTGCAGATACAGGCGGCTGACGGTGGGTGACCGCATCGACAGCAGGGAAAAGCCGCGATCGTGGCTGGCATAGACCAGTTCCCGTGACGCCGGTTCGGCTTCCGCCAGAATTCCCAGCCAGGCAAAGGGATAGTCGCGTTCGTAGTGGGTCAGGTGGGATGGTGGGATCGCGTCCCGGCAGATGCCGTGAAACCCGTCGCATCCGGCAATGACATCGCAACGGATTTCTTGCGCCTGACCATCCTGCGTGAAACTGATCCGGGGCGCGGTCGTGTCGAGGTCATGCACCGCGACATCCGCTGCCTCGAACACGATCTGCCCGTTGTCCCCAAGCCGAGCGGCGATAAGGTCTTGCACGACTTTGTGCTGGCTGTAGACACGGACGTGCTTGCCGGTCAGGGCACGGAAGTCGATACGGTGGTCCAGGCGGTTGTTGCGCAGCAGGACGCCTTCGTGGACCATCCCCTCGGCCAGCATGCGGTCACCGACGCCGGTGTCCATCAGCAATTGCTCAACGGGTTGTTCCAGCACGCCGGCGCGGATGCGGTTCTCGACGTATTCGCGGGACCGGGCTTCAACGACGATCGACTCGATTCCGTGCCGATGCAACAGATGCGACAGCAGCAGCCCCGCCGGGCCGGCGCCCACGATTCCAACCTGAGTGCGCATGGGTTTCCCCCCTGGTTGGCACGACTGTAGCTGAAGGGGATTTCATGGGAAGCGACGGATTGGTCTAGGATCGGAGCGGGAAACAAATTCATCGCCGTCCCGGTCGGGC
Source organism: Acetobacteraceae bacterium UBA6159 (assembly GCA_002422345.1). Taxonomy (GTDB): domain Bacteria; phylum Pseudomonadota; class Alphaproteobacteria; order Acetobacterales; family Acetobacteraceae; genus Rhodopila. The sequence continues at coordinate 8,655 of DIUL01000197.1, forward strand.
GGCACACAAGGTTCATAAGGCAACACGATGACAACTGAAGCAATCGCTCGGCCTGCCGCTACGATCCTGCTGATCCGGGATGGGCAGAAGGGGCTGGAGGTCTTCATGGTGGTCCGGCACCACCAGATCGACTTCGCCGCCGGCGCCCTGGTTTTCCCTGGCGGACGTGTCGACAAGGGCGATCACACGGTCGCGGCGAATGATACCTTCGTGCGCAATCCGACCCGCGACATGCCGTTCCGCATCGCCGCGATCCGCGAAACGTTCGAGGAATGCGGCGTCCTGCTCGCCCGCCCGCGCGGCGGCGATCGTCTGGTGACCGCCGACGAACTGCTGAAGATTGAGCAGCAATACCGCGCTCCGCTGGCCGCCGCACAGATCGGCTTCGATGTCGTGCTGGGGGAACACGAACTGCTGCCGGCAACCGATATGCTGGAACACTACGCCCACTGGATCACGCCCGCGCACCAGCCCAAGCGCTATGACACGCAGTTCTATCTGGTGGAGGCGCCGCCGGAACAAGTCGCCGTGCATGACGGTCACGAATCAGTTGACTCCATCTGGATCCGTCCGGCGGAGGCCTTGGCCGAAACCGAGGCGGGCCGCTACAAACTCGTCTTCGCAACCCTGAAAAACCTGGAGAAACTGTCCCGGCGGAGCTGCGTCGCGGATGCCATGGCGACCGCGCGCTCCTCAATGGTGGTCACGGTGCAGCCGAAATCGGCAAAGATCGATGACGTGCGCCGTAAGCTGATCATTCCGGTCGAGGCCGGATATGGCGGCCCCGAGTTCATCGTCGACATCCCGCCGGCATCGTAACAACCAAACAGGAGGAAACACCATGAAGGTCGGAATGTTCGTCACCCTCGAAATCGAGGGCCATCAGGACATGGGCACCCATCTGCGGGAAATCCGCGAGCAGGTGTCCACCGCCCGGGATGCCGGGTTCGACTCGCTGTGGCTGCCGCAGCATTTCGTGACCGGCCCGGCGATGCGCCAGACCGCATCATCGCCAATGCTGGGCTATCTGGCGCATCTGGGGCAGGGGATGCGGCTGGGCACCGCGGTGCTGCTGCTGCCCATGCTCAACCCCGTGCTGCTGGCCGAGGAAGCCGCCACGCTGGACCACCTCGCCGATGGCGGCTTCGTGCTCGGCGTCGGGTTGGGCTATCGGGATTCCGAGTTCGCCGCCCTGGGCATCGAACGCAAATCCCGCGTCGGCCGCTTCCGCGAATACTGCCAGGCGATCCGCCTACTGTGGGAGAATGACCACGTCACGTTCCACGGCAAATACGTGCATCTGGACGACGTCAGCCTCGCCATCCGCCCGAAGAACCCATCCAAGATGCCGCTCTGGATCGGCGGAACGGTGGAGGACGCGGTGAAGCGCGCCGCCGAACTGGGCGACTCCTGGCAGGGCGCCGGCGCGATGTCGATGGATGAGATGCAGCGCTGGTGGGGCGTGTTCCACCAGGCCCGCGTCGATTACGGCAAGCCGCTGGATTACGACCGCCAGGTCTCCCGCGAATGCTTCTGCGGCCCATCAATGCAGGGAGCGATCGACCTGGCGCGCGGCCCGATCTCTGCCAAATACACCCGCTATGCCGGCCACGGCTTCGGCGGGTTTGGCGGCGACAGCGATGACGGATTCCGCCAGTTCGCGCAGGATCGTTTCGTGATCGGCGACGAAGCCTATGTGCGGGACGAGTTGCAGCGCTATCGCGACACGCTGGGGGCAACCGAGTTCCGCTTCCGGATGGCCTGGCCCGGGCTGCCGCAGGAAGAAGTGGTGGCAAGCATCAAGCGCCTTGGCCGCATCGCCGCGACGCTGTAACGGACCGTCCCCGGGGCGTGAACCCCGGGGACAACCCAATTGCGATCAGCCGACCGCGAGGCTGTAGATGTCCTTCACGCCTGCCGGCAGCGGCATGGACTGCCAAGTGTCCCCGCCGTCTTCCGTGCCATAGACCTCGCCGTCATAGCGCGCGCCGAGATAGACCGTGTTCGGGTTCTTGTTGTGCAGGGCAACGGACATGATCGTGCCGTGCACCTTCACCTTGTCGAACCGCTTCCAGCTCTGCCCGCCATCCTGGCTGCGGAACAACCCGCCGTCATGGCTCGCCGCGGCAACGCTGAGCGCCGCATACATCGTGTTCCCATCCTGCGGGGAGACCTTGATGTCACGCCCGTAGGTGTTGGGAGAAAAGCGACCAACTTCCATGTCCTGCCACGTCTCGCCGCGATCGGCGGTGTGGAACAGGCCCATGCGCACGGCCAGGATCACGCCATCGGGATCGTTCGGGCTGATCGCGATCGCGTGGCTGTCGAGCATGCCCTCGTTATAGGTATTGCTGACGATCTTGCTTTTCAGATGCGGCTGCTGCGCCAGGCGGATCAGGTCGGTGCTGATGTCGGTCCAGCTATCGCCGCCATCGTCGCTGCGCATCACGCCGTTCACTTCCAGCGCGCCGTAGATCGTCTCGGGCTTGGTCGGGTGCTGCGCCATCCGCATCACGCGGCAGGCGAAGGGCATCACGGCGCGGTCCGGCATGCCGGGATTCGCCAGCTTGGCCCACGTCTCCCCACAGTCTTCGCTGCGGTACATGGTGATGGGAGACCCACCGGCGTAGATACGCTTCGGGTTGGAATGATCCACCAGGAACGACCAGATCTGGATGCCGTCCTTGGGGAAATCCGTGCGCGCGAAGGTCTTTCCCGCGTCCGTGCTGCGATACACGCCGTCCGACGTGCCGGCGAACACGACGCTCGGGTCGGTCGGGTGGATGTGCACGGCCCAGCACTCGTGATCCTTGATCACGTGGCTCCAGCTTTCCGCGCCAGCCAGGCGGCTGAACACGCCGACCGTGCCCTGCTGCCCCGCGCGTCCGACGTAACCGGCGATTCCGGCATAAAGATTCGACTGACTTGCCATAAGGACCTCCCTTGGGTCTCGCTCCAACCCGCACGATACGCCAATCCCGGGCTTCTGGCCAAGCGGGCATGCCTGGGCTAGCCTGATCGTCCGTCCGAATGAAGGGGGAGATGACCCATGCCGAATGTATCAGCCGAACAATTGATGGAAATCGCCAAGAGCCTGCTGGTGGCCGCCGGCGCCTCGGCCGAGGAAGCCGCGACCGTCGCCAAGTATAATATCGGCGCCAATCTGGTCGGCCATGACTCGCATGGGATCATTCTGATCCCGACCTATATCGACCGCGTGAAGGCCGGGCACATCGTGCCGCAGGCGCCCTGGGTCATTACGCAGGAAACGCCGACGACGACGGTTGTCGATGCCCATTGGGGCTTTGGCTACGCCGCCACCGACCGCGCGATGAAATACACGATCGAGAAGGCAAAGAAGTCGTCCGTCGCCGCCGCCACGGTGTTCCGCCAGAGCCATATCGGACGCCTCGCGTCCTATCCGCTGATGGCCGCGGCCGAGGGCATGATCGCGATGATCACCGCCGATAGCGGCCGCTCCGCCAAGGCCGTCGCCCCCTTCGGCGGCGCCAAGGCTCGGCTTGGCACCAACCCACTGGCCTGGGCGATCCCGTCCAACCTGGAAGGGCCGCTGGTGTTCGACATGGCGACATCCGCCGCCGCCGCCGGGAAGATCAACGTCGCGACCGCGCGTGGGGAGCAGGTGCCGCAGGGCTGGCTGATCGATGCCGAGGGCAAGCCGTCGACCGATCCCAAGGTGCTGAAGGCGGGCGGCGCGCTGCTGCCTCTGGGCGGCGCCGAGGGCTACAAGGGCACGGGCCTGGCGGTGATCGTGGAGATCCTGGCGGGGCTGCTGACCGGGTTGGGCTTCGGCGTCGATCCGACCGGGCGGCACAATGACGGGTGCTTCATGGCGGTGTTCAACGTGCAGGCGTTCCGCGACCTGAACACGTTCAAGCAGGAAGTGACCGAGTTCGCGCAATACCTGAAGGACACGCCTCTCGCCCAGGGGTCTTCGGCGATCTATTACCCCGGTGAGGTGGAGTTCCTGAAGGAAAAGGACCGTCGGGCGAATGGGGTTCCGGTCGAGGATGCAACCTGGAACGTGTTGAAGAAGCTGGCGGGCGAGTATGGGCTTGGGGACAAGCTTGGGTTGAACTGAGGTTGGTGCTGGGGCGGGGAAGGTTCCCCGCCCCAGAATAAATCAAGATTTTTGCGACGGGGTGGCACGTTCGCATGTATCCGCACGCCGCCCATAAAACCTCCCCCGCCTCGAAAGAGATCATTGTGAAGAAGACTTTTATCGTCCACGGTAAAATTTCGGACTGGCCGCTTTTGGGCGACCACGTATCGATCAAGGCCAGTAATCAGCAGGGCGTCTACGCCGCCTGCGTAACGCCGCGGGGCATCGCGAATGTAGCGCTTCCGTCAGATTCACTAGCGGTTGGTTCGACGGCGGTCATTGGCGATTCCGGCACGGTCACCGCCGTCACTGACATCACCACTAGGGGGGTAATGTTGGGGTGCGTGGAGATGGACATTCATTGAGAAGGCATAATCGGGCCGGAATGCATAATTCGAGAATTCCGCACCAGCTAAGGCGACTGCTATGCAGCCCGTCCAGAAAGCAACACATTACCGGACACCGAAGCTTCTGCGGCGTGCTGCGTGATTCGTAAATTTCGAACCTCTGGCAAGACATGATCCCAATTGGGTCGCACCGAGTGCACCGCCACCTCGCTTAGGAGCCGTTGGTTCTTTTGCGTGACTGCATCCCGCGCCCACAACGTGGTTGCGGGATGTCGTGCCGGACACCCGCTCAAGCAGAACGGCGGCGCCGAACCGTCGTCAGCGCGGCCAGTCCAACCCCAAGCAGTGCCACAGAGGCTGGCTCAGGGGTAGCCGTGCTTTGACTTGGGCCTGCCCATGTGCCCGGCTGGATTGTGTTCTGACCAATCATGCTACCGTTTAGAGCGCCAAAGTCAATCTGATACTGAAAATTGCCCCCACTTGTCGTGTTTATCGCCCCGCCGGCGCTGAATTGAGCTGTTACGCTCCATCGGATGATACGCCCGTGCGTGTCTGTATAAAACGAGGCGCTGATAAAGGTGTCACTGGAAAGCTCAGTTATTGATTGGACTCCATCGGTTGCAGTAAACGCGTTCAGCGTCCAGGTCGCTACGTCGATCGACGTCCCACCGAAATAGGTGTAGGCGTTTAGGTTCGCGGCCAACGGCGAAGGTAGTGTCAAGGCGATCAAGACTCTATCAGATGTCTCATAAGGTGACGACACTTGTGTGAAAAAATTGCCCGTGTATTGGTAAACGACTTCGGCCGATGCTGGAGCCGGCGCAAGCGAGGCGAGGAGCGCAGAGACGGCCACAAGCTGCGATAAGAGTTGCACGACTCATTCTCCTTTTAGGTTGGTACGAGAAGCCGAAACTCGTGATCTGCTAGATCCTCTCGCGAACGACATTGTATCGCAATTGCCGTTGACCTCCCAGAAGTAAATAATTACGGAACGTTGCGGAAGGCTGCTTGTGGGCATCACAAAAAACAATGGAATATTATAGGGCATAATAAAAACAATAGTACCATATAGTATTTATAATACCGACTCACTGCTGTCCGGTCAATCAC
>DIUL01000031.1:0-7764 GCA_002422345.1 Acetobacteraceae bacterium UBA6159
TTCATAGCGTTGAACAGCCTTGCGGTCAAGCCCAGCCAGGATTACCCGCTCCGCCAGTGTGATCCGCTCGTGGAGTCGAGACTCTGCGCCATTCATGTTTCTTTGTGCCGCAAGGTTGACCGCGGTTTTTACTGATCCGTTCGTGCCGAGCATTTTCTCAAACCCATCGGCTATGGCGTCAATGGTTTCCGACATTTGTGGCACCACGCGGGATAGTGCGTCCTTCTTTTTTGCTTCGACGACCCATGATCCGATCTGGATAACGATGATTTCTATGGATGATATTTGTGAATCTGACAATTTCCCGCCACCAAAGTCCGCGGGTATATTCTTGATGGATGATGAAAATTTGCTCGCGGCTGTTTTCAACTGCTCCTCTTGCGACTCAGCCACGATCGCCTCAAGTAGTTTACCATAATCCTCAAGCGCCAGCGCCGCACGCTTGGCAGGCAGGATGGACTTCGTGGCGAAATTTCCACTTCCATCCAACGTTTCCGTTGTTGGCTTCATCCCTCGGATCGCGCGATCTATCTCGTTCTGCCGGATGACAGTTTTGCGAGCATCTTGGAACAGCACGCCTGTCGTTTCACCGAAGCCGCTCGTACTTTTGCCGAATTTTGATACAGCATTTTTTTGTTCCGACGTTAGGCCGCATGCGGCTAATGTCAATAAAGCTAACGAAGAAATTATACCAAATCGAACGCTCCCTCGACCATCACTTTTTTCCCGACGACCATTTCAATGGAACAGCCATTGTACCGTACTCCCCATTTTCGATATCGTTTCATTTTGACTAACCGCGCCGCCTCCAGTTTCAGCGGAGAGCATTCAACAGCGCCTACGTTACTCACAAGAGGTTTGGTAACGCAATACCGTTTGGTTAAAAAATAAAGATAGTTTATATTATACCACTCAGGGGGTTATTATTGCGGTGCCTGCTGTGGGGAGTATCTCTGCGTGGATTTGGGCAATCAGCTGCATTCAGTTTCCAAACGGCTTTCATCACCACGCGGGGTTGGAGGGCATGTGGCTATGAGCTTATCCCGACCGGGGTCATGACTGATCCAGACTGTAGTCACTCAATCCGTGCCAATTCCTCGATATCGGTCAATGTCCAAGCGGACTGGGCTGAGAAGTTGCCCCACCAGCCCGGCCGGCATCGGCGCGTCGATGCCATAGACCGGCGGCGCGGTGTCTCGCGGCAAATAAAGCGTCCCGAACAACCGGTCATAGATCGGCAGCGTGGACGCGTAGTTGTGATTCCGGTGGACGTCATTCGTGTGATGCCACCGGTGGAACGCCGGGGTCGCGATCCAGGCCTCCAACCATCCGAACCGCCATCGCACATTGGCGTGGATGAAAAACCCCCACAGCGTCGTCAACATGATCAGCAAGGGTGCCGCGAGGCCCTGCGGCCCGGTCCCCGCCTGGGCCAGGCCCAGCAGATAGACCGGGAACAGGCCGCACAGCCGCGTGAAGATCATGTCCACCGGATGCGCGCGGGTATTGGTCAGCCAATCAACCTGTTCGGCGCTGTGATGGATCGCGTGGAACCGCCACAGGAACGGGACCTCGTGCGACCAGCGATGGCCCCAGTACGACCCGAACTCGCTGATCACCAGGATCGCCGCCAGCCGAACCCATAGCGGCAGATCGGCGATCCACGCGGTCAGGCCTCCGGGCAGCAGGCGATGCAACATCACCGCCAGGGACGCGATGATGCCGGACAGCAGCGCGGCCGTCACGATCCCATTGCCGAGGAAATACCCCAGATCGACGCCAAGCTGCCGTCGGACAACCGGCTGCGGCCGTTCGGCGAACAGGCGTTCCAGCGGCACGAAGATCGCGGTCAGCAGGAACAGCCAGGCCGCCACCCGCGCCACATCGACCAGGATCCCCTGCATGGCGGACGTCACGTTCGGCTCCACCCATCCATGCCGGATCGTCCTTGCGTCACGAACGCTATTTCGCGGCCTCGTCCGGGCGCTTGCCGGCCAGGCCGTGATACTTCACGACAGCGCCTTCCAGCGCGAGGCGGCGCAGTTCGGGCACGCCGGCGTGAACGATATCCCGTTCCAGCGCCGTCCGTGCTTCGTCGAAGCTTGGCGCCGGCAATTGGCTGCGGCCTTCCACCTTCAGGATGAACCAGAAATTCCCGCTGCGGATCGGGTAGGACGTGACCTGTCCCGGGGCCAGGGCGAACAATACCGACCCGATCTCCGGCGCCAGCATGTCCAGGCGCGCATAGCCCAGGTCACCGCCCTCGGGGGCTGAACCATCGCGGCTGAACTCCCGCGCGAGGGCGCCGAAATCCCCGCCGGCTTGCAGGCGCTGGATCAGCAACGTGGCCTGCTCCTTCGTCTCCACCATGATGATGCGACCGCGCACCTGGTCCGGACCAGGCTTCCCGGCGACGGCGCCATCATAGACCGCACGCAGAGAGGCCTCGGCCGTGTTGGGCGCCAGGGAACGGCGCAGCAGCGCCTGCCCCAGGGCTCCATCGGCGGCATTCCGCATCCGCCGTTGCACGATCGGGCTTTTGTCCAGTCCCGCGTTCTCGGCCGCCACCGCGAGCGCCTTCTGCTGCATCAGTTGCAGCGTGACCGTCTGGTAAAGGTACTGGACCGGGATCGTGCTGACGATCGCCGGCATGCCCCGGATCGCGTCGGCGACATCGCCCCAGGTAACGGTGCGGGAGCCGACATCCGCCACGATCGTGTCGGCCGAACGGTCGAACATGGCCAGGGTCGCGTTCAGCGTGGCATCGGCACGGAAATCAGGCAGCGGCAGCCCCAGCAACGGCTTGGGTGTTTCGAGCTGGGCCTGGGCGGCGAGGGGAGCGAAGGCGAGCGCGGCCGTCAGGAACCCACTGATCCAGCGGCGCGGCTCAGCCATTTTTGACGCGGGCGCGGCGGTGCCATGTCAGGGCCAGCAACCCGGCCACCCCGCTCAGCATCAGCGGCAGCACCCCGGGTTCCGGAACCTGCGTCAGGGACACGCTGGTCAGCAGCGCGAAGGGTGGCACGCCGGACGGGGTTCCGGTCGCGAGGAACGACAGCACCTGCGATGAACTGGTCGCGACATACTGGAATGTCTGGTTCATCCAGCCCGAGAACCCCTTGTTCGCGACGCTGACGGTGGGTGTCCTGTAGGTCTCGGACCCAAAGGAAGCCGACCAGAAATCGGTCGTCGGGCCAGTGAAACCCGATTGCTGCGCGCCGGCCCAGGCGAAGGAAAGCCGGTAGGTTGCCCCGACGGTCAGGCCGGTGATGGTCTGGGTAATAGCCTCGGTTCCAAAGGCACCGTCGGCCGCGACGAAGTTTCCCCCGGTCGGGCCCGCATTGGTGAAACCATTGGCGGAGGACGATGGGGTGCTGACGGGGCTCCAGAGGCTCAGATTGCCGTAGTGACCGGTCGCGACGGTATCGGTCGGGATGAAGACATAGTTGTAGCCGCCAGGGCTGGACCAGCCGGCCAGGGACATGGTCGGGGAGGAATAGCCGCCATAGGTCCCGAACTGGAAGGATTGCGCGCCGCCGGAACTCGCGGTGACCGCGAAATTGCCATTGGTCACAAGGTTGGCCTGCGCCACCGCGGCCCGCGGTCCGGCGAGCAGGGCGGCCATCGCGCAGAGTGCGAGCAGGCTGGTGGTTCGAATGGGCGTCAACGCGGTCATGTTGCGGGCCTGGGTGATCTTGAAAATTTCGCAAGGGTCTCGATGGCACAAAGCGTCGGCCATGATCCAGTGTTATTCGGACGGTTTTCAGATTATTGGAACAATCTGATCGTCCAATGGCATGCCTCTGGTTGCACCATGGTTTCCGATCGGACGGATGCGGGCGGCTCCGAAGCAGGAGACGATGGCACCGGCCGGCGTTGCCCCCTATTGTGGCCAGCCTGTCACCGGAGTTCCCCCATGCGTATCGAAGCCATCGCCATCGGCAACAACCCGCCCGAGGACGTCAACGTCATCGTCGAGGTCGCCATCGGCGGTGAACCCATCAAGTATGAGATGGACAAGGAAGCCGGGACCCTCGTGGTCGATCGGTTCCTCTACACGCCCATGCGCTATCCGGGGAATTACGGCTTCGTCCCGCATACCTTGTCCGAGGACGGGGACCCGATCGACGTCCTGATCGCCAACACCCGCCCCATCATCCCCGGCGCCATCATCAATGTCCGACCCGTCGGCGTGCTGAAGATGCAGGATGAGGCCGGAGGGGATGAGAAGGTCATCGCCGTTCCGTCACCGAAACTGACGCGGCGCTATATCAACGTGCAGAACTACACCGACCTGCCGCGCATCACGCTCGACCAGATCCAGCATTTCTTTGAGCACTACAAGGATCTGGAAGAAGGCAAGTGGGTGAAGCTGCTGGGCTGGGGTGACGCGGCCGAGGCCCGGGGGCTGATTGTTGAGGCGATGGAGCGGTACAAGGCGACGAAGTAGGGTCTATGGCCCCTCCCCACGCGTTACCGCCAGTCCCACCACGTCATACCAACCGGCATTGACGTTGCCCCCTGTCGTCGCCCCTTCGTCATGGTGGCCGCAGGGCCACCACCCACGACTTTCCCTAGTTCTGAACAGGAGACTCGTGGGTAGCGGGCCTGCGCCCATCATGACCGCGTAGCACCGTTCGAAGGGGCAATGGCCGTCCTCCGAAACCCGAATCGGGGACAATATCGATTCAGCACTTCTCACCGTTGTGACGTAACCCTTCACCCGATTGCCCCCATCAACGCTTGCATTCCCCCCGGGAGTCAGGCGTCTCCTCTCCGTCCCCACATCATCCGCGACTCCGCCGCCCCTGCCGCGGCGGCGCGTCGCCGTATGCCGCCCACGAACCGACCGGATACCCCGCCCGCCCATGCCGACGCCGTTCTCCTCCCATGATCTCAGCCGCGTTTTCGACGGACGGGCGCTGACCCGAGGCCGCAGCCTCGGGCTGATGGGCGCGGTGCGGGTCGAACTGGACGGCGACTCCATCATCGGCTTGGTCCAGGACCGCCACACACCGCACAAGATCCGTATCACCCCCACCCTCCTCGGCCGCCGCGTGGTGTTCGACAACCAGTGCGGCTGCGGCACCCGCGGCTGCGCGCATCTGGCCGCCGCCGCCTTCGCCGCCCTCGACCAGTTCCCCGCCTTGCGCGCGCCGGAACAGCAGACCTTCCTCGACACCCTCGTCACCGCCCCGCCCGAGAAGGAACGCCAGCGCCTGGTGTTCGAACTCGCCCCCGCCGACCCGCCCAACGCCTGCATCGTCACCACGATCCTGATCGGGGAGCGCACGGGCACGATCGCGCCCACCAACCCGAACCAGATCGCCTCCGACCAGACGCGGGAGGAGAAACTGCGCGACCTGGCCTACCTGCTGGGCGACGGCACCGACTCCCGCGTGCCCGTCGCGCCCGGCCTGGTGGCGGAGGCCCTGGACGCCCTGATCCGATCCGGCCACGCGCGCTGGCATGCCGGCGGGCGGCGGCTGATCCCGGGCGAAACGCGGGTGCTGACCTCCGCCTCCGCCGCCGCCCTGCCCCCGCAATCCGCCGTCATCGTCGGCGATGCGGGGCTCTGGTACATCGACGCCACGACCGGCGCCGTCGGCCGGGTCCGCGTCCAGGCGCCGCCGCCTCCCCCGCAACCCCGCTTTGTCCCGCCAGTCAACCGCGCGCCCGCCGAACCACCCCGTCGACGAGCCGGCGCCAATACGATCACCGACCAGGTCATCGTCGACCGCCCGGCCGTCCCCGTCCTGCGCCTGACCCGCTTCCCCTGCCCCGATGAGCGGGGGCGGATGCAGATGGTCGACGCGCTGCTGCTGGAATTCGACTACGACGGCACCGCCGTCCCCTTCGACGACGACCGCCAGTTCGTCCGCGTCAACGCCCCCGGCGGCCCGATGTTCGTCCGCCGCGACACCAAGGCCGAAGCCGAGGCGCAGAACGCCATCCGCCAGACCGGCCTGGTGCAGATGCGGATGGCCACCGCCAAGTCCGAAAAAGGCCGCCTGGTCTTCCTGTTCCGCGGCCGCGACGCTGCGGAGTCCTGGACCAGCTTCGTCACGGAAAAACTCCCCGCGCTGCAGTCCTCCGGCTGGCGCAGCATGATCGACAGCAGCTTCGGCCCCCGTATGGTCGAGGGCGTCGGCCAATGCGACATGCGAGTCGGGGATGCGCCCAGCGGCGGGTTCTCGCTGGATCTGGGCATTGAGATCGATGGGAGCAGGCGGCCCTTGCTGCCCATCCTGATGCGCCTGCGCGATCGCGGCGGCATGGCCTCGGCCCGCATTGTCGATGGCGAGTTGATCACCAGCCTGGATGACGGCCGCATCCTTCGCCTGCCAGCCGACCGGATCGCCCGCCTGCTCGCGGTGATGGAAGACCTGATCGAGGCCTCCCACCGCACCGGCGGGGACACGCTGGAACTCCCCGCGACCCAGACCGCCGATGTGCTCGATCTGGAAGACATCGTCACGACCCGCTGGCAGGACGGCGCGGCCATCGCCGAACGGGCCGCGCGGTTCCGGGCGGTGACGGCCATCCCCGACGTGCCGCTGCCCGAGGGCTTCACCGCCACCCTGCGCCCCTACCAGCAGCAGGGCGTGAACTGGTTGCAGCACCTGCGGGCGAACGACCTGGGCGGGCTGCTCGCCGACGACATGGGGCTGGGCAAGACCGCGCAGACCATCGCCCATCTTTGCATCGAGGAAGCGGCCGGCCGGCTAGATTGCCCGGCCCTGGTGATCGTGCCCACCACGCTGGTGCCGAACTGGCAGGCCGAACTCGCCCGCTTCGCCCCGCATCTGCGCGTTGTCGTGCTGTACGGCATGGACCGGCACGAACGGCGGCGCGACCTGGCCGGCGTGCATGTCGTCATCACGACCTATACCGTCCTGACCCGCGATATCGAGGAGATGGTCGAGCTGCCCTGGTACATCGTGGTACTCGATGAAGCGCAGGCGATCAAAAGCTCCACCGCCAAGGCCACGCACGCCGTCTGCCGCCTGGACACGCGCCACCGGCTTTGCCTGTCCGGCACGCCGATCGAGAACAACCTCGGTGAGTTGTGGTCGCAGTTCGCCTTCCTGATGCCGGGCCTGCTGGGCCACCGGAAGACCTTCAACCGCCGCTTCCGCGCGCCCATCGAGAAGGACGGCGACCCGGTTCGCCGCAAGCAGCTTGCCGCGCGCATCCGGCCCTTCATCCTGCGCCGCACCAAGTCCGCCGTGGCGACCGAATTGCCGCCCAAGCACACCATCCTGCGCCGCATCACCCTCGCGCCCGAGCAGCGGGAATTGTACGAAACCATCCGCGCGACGATGCATGAGCGGGTGACGCAGGGCATCGCCGACCGAGGGATGGGGCAGAGCCATGTGCTCGTGCTCGACGCCCTGCTGAAACTCCGCCAGGTCTGCTGTGACCCCCGTCTCGTCAAGCTCCCCTCCGCTCGGCTTATCCAAGGGTCCAGCAAGCTGGATGACCTGATGGAGATGATGGGCGAGATGATCGCCGAGGGACGGCGCATCCTGCTGTTTTCCCAGTTCACCTCGATGCTGGATCTGATGAAGCCGGCGCTGGACGCAGCCGGCCTGCCCTACGTCGAACTGCGCGGCGATACCGCCGATCGCGCCGCCCCCGTGCGGCGGTTCGAGGCGGGGGAGGTGCCGCTGTTCCTGATCAGCCTGAAGGCCGGCGGGCGCGGGCTGAACCTGACCTCGGCCGATACCGTCATTCATTACGATCCCTGGTGGAACCCGGCGG
>DIUL01000031.1:7778-8025 GCA_002422345.1 Acetobacteraceae bacterium UBA6159
GCAGGAACGCAAGGCCGAACTGGCGAATATCGCGCTGAGCGCGGACGGACCGGCTCTGCCGCCCATGGACGCGGATGATATTGAATTCCTGTTTGGTGCCGCCGCCGCCTGATCCGCGTCGCCGCCCATGCCAAGGTGGACAGAACCCACCGCGCTGTTCATCCTGAGCCTCAACAAACAACAGGACGCATTCCAAGCGTTCGGGATCGAGGCAACAAAAAGTTCAGGAGAACGGGATGTTCAGGAA
>DIUL01000031.1:8087-54970 GCA_002422345.1 Acetobacteraceae bacterium UBA6159
CCGCCAGCAGCTTTTCGCAGGAGGCGATGCTCGCGGTCTATGATCCGCTGATCCGGATGACGGATGCCGGCGATCCCGCGCCGGGCCTGGCCGAGTCCTGGGTCGCGAGCCCCGACCTGATGACCCTGACGCTGAAACTGCGGCAGGGCGTGACCTTCCACGACGGCACGCCGTTCAATGCCGAGATCGCCAAGCGCAACTTCGATCGCTTCATCGGCCTGGGCACCCGGGCCAGCGGCACGGTGGTGGAAGCGGTGAAGGGCATCGCCAGCATCGACATCATCGGGCCATATGAAATCAAACTGACGCTGAAGGCCCCGAACGGGCAGATGCTGTATCATCTGGGCGGTGTCGCCGGGATGATGGCCAGTGCGGCGTCGCTGACCGAAGGCGCCTATGCCGCGACCTTCAAGCCGATCGGCACAGGCCCCTACAAGGTCAAGTCATTCTCGGCCAACGAGAAGACCGTTTTCACCCGCAACGACTCCTATTGGGGCGGCATCGCGGGGCGCCCCGCCGCGTTCGAGCATCACTATGTGCCGGACGGCCGAGCACGTATGAATGCATTGCGATCGGGCCAGGCGAATATCGCGTTGATCGAACCGCGGCAGATCGCGGAGGCCAAGCAGGCCGGCTTCGCGGTGCAGTTGAACGAGAAGAACAGCGTCTGGACAACGTATGTCAATCTGTCACGAACCCAGAACGTCGCCAACCTGAAGGTGCGGCAGGCGATGATGTACGCCGTCGATCGCGCCGCGCTGGCGGATGCGCTCAGCTATGGCAGTTCCCGCCCCACCGTCCAGCCGTTTGCCAGCACCGCGAGCGCCTATGACCCGGCGCTGGAGAAGATCTACACCTATGACCCCGCCAAGGCGAAGGCCCTGCTGGCCGAGGGCGGGTTCAAGGACGGCGTCGATATCACAATGCTGCTGCTGAACATCGGCGAATACCGCCCGATCGCCGAGGCCTATCAGGCGATGCTGGCCGAGGTCGGTATCCGGGTGAAGTTCGACATCGTCGATGCCTCAATGTTCCCCGCCTTCCGCCGGCCGCCGACGCGCGCGGACATCCTGCTGGCGCGCTGGGGCGGACGGCCCGATCCCTTGCAGGTGTTCCAGGAGCTGATGGGCACGGGCGGCAGCTTCAACCCCGTCGGCGTCGCCACGCCCGAAATCGACACTCTGATCGACAAGGCTCGGCAGATGACCCCGGACAACCCCGAGCGGACCAAGCTGCTGCACCAGATCGGGCGGCTGGGCGTCGAGAACGCGTCCAATATCACGCTGATGACGCGGTCGAATGTCTATGCCTACAAGCCCGGGTGCTTTACGGGGCTGAACGCGTATCTGCCGATGGGTGACGATCGGTTCAATGACGTGAAGATCGCGGCGAAGTGCAAGTAGGGGCCTTGGTAACGACCGCACGGCGTCAATACTGACGCCTGGACCGTCCTACCTCGTCATGCCGGGCGCAGGCCCGGCACCCACGACTTTCCCCTGTCAGCAACACAAAAGTCGTGGGTCCCGGCCCTTCGGCCGGGATGACGAAGGGGGAGGCGGCGCGGCCCCTGGCATGACGGAGGGGCGGGACCGCCCCCTCAGTCGAACAAAGTCGCCAGCCGCTGCTTCATCTGATCCGCGATGTACAACGCCACCGCCTGGATCGTCGAAGTCGGGTTCACCCCGCCGGACGTAACCCAAACGCTGCCATCGACGATGAACAGGTTCTTCACATCGTGCGACCGGCCCCATTCGTTCACGACCGAACGCTCCGGGTCAGTCCCCATCCGCGCCGTGCCCAGCAGGTGCCCTGGGCTGTTGAGCAGGGTACGGGAGGTATACAGCCCGGTGGCGCCGGCGGCGCGCAGGATGTCCTCGGCCCGGGCGATGCCGTGGTCCATCATCCGGGCCGTGTTCTCACTGATCGTATAGTCGATCCGCGGGACCGGAATGCCGTGGCTGTCCTTCAGCACGGGATCGAGCGTCACCCGGTTGTGTTCCTCCGGCAAATCCTCACAGGCCACGCCGATCTGGAGGCGGCGATAGACCATGTCGCGGTAGACCTTGTGGTGGTCCTTCCCCCAGGGCAGCCGGCCGACCGAGGCGTTCTGCACCGCCTCGTTCACCACCCCCGTGCCGCGCGCGAATTGCAGCGTGTAGCCACGGACGAAACCGCGGTTCGGATCGGTCTCGTAGAACTCCTTGCTCCACAGGCTCAACATCGGCGCGTGATCGCCGTCGACCCGTTCGTCCACATAGCCGCGCACCTGCGGCCAGGGGTGCAGCATCAGGTTCTTGCCCACCAGGCCGCTGGAATTGGCCAGCCCGTTAGGGAACCGTGACGACGCCGAGTTCAGCAGCAGCCGCGGCGTGCCGATGCCGTTGCAGGCGAGGATCACGACCTCGGCCGGCTGGAACCGTTCCACCCCGTCCGCGTCGTAGTAGATCGCGCCGGATGCCATGCCGTGTTCGTTGGTCGTGACCTCCCGCACCCGGCACAGCGGGCGGATTTCGACACCGGCTCGGATGGCGTGCGGCCAATAGGTGATGTCGGTGCTGGCCTTGGCCCCCTGCGCGCAGCCCGGCGTGCAGTGACCCAGGTTGATGCAGGCGCCGCGCCCGTCATAGTCGGTCGTGGCGATCGTCGAGTCCGACGGCCACCAGTGCCAGCCCAGCTTGTTCATCGCCTGGGCATAGCGGGTGCCGGTCTTGCCCAGGGGCAGAGGCGGCATCGGCGGATTGCGTGGCGGATAGGCCGGATCGCCCGTCAGGCCGGACACGCCCATCATGCGGTCGTTGAGGCTGAAGAACGGCTCCAGCATGTCGTAGTTGATCGGCCAGTCATCGGCCACGCCGTCCAGCGACTTCACGCGGAAATCCGACGGGTGCATCCGCGGCCAATGCGCCGTGTAGAACACCGTCCCGCCACCGACGCCGTTGAAGTTGGCGACCTTCATCACCGAGTTGTCTTCGTTGATCGGATAGTCGGTCGGCCTGGCACGCCGGTTCGGGCTGATGTCGTAATCAGCGTAGCGGCGGGCTTCCCAGTCGCGGCCGTTGCTGGGGAAATCGGACTGCTTGGACCAATCCCCCTGCTCCAGGCACAGGATGCGCATCTTGGTTTCGGCCAGGCTCCAGGCCACCGCGGCGCCGGACGCGCCGGAACCGATGATCAGGACGTCGACCATTTCGTTGCTATGACCGGCCACTTCTGCCTCCTACGGCGATCAGGGCGCGTCGCGCCACATCTTCGGGCGGGCGCGCACCGGGTCGAGCAGCGACCAGTCCCCCTGTTCCAGCTTGTGCCCCAGCGGGAAGGGCGGCCGAGGCTCCAACCCCAGCGAGCGCACCACGCGGTCATCCCGGTAGTAGCATTGCAGGATGACGCGGCCGAGCGTGATGGCGGTGCGGGAGAGTGTGGCGTGGAAGGCGTGGGTGACGGCTTCCTGGCGATCCGCCGGCAGGTCGGCGAAGGCCCCTCCCGACAGGGCGGTCAGGTCGGCCAATGCGGCCCGCACATCGGGCAGGTCGCGGCCGAGGGACTTCACCACATCGGCGAAGATGGCCGCATCGTCGGCGCCGGGAACGCCCAGGCCCGCGTCCGCCGGGATCATCACGCCGGCGATGCAGCGCAGGTCCCGGCTCTCGGCCGGGGAGAGGCCGGTTTCTGACTCGTTCCGCATGTCTGCCTCACTCGAACAGGGTGCTTCGTTCCGGGTGTACCGCCGCCGGGCGTCGTGTCAATCGGACCATGTCCTGCCGCGTTGACAAAGCCGGCGCCAAGGCATGGATTGGCGCCAGGGAAACGACCCGGAGGCGCGGCATGAGCGACGTGGTGGATGTGCTGATCATAGGCTCCGGCGCGTCCGGCGCCGCGGTGGCCTGGAGCCTGGCCGAGACGAAGATGCGGATCGTCTGCCTGGAACAGGGCGGCTGGACCAAGCCGACCGAATACCCCAGCAACGAGCGTGACTGGGAGTCCCGGCTGTTCGGCGATTTCGCGACCAGCCCGAATGTGCGCAAACGGCCGACGGATTATCCGATCAACGACGACAACTCCCCCATCAAGGTCGTGAACTTCAACGGCGTGGGCGGCAGCACGATCATGTACACGGGGCACTTTCCCCGGCTGCACCCGTCGGATTTCCGCGTGAAGTCACTGGATGGCGTGGCGGATGACTGGCCGGTGGATTACGCGACGCTGGAGCCGTTCTTCGCCGAGAATGACCGCATGATGGGGGTTTCGGGCCTGTCGGGCGATCCGGCCTATCCGCCGAAATCGCCGCCGATGCCTCCATTGCCGCTGGGCAGGACGGGCGCGCGCTGGGGCCAGGCGATGAACAGCCTGGGCTGGCATTGGTGGCCGTCCGACACGACTTTGGCCACGACGGACTATGACGGGCGCGGCGCCTGCATCAACCTGGGGCATTGCACGCCAGGCTGCGCGCAGGGGGCCAAGGCCAGCACGGACATCACCTATTGGCCGCACGCCATCCGCGCTGGCGTCGAGCTTCGCACCCATTGCCGGGTGCGGGAGATCACGACGAACGAGCATGGCATGGCATCCGGCGTCATCTACTACGACGCGGAGGGGGTTGAGCGGTTCCAGGCGGCCGAGGTCGTGATCCTCGCCTGCAATGGCGTGGGGACGGCTCGGCTGCTGCTGAACTCCGCGTCATCGCGGTTCCCGACCGGGCTGGCCAATTCGAGTGGGCTGGTCGGCAAGAACCTGATGTTCCACCCCTATATCCAGGTCTACGGTTATGCGGAGGAGGCGCTGGACGGGAATCACGGGCCGCCCTTGTGCCTGTGGAGCAAGGAGTTCTACGAGACCGATCCGAACCGGGACTTCGTGCGCGGCTACATGTTCCAGTTCAACCGCGGAGTCGGCCCGGTGACCGAGGCCCTGACCAGCGCCGCCGGCGGGCGGCTGCCCTGGGGCAAGGACCATCACGCCGCCTATCGCCGCCTGGTCCATCGCAGACTGAGCCTGTCGGCCGTGATCGAGGATTTACCGGAGGGGCATAACCGCGTGACGCTCGATCCGGTGCTGAAGGACAGCCACGGCATTCCGGCCCCGCGGGTGGACTACACGATCGGGGAGAACAGCCGGCGGATGATCGAGCACGGGATCGCGCGGGCGAAGGACATCCTGGCCGCGGCCGGGGCGACGGACATCGCGATGCAGAACCCGATCCATTTCGGCGGCTGGCACCTGCTGGGGACGGCGCGGATGGGAACGGACCCGGAGCGCTCGGTGGTGAATGAGTGGGGGCGGTGCCACGACGTGAAGAACCTGTTCATCGTGGATGGCTCGGTCTTCGTGACGGC
Source organism: Acetobacteraceae bacterium UBA6159 (assembly GCA_002422345.1). GTDB lineage: Bacteria > Pseudomonadota > Alphaproteobacteria > Acetobacterales > Acetobacteraceae > Rhodopila. The sequence goes on from DIUL01000031.1 coordinate 13,418, forward strand.
GGGGGGCGTGAACCCGACTTCGACGATCCAGGCAGTGGCGTTGTATATCGCGGACCAGATGAAGCAGCGGTTGGCGACATTGTTTGATTGAGGGGGGGCGGACGTTACGTCCCTCCGTCGCGATGGACTGACACGCTGTCCCTACCGCCGTCGTGGCGGCCCCCCGGGTCCAGCCCGAAGGCAGGCTCCGGGCCGCCATCCACGACTCCGCTGTTGGCAACAAGGGAAAGTCGTGGGTGGTGGGCCTGCGCCCACCATGACGGATGAGAGGACGGAGCCCCATGTCCCCACTGTTGGGGCCAAAGCCCCTTCCTACCCGCGTCGCAGCGGACGAGGCCCCCGCCGGAACCACGTCGTGGCGGCCGAAGGGCCGCCATCCACGACTTCGCTGTTGGCAACAAAGGAAAGTCGTGGGGGTCGGCCGCAGCCTGCCCTCTGGCTGGACCCGGAGGGCCACCATGACGGGTGAGAGAGAAGCCGGACCCACTACCCCCAGACAGCCTCCGCGGCCGCGTTCCGCCCGGAAATCCGGCCGAACGCCAGACACTCCCCGATATTCCCCGTCCCCTGGTACAGATAACTGTAGATCGACCCCAACTCCCCGGCACTGTAAAGCCGCGGGATCGGCGACCCGTCCGGCCGCACGATCTGCGCCCGTTCGTTCCGGCGCGGCCCGCCTTGGGTGTTCAGCATTGAGGGTGACAACTCGATCGCATAGAACGGCCCGTTCGCGACCGGGTTCAGCATCAGCGTCCGCCCGAACTGCTCATCATGCTTCGTCGCACAGGCCTGGTTCCAGCGCGCGACCGTGTCCTTCAGCGTGGCGGGGTCAAGGCCGACGACGCCGGCCAGCGCCTCGATGCTGTCCGCCTTCCTGATCCAGCCCTTGGCGAGTTCGGCGCTGTTGTCCTCGCTCCAGTCATACTTCACGACGATCTGGGTCCAGCCATGGCTCGGGTGCTTGTCATACAGCGGGCCGGCCGAGAAATGCGTGTGGTCCAGGATCATGAACATCGGGCACGGCGTGGACAACGGCAGCCAGCGGCCGTTCACCGGCACCTTGCCGTGGCGGGTCTTGAACTTCTCATCCGCGAAACGGCGTCCATCCGGGCCGACAACGATCGCGCCGCCGGGCAGTTCCTTGCTGTAGTGGAACGCCTGCATGGAAAACGAGGTCGGGATTTCCGGCACCTTCAGCGCCATCGACGGGCCGGCATAGTTGTTCATGTGCCAGAGGTCGGCGCCCACGGTCATCGCCATGGTGATCCCGTCGCCCTCGTTGTACGGCGATCCGGACGTGTAGCAATACGGAATGCCCGGCAAATAGTTGCGGATCATCTCCTGGTTGTTCTCGAACCCGCCGCAGGTCAGCACCACGCCGCGGCGCGCCTTGACGGTGATCGTCTTGCCGCCCTGCTGCGCCCGCACGCCCAGGATTTCCTTGGTCACATCGTTCTGGATCAGCGCTCGGCCCGGGGTTTCGTACAGGATCGGGATCGGACGTTCCTTCACCAGCCGCTCGAACAGCTTCCAGGTGTAGGAGTAGCCGTAGGTCGGGCCGTCATGGAACTTGTGGACACAGTCGGCACCCGGCAGGTCGGGGAACTCGATGCCGACGGGGGGATGCTGGTGTTCCTGCGGATCGCCGCCCAGGCTCGCGAGCCAGTCGTTGTTGAGGCACATCTCCTCGGCCCAGACCCGCACCATGACCTCGGGCACCGTGAAGGGGCCGCAGAGGGCGGTCAGGTAGGCGATGGCGGAGTCGACGGAGGAGGTGTTCAGGTAGCCCTGGCCGGCGACGCGGGTATTGCCGCCTTCCTCACCCTCGGGCGCCTTTTCGAGGATGACGACCTTGGCCCCCAGTTCATGGGCGGTGACGGCGGCCGCCATCCCGGCGGCTCCGAACCCGACGACGACGACATCGGCTTCCACGTCCCATGTCTCGGGCACTGCGTTCTGTTGGCTCATGACGGTTCCCTGCTGGCGGAGTCACTCCGCGACGGATCGGCGCGACTCCGGCGGGCTGTTCCGAGGGGTCGGACAAGCCGGCGCTGCGTGGCGCGGACGCTATGCCGGGCCACGCGCGGGTTCAAGCCAGGGGGGGCACGTCAGGCGGCGGTTACGACCGGCCAGCCATGCGACCCTTCCGACCCCGGACGGTTGCGGAGCCACCAGGACCAGTCCTCCGGCAGCATCGAGAACGCGTTGTCATGCGCCAGTTCGCGCGCGGCCCAGACCGGCCAGTGCGGATTGGCCAAGGCCGGGCGGCCGAGGAACACGACATCGACCAGTTCCTCCCGGATCACCCGGTCGGCGACCGCGGGGATGCCCAGGTTCCAGCTCACGCCCACCGGAATCCCAACCTCCCGCCGGACCCGGGCGCCGCGTTCCACCATGAAGGCGGCCTGGTTGAAGGGCAGGTCCTTCATGTCGTCGGTGTTCATCCCCAGGCTGAGATCGGCGAAATCCAGCCCGTGCTGCTTCAGTTCCCCCACCGCCCAGACCGAGTCATCGAACTGCACCCCGTGTTCGTTGAAGTCGTCGGAGCCGAGGCGCATCGTCAGCGGCAACCGCTCGGGCCAGACGGCGCGGACGGCGTCCAGGGCTTCGCGGTGGAAGCGCAGGCGGTTTTCCAGGCTGCCGCCATAGGCGTCGGTCCGCTTGTTGGCGATCGGGGAGAAGAAGCTGGCGCCGAGGTAGCCATGGGCGAAATGCATCTCCAGCCACTCGAACCCGGCGTCCAGCGCACGCCGAGCGGCGTCGGCGTAGGCGCGGTGGATGTCCTTGATTTCCTCGATCGTCATCGCGTGGACAGGAAAAGTGTAGCGCCCGCCATAGGGGATCGCGGACGGCGCGCGGACCTGCCAGCCATCGGGATGGTCGGGCGCGATCTGCAGCTTGCCTTCCCACGGCTTCTGCTCACTGCCCTTGCGCCCGGTATGGCCCAACTGGATCGCGGGGACGGCGCCCATGTCCTTGATGATGGCGGTGACGCGGGCGAGGCCCTCGATCTGGCTGTCGTCGTAGATGCCGGCGCAGCATGTGCCGGTGCGGCCGTCCGGGGTGATGGCGATCTGCTCGGGAAAGACCAGGCCGAACCCGCCGGCGGCGCGCGATCCCATCAGCATGACGTGGTAGTCGGTCATTTTCCCGTCGACCGCGCGGTACATGGTCATCGGCGACATGGCGATGCGGTTGCGCAGCGTCACGCCCTTGAGCGTGTAGGGACTGAAAAGATCGGGCATGCGGAGGGCGACCTGTCGGGGTGGAAACCGCTGGAACATAGCGGGCGTCACCCGAACCGCAACCGGCTTTTGCTGCGGCGCAGCATGGCGCCGGATGGCTTGTCGGAAACCGGTATTCCCCCGTAACCTGCACTCTCTCATCGGAGTGCGTCCCATGACAGTCGCCGACAAGCGCCAGAAAGCCTGCCAGAAACTGCTCGCCGACGTACACGCCATCACCGCGAAGGAAGGTATCACGCCCTCGGCCCTGCATGCCATCAAGTTGAAGGTCATGGCGCTGGCGGCGAAGACCGACCTGTTTCCGATGGACGCGTTCGAGATGCCCGTCTCCCAGGGCCGCAACCACCCGTTACTGGTCGAGGATGATGACGGCCACGGGCTGTACCTGACCATCAACATGCCGGGCAAGGAAGCCGCCCCGCACGACCATGGCATCTGGTGCGTGAACGCCGCCATTTCCGGGCGCGAACGCAATGAGTTCTTCCGCCGCGTCGATGACGGCAGCCGGCCAGGCCATGCCGAGGTCGTGAAGGTGGGAGAGGTGTTGGTGGAGCAGGGCAACGGCATGGCGATGGCCGACCATGACATCCACAGCACCGTGGTGGTGGGCGATGAACCCGCGATCGGGCTGGCGCTGTATGGCTATGCCCTGGCGCGCTTCCCCTCGGTGGTCTGGTATCATCCGCAATTCGCGTCCATCCGTGCCGGCGCGTCCCGCCGGCACGCGGCCTGAGGCGCGCTCGCATGGCCCGCGCCCCGAAGTCCTATCAGGTCACCATCACCAATACCGGGCAGGTGATCGCGTGCACCGCGCAGCAGACGGTGCTGGAAGCGGCGGTCGCCGCCGGGATCGACTATCCCTATACCTGCGCCAGCGGCAATTGCGGCACCTGCGTCAGCCGGCTGGACTCGGGCAAGGTCACGATGCTGGCGCGCGGTGATGCGTCGCTGTCGCCCGAGCAGGTCAAGGGCGGGCAGACCCTGGCATGCAGGGCCCGCCCGCGGGGCGATCTGACGGTGACGTGGCTGGGTCGGGGGCGGAAGTAGCCCCCCTCGCCTACCCCTTGGTCGGCGTCCAGCCGTAGACGCGCCGCAGCGTCCCGCCCATCAGCGTTTCCCGCTCGCTGTCCGACAGGCGGTCGGTGACGCGGAAGGCGTCCACCCCCTGCTTGTAGGTCAACAGCCCGACCGCGCGCGTCCAGTCCGTGCCCCACAGGCACCGATCCAGGCCCCAGGCGTCGAAGATGCGGGCCAGCGGGTCCCAGATGTCCTTGTAGGGGAAAGGCTGGTGCGACAGCGTGCAGGCGCCGGTGATCTTCAGGACCACGTTCGGGCTCTTCGCCAGGGCCAGCACGGCCGGCAGGTCGGCGAAGGGTTCGGCTGGGGCCGGCGGCTCGAAGGGCTGCGGGATCCCCAGATGGTCGATCACCAGCCTGGTGTCGGGGTTGCGCGCCGCCATCTCGGCGACCTGCGGCAGGCGCCCATAGGCCAGCAGGTTGACCGGCAAATTGTGCCGCCCCGCGGCGGCCAGCACGCGATTGAGGCCGGGGTCCGCCGGGTCGGTCGCCACATCGCCGCGCATCATGATCCGGACGGCGACCGCGCCTTTCGTTTTCGCCCAATCGGCGATCGTCTCGGCGACGCCTGGATCGGTCGGGTCCACCGGCTTCACCAGCGCGAAGCGGCCGGGATGGGCGGCATACACGTCCATCGCGTAGCTGGCGTCATAGCGATACATCGTGAAGGCGGAGACGAGCACCGCGCCATCGACCCCCACCGCGTCCATCGCGGCGACGAGGTCGGCGCCGGTGACCTCGGGCGGGCCGTGCAGGACGGCGGCCCAGGGGCGGCCGGGGTGATCGCGTTCATAGGCGTGAACCTGGGCGTCGATCGTCAGCATGGTGTTCTCCCCTTCCGGTTTCGTGCCGGCCGCCGCCCGTTTCAGGTCGGGCGGCCGGATGGGGAGGACGATAGCTCCGCGATCGGGTCAGGAATAGACGAAGGCGGCGTCGTCCAGGTTGGTGGCGGGGATCTGGTCCTTTTCGTTCCAGTAATCCTGCGTGTGCGCCCATTCGGGCTTGTCGCCGCGCTTGGGCAGCAGATGCATGCCGCGCTGCATGTAACCTGGATTGAAGTTCTCCTCATCGATCCAGGGCAGCAGCTTCATGTCCCGGTCCTCGGGCCGCAGGGCGACTTCCACCTTGCGGGCCTGACGGTCCCCCATGTGCTTGAGCATGCGGCAGACGAAATCACCCACCAGGTCGGCACGCAGGGTCCAGCTTGCGCGGAAATAGCCGAACACCCAGACCATGTTGGGCACGCCGGTGAACATCATGCCGCGCCAGGTGACCGTGTCGCCGAAGTCGAGCGGCTTGCCGTCGACCGAGAAGGCGATATCGCCCAGCACGCACAGGTTGAAGCCGGTCGCGGTGACGATGATGTCGGCCTGCAATTCCCGCCCGGATTTCAGCAGGACCCCCGCCTCGGTGAAGCGTTCGATCTCATCGGTGACGACTGACGCCTTGCCGGACGCGATCCCCTTGAACAGGTCGCCATCGGGCACGAAGGCGAGGCGCTGGCGCCAGGGCCGGTATTTCGGGGTGAAGTGCGTGTCCACGTCGTAGTCGTCGCCAAGTTGCGCGCGGATCGCGCCGATCAGTTCGTCGCGGACCGTCTCCGGCTCATCGAACGTGCGCTTCGTGAACAAGGCCTGGTCGTGGAGGATCTTGCGGCGGACGATCTCGTGGATCCAGGTTTCCTCGACCTGTAATTCCCGCAACTGTTCCGCCAGTTCGATCGCGTTGCGGCCCGAGCGGAAGTAGGTGGGAGAGCGTTGCAGCATCGTCACATGCGCGCAGTCCGCCGCCATCGCGGGAACGACCGTCGCCGCCGTGGCGCCCGACCCGATCACCAGCACGGTCTTGCCGGTGTAGTCGAGGTCGGTGGGCCAGGTCTGCGGATGGACGATGCGGCCCTTGTAGGCCTCCATCCCCGGCCATTCCGGCGTGTAGCCCTGCTCGTGGCGGTAATAGCCCTGGCACATCCACAGGAAGTTCGCGGTGAAGCGCAGGGGCTCCCCGGTGTCGACGCGGACGGCGTCGATGGTCCAGAGGTTCTCCTGGCTCGACCAGGACGCCGCGGTGATACGGTGCTGGTAGCGGATGTGACGGGCGAGGTCGTTTTCCTCGATGACTTCACCCATGTAGCTGCGGATTTCCGCGGCCGTGGCGATCGGCACGCCCTTCCAGGGCTTGAACCGGTAGCCGAAGGTGTGCAGGTCGCTGTCCGAGCGAATGCCCGGGTATTTATGCGTCAGCCAGGTGCCGCCGAAGCTTTCCTGCGCTTCCAGGACGACGAAGCTCTTGTCCGGGCATTGCTGCGTCAGGTGGTAGGCGCCGCCGACGCCGGAGATGCCGGCACCCGCGATCAGGACGTCGAAGTGTTCGGTCTTCACCGGGGCGGGACGGGACAGGATGGCTGCATCGTTCATCTTGGGCCTGCGTTCTATTCCGATCGAGGACTTAGCGCAGGGAGGCTACGGATGCTATCAAAAATCTACTGATCAGTAGAATTCTGCCTCGGATCGCAGGGGCTGCCCGCACGGCCATCGCCGCCCCGTCATGGTCGGGCTTGTCCCGACCATCGTCCCGGACGCCGACCGGTCAGACCGGGGGCACATTCAAACGCCGTGCTGCCGGGCGGGTGGTCGGGTCGAGCCCGACCATGACGGGTAAGCATCGACCGTTCCGCCCGCCCGGAACAGGCCGCTCAGCCGGCCTCGTCCAGGTCGGAACCCCACATCTTCTCCAGCGCATAGGTCTCCCGCGCATCGGCCTTGAACAGATGCACGACGATGTCGCCGGCGTCGATCAGCACCCAGTCGGATCCGCCAGCGCCCTCGATCTGCACGCGCTTCAGGCCGATTTCCGCCAGCTTTTCCTTCAGATGCTGCGCCATGGCGGAGATCTGGCGGTCGGCCAGGCCCGTCGCGATCACCATCCGGTCGCAGAACATCGCCTTTCCGGCGAGGTCGAGCGTCACGATGTTCTCGGCCTTGTCGTCATCCAGGCTGGTGACGATCGCTGCCTGCATGCGGTCAAGCTCCGACGGTTCCAGCTTCACCTTGCGGGAGCGGGTTGCCGCCTTTTTCGGGGCGGCGGCCTTCTTGGGTCCGGCCGCGATCGTCTTCTTGCGCGGAGAGCCCGGGGCGACACCGGCTTCGGGCAGGGTTGGCTTGGCCGCCCGCTTGCGAGGTGCGGGTGTATGCCGAGCGGGTGAGGGCGGCGGTTGGGGCGGCTTGGTTATGGGACGGGTTCCTTGCTGGCGGCCCTCAGGGCCGTGGATGACAAAGCGATCTGGCGATGCGGCAAATGGACCCAGGCCGGAGCCGAACCCGGGATCAGGCGGGCCTGCCGCACCGGCCGCCGGTGGCGGCGTAGACGATGCGCGATCCGTCCCGCAAGCGCCGAACGCGTGTAGCCCGGTCTGGGTAGCACGGCGAAGGGCAAATGCCGTAGGATTTCCTCCCACCGCCGCCATCGGGGCAGTTGCGTGAGGATATCCGCCCCGCAGAGCCAGACGAAGCGGGCGCGCGGGAAGCGCCGCAGCAGCAACCGCATCGTGTCGACGGTGTAGCGTGTGCCGAGACGCGCCTCGATCCCGGTCGCCACGATGCGCCGCCCATCGGCGATGCCCCGCGCGCTGGCCATGCGTTCCGCCATCGGCGCCATGCCGGCCCGCGGCTTCAGCGGATTGCCGGGCGACACGAGCAGCCAGACCTGGTCCAGCCGCAGCGCCCGCAGCGCCGCCCGCGCCACCAGAAGATGGCCTTCATGGGCGGGGTTGAAGGACCCGCCCAGCAGGCCGATCCGCATCCTGCGGCCGTCCCCGGAGCGGGGAACCGGGTCGCGGCCGGGGTTGGTCAGGGCCGGACCTGTCCGGTGCCGATGATCTGGTAGCGATAGGTCGTCAACTGCTCCAACCCGACCGGACCGCGGGCGTGGATGCGGCCGGTGGCGATGCCGATCTCGGCGCCGAACCCGAACTCCCCGCCATCGCAGAACTGGGTGGAGGCGTTCCAGAGCCCGACCGCGCTGTCGATCCCGTCCAGGAATTGCTGGGCGACAGAGGCATCCTCGGTGATGATCGCCTCCGTATGCTCGCTGCCGTGGCGGGTGATGTGGGACAAAGCGGCATCCACCCCATCGACCACGGCGACCGAGATCACCGCGTCCAGCCACTCGGTATCGAAGTCCGAGTCGTTGGCGGCGGTCAGGTCGGGGACGATGGCGCGGGCGGCGGCGTCGGCGCGGAAGTCGCAGCCTAGCGCCCGCAGGTCGGCGACGATCGGCGGCAGCAAGGCGGGTGCGACGGCGCGGTCAATCAGCAGGGTTTCGGTGGCGCCGCAGATGCCGGTGCGGCGCATCTTGGCGTTGGCCACGATCGTCCGCGCCATGGCCGGATCGGCCGCTGCGTGGACATAGGTGTGGCACAGCCCCTCGGCATGGGCAAGGACGGGGACCCGTGCTTCCCGCTGCACGCGTTCCACCAGGCCCTTGCCGCCACGGGGGATGATCAGGTCGATCAGGCCGGCGCCGGCGAGCATGGCGGCGACATAGGCGCGGTCGGCGTTGGGGGCGACCTGGATGCAGGCTGGCGGCAGGCCAGCCTCGGTCAGGCCCTGTTGCAGGGCGACGTTGATGGCGCGGGCGCTGTTCGTGCTTTCGGACCCGCCGCGCAGGATCACGGCATTGCCGGATTTCAGGCACAGGGCCGAGGCATCGGCGCCCACGTTCGGCCGGCTTTCATAGATCATGCCGATCACGCCGATGGGCGTGGCGATCCGCTTGATGTGCAGCCCGTTGGGACGGGTCCAGTCCGCGAGGACGCGGCCGAGCGGGTCCGGGAGGGCGGCGACGTCTTCGAGACCCTTGGCCATCGCCTCGACCCGGGCTTCGTTCAGCATCAGGCGGTCGCGGAAGGCGTTGGTGCCGGAGAACGTGGCGAGGTCGGCGGCATTTGCCGCCAGGATCGCTGGCGCCGCGTCCCGCAACGCCTGGGCCATGACGCGCAGGGCGGCGTCACGGGTGGCGGCGTCGGTGCGGGCCAGAACGCGGGAGGCGTCCTTGGCGGCGAGCGCGGCGCGTTGCAGGTGCTGGGTGGCGTCGGTGTCGATATGCATGGCCTGGTCCTCGGGGACCGCCATTCTGCCTGGGTGGCGGGCCATTTTCCAGGGGATGTCGCGCAACCCTTCCGAGTCATCCCGGCGCCTGTCGCGGGGACCGATCGCGGCAGGGTGCTGGGGATGGTCCCCGCGACAAGCGCGGGGATGACGGGGGCACGAATCGCGCGGCCTGCTCCCCGGACGCGGGCCTTTACCGCTGCTTCAACGCCCATTCCGTATACTTCGCCGCCGTGGCGTGCAGGTCGCGGTAGTACTTCGCGTATTCCTCGCCGACCATCACCCGGATCGCCAGGCCCGCGTCCTCCAGCTTCTTCACGTGATCGGGGTCGGACATGGCCTTGGCGAAGGCGGTCTCGATCGCCTTGATCGCGGCCGGGGGCGTGCCCTTGGGCACCGCGACCCCGCGGCTGGACGACGAGATCACCGAGGGATAGCCCAGTTCCACCATCGTCGGCACGTCCGGCATGAACTTCGAACGCACGGTGTCCATCACCGCCAGCGTCCGCACGTCGCCCGACTGCATCCGCTTCACCGCGCCGCCGCCGACATTGTCGAACGCGACCTCCACATGCCCGCCCAGCAGAGCGGTCAACTGCTGCGCCCCGCCGTCGAAATGGACGATGCGGAATTCAACCTTCGCCGCGTCCTGCAGCATCAGGATGGCCAAGTGGTCATCGCTCAGGATACCCGTCGTGCAGACGCTGATCTTGCCGGGGGCCTTGCGCGCCGCCTCGATCAGGTCCTTCAGCGTCTTGTAGGGGCTGTCGGCCTTCACCCAGATGATGCCCGAATCGACCACCTGGTTGATCACCGGAATGAAGCTGTCCAGGTTGAACAGCGCCTTGCGCTCCGGATCGAGGATGATGGTGTTCATCCCAGGCAGGTTGATGAATGCCAGCGTATAGCCGTCGGGCTTGGCGCGGGACGCCTCGGTCCAGCCGACCTGCCCGCCGGCGCCGGTCTTGTTCACCACCAGGATCGCCTGCCCCATCGCCTTCTCGGCGATCGAGGCCAGCACGCGGGCACCGACATCCGTGCCTCCACCGGCCGGGAAGGCCACGATCATCTGGATCGGACGGCGCGGATAATCCTGCGCCATCGCCGCACCGGCGAACGGCATGGCGGCGGAGGCGGCGACAAGACTGCGACGGGTCAACATGGCTCGGTTCCTTGGTTCAGTCAGCTTCGGCTTCACGCAACTGCGAGAGCGCCTTGGGTCGGAAAATCAGGAAGGCAAAGACGATCAGCGGCACCGCCAGCAGGCACAGCGCCACCGGCCGATCGAGGAAGATCATGAAGCTGCCACCCGAGATTTCAAGCGTGGTGCGCAGCGACTTCTCCATCATCGGGCCCAGGATCATGGCCAGGATCGCGGGTGCCAGCGGGAACTCCAGCTTGCGCAGCACATAGCCGATCAGGCCGAAGCCCAGCATCACCCAGACATCGAACACCGACTGCTTCAGGCTGTAGGAGCCGATGATGCAGAAGATCAACACACCCGTGCACAGATAGCTGAACGGGATCCGCAGCAGCTTGGCCCACAGCCCGACCAGCGGCAGGTTCAGCGCCAGCAGCATCGCGTTGCCGATGAAGAAGCTCGCGATCACCGCCCAGACCAGGTCGGGCCGCTCCTGGAACAGGAACGGGCCCGGCGTCAGGCCGTTGATGATGAACGCGCCCATCAGCACCGCGATCGTCGGCGAACTCGGCACGCCCAGGGCGAACAGCGGGATCATCGAGGCGTTGGCATAGGAGTTGTTGGCGGTTTCCGGCCCCGCCACGCCCTCGATCGCGCCATTGCCGAAACGCTCGGGGTGCTTCGACAGCCGCTTTTCGGTGACATAGGACATGAAGGTCGGGATCACCGCGCCGACGCCCGGGATCAGCCCCAGGACGAAGCCGATGCCGGTGCCGCGGATGATGGCCATGATGGTCGGCCGGACCTCATCCCCCTTGGGCCACAGGTTCGTGAGCGTCGCCTTGACGATGTGGCCCTGCTTCTGTTCCGCCGCGATCAGCAGTTCGGCGATGCCGAACAGGCCCATGGCCACGGGAATGAAGCCGACGCCATCGAAGAACTCCGGTATGCCGCCGGTGAAGCGCGGAGCACCGCGGACCGGGTCGATGCCGATCATCGCCAGCATCAGCCCCAGCACGGTCATCAGCAGCGCCGCGGCCAGGTTCTTGCCCGCCATGCCCACCACCAGGCACAGGCCCATGACCATCAGCGCGAAGAACTCCACCGGGCCGAAGCCCAGGGCGAACTGCGCCAGCGGGATGGCGACGATGGCCAGCGCGATGGTCGCGGCGCAGCCACCCACGAACGACCCCACGGCCGCGATCGCCAGCGCCGATCCCGCCCTGCCCTGCCGCGCCATCTGGTGGCCGTCGATGCAGGTGATGACTGACGCGGCCTCTCCGGGCACGTTGATGAGGACCGAGGTGATCGTCCCGCCATACATCGCGCCGTAGTAGATGGCGCACAGCATGATGATGGCGCCGGTCGGATCCAGGTTGAAGGTGATCGGGATCAGGATCGCGGTGCCGGCGGCCGGACCAAGCCCGGGCAGCACGCCGATCAGCGTGCCCAACACGCAGCCGATCAGGGCATACAGCAGGTTGCCGCCCGACAGCGCGCCGGCAAACCCGGCATAGAGTTGGAAAATGCCTTCCATGTGATCAGATCCCGAAAACGCCGACAGGGAGCAATACGTCGAGCCAGTTGTTAAACAGATGGAACAGCCCGAATCCGGCGATCAGCGAGAAGATCGGGATCAGCCACCACCGCCGGTCGCCCAGCGCGACCAGCAGCACCGCCGCGAACAGCGTGATCGTGATACGGAACCCGAGGAAATCCAGCAGCGCCGCCGTTACTCCCGTCGTGACCAGGATCGCCGCCGCGGCCCAGGCCGCCTGCCCCGAGGGAAGCAGCGTGGCATCGCCCTCGGCCGATCCCGCCGGTGTCATGGAAACCTGAACCAGGATCACCGCGCACAGCCCGCCACCCAGGATGGCCAGCCAGAACGGAAAGAAGCCCGGTCCGGGACCGAGACGATCGAACAGAGCCAGGTTGTGTGCTTCCCACCCCGTGACGATGCAGATAAGCAACATGATCAAGCTTGTGACCTGCCAGCCACGGCGCATGAGTGGCGACACGCGCGTTCCCCCTGTTTTTGACTTTTGCAGCGACGTGGCGGGACCATAACCCCACCAGCGGATGCTGGCCAGAGAGGGCCGAAACATCATTCAGGGCACGCGGGATGACCGATCCGGGACGCCGAACGCGGCGGCCGTTGCCCCCAAACGCCGCCCCCCCGGAGACCCCGTCGTCCCCGGACTCCCGGTCATCCCAGCACTCCCCGTCATCCCCGGCTCCCGTCATCCCCGGCCTTGTGCCGGGGACCTGACGCGGCACCGTGCCGGGGCTTGCTCCCCGGAAGGGATGACGCACTGGCGTCACCATCGCGTGATGCCGTCCCCCAGGGCAATCGCACCTGGCCTTCATGCCAGCCGACTTCGCCGTGGGCCGCGCGATTGCCGCCACGCTCCGTGACAATCCCTGCCTTTAATCCGTGCAAATCCGTGTCTCTTTCGGTGGCCAACAGCGACACTGGTCTCACGATGGGGCCTCGCAACGGGAAGCAAGGTTCGGCGCCTCCACGGCACCGCCGTCACCACCACATCACCGCGATAGACACGGATTTGCACGGATTAAAGGCAGGGATTTTCACGGAGCCTTTGGAGCCACCGCACATGTCTGTTCCCCAGCCACGTGCGATTGCCCTGTGCCGTCCCCACCCCGCCCTTGAAGCCCGAACCGGCCCATGCCCATCATGCCCCCTCGGGACAACCCCGCGAGACAACCACGGAGCCAGCCATGCTGCGGATCAGGAACATGGACCACATCGTCCTGCGGGTCTCGGACCTGCCGGCCATGATGCGCTTCTACCAGGACGTCCTCGGCTGCCCCGTCGAGAAAATCCAGGACACGCTCGGACTTTACCAACTGCGCGCCGGGACCGCGCTGATCGACCTGGTACCGGTCTCGGGTCCCCTGGGGCAGAAAGGCGGTGCGGCACCTGGAAAGGAAGCCCGCAACCTGGATCACTTCTGCCTGCGCGTGGACCCCTTCGACGCCGAGGCGATCATCGCCCACCTGCGCGCCCATGGCTGCGACCCGGCCCCGGTCGCATCCCGGTATGGGGCGGAGGGCCAGGGCCCGTCGATCTATGTCCCGGACCCGGAAGGCAATGTCGTCGAACTCAAGGGCCCGCCGGATACCGGCACCCCCGCCGCCTGAGGCCCGCCAGGGTCAGGTCGCGGTCTCCCGCGGTTCGGCCGGCTTCGGCGTGTCCGCTGCGGGAGTCGGGGTCGCCGGCTGATCCGGCGCGGTCGTTTGCGCCGGAGCTGTCGTTTGACCGGGGGCCGTCGTTTGCCCCGGCCCGGGCGTCGGACCCGGCGCGGCGGCCTGCCCGGGCGCGGGCGTCGGGTCCGCCGCATCCGGCTTCTGCGATGACCCACCCGGCGATCCCCCGGTCTCGGCGGCCGGCGGAGGTTTCGCGGCGGGACCTTCCGTCGCCCCCTCCCCGTGGCCGGCGGGCGGGGCCAACGGCGTCGCGGTCACCGGCGGCGGCTTGCCAGCCGGGGCCGTCGCGACCTCATGCACCGTATAGTCGGGCACGATCCGCGCCTGCGATCCCGCGATGACCAGCACCTTCAGGCCGATCTTCAGCGGCTGCTCGTCTTTCTGGGTCACGCTCACAAGCTCGCCGCCCGGCTTGCGGACGATGTATTCATAGGCCCGCGGCTCCCCGGTCACCTTCTCGGCCGCTTGCCCGGCCAGACCGCCCAGCACCGTGCCCCCCAGGGCGCCCAGGGCACTCAACGCGCCCGAGCCGACCTGGGAGCCTACGATGCCGCCAGCCGCCGCGCCCGTGACGGTGCCGACGGTGCCGGATGCGCTGACCGCGACCTCCCGCACGCCGACCAGCACCCCCTGCTCGACCTTGTTGGCCTGCTGCACGGCGGTCGAGGTGTAGGTATCGGGCGAATAGGTCGGCCCGCAGGCCGCGAGGCACGCCAGAAGGACCAGGCCCATCGCGCCCGCATGGCGGTTGCCTCGGGCGGGCAGGATCGGGTAATCAGAACGTATCATGAACATCGTGAACTTCATGTCCTCGGTCCCACGTCTCGGGCACCAGCAACCGATGCGATTTTTCTCCGGCATGGCACCCCATGCCCGGTGAGGAATCCCCGCACGTTCTCTCCCCGAAAAGCTGGTCAAAACCATGGCAACCGGACCGCGCGATTTTTTCCGACGGTCCAACCCCATGTCCGGTGAGGAAATGGCCCCAGCCATCGCCTGAAACCGTCGCCAAGGGGGGCTACCCGCCATCGTGGCGCGGGGCATGACCGACCTGGGTTTCCTAGCCCGGAAGACCCCGGTTTGTCACGGATTCCGCATCCGCGAAATTGCCCGTACCGACCCGCGCGCCTAGGATGGCGGCATGACCCAGGACACCCCCCCCACCAAGACACCGGCCCCGAACGGGCCGGTGGGCCTCGCCCGCAACACGGCCAACTATGGCGACCGCGACTTCGCGCTGTACCTGCGCCGGTCCTTCGCCAAGTCGATGGGCTACACCCAGACCATGCTGGACAAGCCGGTCGTGGGCATCGTCGACACCGGCTCGGACTACAACAACTGCCACCGCACGGTGCCGGAGTTGATCGAGGCGGTGAAGCGTGGCGTCCTGGCCGCCGGGGGCCTGCCCTTGGCCTTCCCGACTGTCTCGCTCTGTGAGCCTTCGCTGTCCCCCACCTCCATGCACTATCGCAACCTCGCCGCGCTCGACACCGAGGCGATGCTGACCGCCCAGCCGATGGACGCCGCCGTGATGATCGGCGGCTGCGACAAGACCGTGCCCGCCCAGTTGATGGCCGCCGCGTCCGCCGACATCCCCGCCGTGCAGTTGGTCACCGGCCCGATGCTGGCCACGCCCTTCCAGGGGGAGCGCCTGTCCGCCTGCACCGATTGCCGCCGCTACTGGGCCGCCTACCGCGCCGGCACCGTCACCGGTGAGCGCATCGCCCAGATCGAGGGGCGCTTGGCCACCACCGCCGGCACCTGCGGCGTCATGGGCACGGCCTCCACCATGGCCTGCATCGGCGAGGCCCTGGGCATGATCCCCCTCGGCCACGGCTCGATCCCCGCCGTCCACGCCGACCGCCTGCGCGCGGCCGAGGAAGCCGGAGCGCTCGCCGTCCATCTGATCACCCATCCGATCAAGCCGTCCGAGATCATCACCGAACACTCGGTCGAAAACGCCGTCCGCGTCCTGCTGGCCCTCGGCGGGTCCACCAACGCGCTCATCCATCTGACCGCCGTCGCCGGCCGCCGCGGGATCAAGATCGACCTGCACCGGTTGAATGAGCTGTCGGACACCACCCCCGTCCTGGTCGACCTGAAGCCGACCGGGGAAGGCTATATGGAGGATTTCCACTCGGCCGGCGGCATGCCCGCGCTGCTGTGGGAGCTGCGCGACCTGCTGCACATGGACACGATCGACGTGACCGGCACGACGCTGGGCGACCGTCTGGTCGAGCCCGCCTTCGTCGATCGCCGCTTCATCCGCGCCCGCGCCGAACCGGTTTCTCCGGTCGGCGGGATCGTGTCGCTGTTCGGCTCCCTCGCCCCGCGCGGCGCGATCCTGAAGCGCAGCGCCGCGACGCCGTCGCTGTTCGAAAAGGAGGCCCGCGTGATGGTCTTCGACGGGCTGGCCGACCTGGCGAACCGCATCGACGACCCGGCGCTGGACGTGACGGCGGACGACATCCTGGTGCTGAAGAACGCCGGATCGCTGACGCCGGCGGGCATGCCCGAGGCCGGCTACCTGCCCATCCCCTCCAAGCTCGCCCGCGCCGGGGTCAAGGACATGGTCCGCATGAGCGACTGCCGCATGTCCGGCACCGCCTTCGGCACGATCGTCCTCCACATCACCCCCGAGGCCGCCGCCGGCGGTCCGCTCGGCTTGATCGAGACCGGGGACAAGGTGCGCCTGTCGATCGCCAACCGCTCCCTGGACCTGCTGGTCGATGACGCGGAACTGGCGCGCCGGCGGGCGAACTGGGCACCGCCGGCCAAGCCGGTGCGGGGTTGGGACCGGATCATCCACGACCAGGTGCTGCAGGCCGATGAGGGCTGCGACCTGGCGGTCATGCGTCCCGGGGGTTGATGTCGTCCGGTTCGGAGGCGGCCACCGCGCTGCACTGACCGACATCGATGCGGGCTTTCCTGGCGTGCGGCACACGCCGGGAAGGTAGATAGTTGACTCCGTCAACTCTACCGCCGAGGCTGGGGGGCATGGACACACCATCCCCCCTCGACCAGCGCATCGCCGCCATCCGCGCCTTCAACCGGTTCTACACGAACCGGATCGGCGTGGTCCGGGACCGCATCCTGACCAGCCGCTTCTCCCTGACCGAGGCGCGGGTGCTCTATGAACTGGCCAACCCCGAGGAAGCCCCGACGGCGGGGTCCATCGGCGCCATGCTGGACCTGGACGCCGGCTATCTCAGCCGCATCCTCCGCCGGTTCGAGACCGATGGCCTGCTGACCCGCGCCCCGGCACCCGAGGACCGTAGGCGCGTGACGCTGTGCCTGACCCAGGCCGGGCGCGACGCCTTCGCCCCCCTGGACCAGATGGCCCGCCAGGACGCCGAGGCCCTGCTGGCCCGTCTGCCGGAACCAGCGCAGGAGGAACTGGTCACCGCCCTCCGCCGCACCGAGACCCTGCTGGGCGACCGCACCCGCCCGGCCTGGACCCTACGCCCGCCTCTGCCCGGCGATATCGGCTGGGTCGTCTCCCGCCACGGCGCGCTCTACGCCGAGGAATACGGGTTCGACGCCAGGTTCGAGGCCCTGGTGGCCCAGGTCGCCGGCGCCTTCCTGGCCACCCATGACCCGGCGCGGGAACGCTGCTGGATCGCCGAGGCGGACGGCACCCGCCTCGGGTCCGTCTTCCTGGTCCGGGAATCCGACGACCTCGCCCGCCTGCGCCTGCTGATCGTGGAACCCTCGGCCCGTGGCCTGGGCATCGGCCGCCATCTGGTCGAGACCTGCGTGAACGAGGCCCGCGCCCTCGGCTACCGCCGCATGACGCTTTGGACCAACGACATCCTGGTCGCCGCCCGCGCCATCTACCGCGCCGCCGGCTTCCGCCTGACCGCCAGCACCCCGCACAGCAAGTTCGGCCCGCCGATGGTGGGGGAAGACTGGGAGCGCGATCTCTGACCGGCCCCGTTCAATCAGCCTCGGCCGAATGATCCATCTGCTGCTTCTCCAGCAGGTCCCGGTACGGACCCGGACGGTTGGCCAGCACGCGCGGGCTGCCGTCGTCGATGATCCGGCCCCGATCCATCACGATGATCCGGTCGAAGCGTTGCAGGGTCGACAGCCGGTGCGCGATGGCGATCGTCGTCCGCCCGGCCATCAGCCGGTCCAGAGCGGCCTGGATCGCCTGCTCGGATTCGGTGTCCAGGGCGCTCGTGGCCTCATCCAGCAGCAGGATCGGGACGTCCTTCAGCAGGGCGCGGGCGATGGCCAGACGCTGGCGCTGGCCGCCGGACAGCTTGACACCGCGATCGCCGACCATGGTGTTGAAGCCCTCGGGCAGCGCCTCGATGAACTCCCGGCAGCGGGCCATCTCGGCCGCGGCCATGACCTCGGCCTCGGTCGCGTCGGGCTTGGCATAGCGCAGATTGTCCAGCACCGTCCGATGGAACAGGGAGATATCCTGCGGCACGATCGCCATCGTCTGGCGCAGGCTGTCCTGGGTCACGTCCCTTATGTCCTGCCCGTCGATCAGGATCCGCCCGCCGGCCACGTCGTAGAACCGTTGCAGCAGGGCGAGCACCGTAGACTTACCGGCCCCCGAGAACCCGACCAGCCCGACCCGCTGGCCCGGCTTGATCACCAGGTCTAACTCCGACAGCACGGGCGCCCGACCGGGGTAGGCGAAGCTCACATGCTCGAACGTCACCTGCCCGGGGCCCTGCTTCATCTCCGGCGCGTCAGGGCGGTCCGGCAGTTCATGCGGGATCAGCAGGGCGCCGATCGCTTCCTCCAGGCGGGCCACGTGCTGTGTGAGGTCGACGAGGGCCACGGCCAGGTCGCGGGTGCCATGCAGGATGGTGAAGGCGAGCGCGGTCAGCAGCACCAGGTCGCCGACGCTCGCCTGCCCGTTCTGCCAGAGCATGATGCCCCAAGCCATGGTGCCGGCGGTCAGCAGCGCGGTCAGGACCGCGTGGATCAGGCGCAGATGTTCAAGGTAGTAAAGGCTGCCCCGGCGAGCGGCCATTTCGGTCTCCATCCGGGCGCCGATCCGCGCCTGCTCCCGGAACGTCGCGCCGAAGGCCCGCACGACCGAGAAGTTGCTGATCACGTCCACCAGCTCGCCGTCCACGGCGGCGGCCTGCGTGGCATAGGCGCGATGCCGGCCGGTGCCGCGGCGGGCGAGCCAGAAGACGACGCAGCCCAGCACGATCGCACAGCCCGTCAGCGCGATCGCCAAGGGCGGGTTGACCGAGCCGATGAACAGGATCGCGAAGGTCACCGCGACACAGGGCGGCAGGACGTTCCACGACCCGGTGTTCTCGACCGTGAAGGCGGCGTTCGCGGTCGCGGTGATCCGGCTGGCGAGCGCGCCCGGCAGGCGTTCGGCGAAGTAGCTCGGGGAGTGGCCGGACAGATGCTGGAACAGGTCGCGCCGGATATCGCCGGTCACGGCGACAAAGGTCCGGTGCGCGGCATAGCCGCCGACGCGCCACAACAGGTTGTCGGCCGCGACCAGGGCGCACAGCAGCGCGAAGGCGCCCCAGACCAGCGGACCAGCGGCCTCATGCCCCTTGGAGACGATGTCGATCAGGTTCTTCAACCCGTACTGCGTCGACACGCTGCACGCGACCGCGGTCAGCACCGATGCCAGGACGGTCAGGTGCCCGCCCGGATGGCGGCGGACGTAATGGAACAGAAACGCCAGCGACCTGCCACGCAGGGCGGGCAGGCTGGCCATCTGGGACGGCGTCGAAAAGGCGGTTTGCGCCATGAAGGCGGGCTCCTGTCCCGGGGTGAAGTGCGGTCCCGGCCCGCGGACGAAACCCGGCGCGGAAGACGCCGACATTTCGCCACATTCAAAATCCATAAACGGAGCCTGGATATCGGGCCTCGGGGCGGTGAAGTCAAGCACAAGAAACGAGGCACGAGATACTTGGGAACCCTCAGTAAAGGTCGAGGCAGGTCTTAATGCGTATTGCCCAAATATCGCCCCTGTTTGAGGCGGTGCCGCCCAAGCTGTACGGCGGCACGGAACGCGTGGTCCACTGGCTGTCAAAGGCGCTGGTGGAGATGGGTCATGACGTCACGCTGTTCGCCAGCGGCGACTCGGACCCCACGTTGAAGATCGCGGCGATGCGTAAGGAGGCGATCCGCCTGGACCCGCGCAAGCCCGACTGGGTCGCGATCTACTACAAGTTCGTGGAGGACGTGTACGCCCGCAAGGATGAGTTCGACGTCATCCATTTCCACATCGACTATTTCCCCCTGTCGCTGTTCACTCGCCAGAAGGTCCCCTTCCTGACGACGACGCACGGCCGGCTCGATATCCCCGAGTTCGTCGACACCTACTCGATGTTCCCGACGGCGCCATTCGTCTCGATCTCGAACAACCAGCGGCTGCCCATTCCGGACCTGAACTGGGTCCGCACGGTCCTGCACGGCATGCCGGCCAATCTGCTGACACTGCAGCCGGTCAAGCAGGACTACTGCGCGTTCCTCGGCCGTATCTCGCCGGAAAAGGGCCCCGACCGGGCGATCGAGATCACCCGGCGCGCCGGGCTGAAGCTGAAGATCGCGGCGAAGGTCGATGACGCGGACAAGAAATACTGGGACACGGTGGTCAAGCCGCTGATCGACGCCAATCCGCACGTGGAATATATCGGCGAAATCAACGACGACCAGAAGCCGGCCTTCCTCTCGGCCGCGCATGCCCTGATCTTTGCGATCGACTGGCCGGAGCCCTTCGGCCTGGTGATGATCGAAGCGATGGCCTGCGGCACCCCGGTGATCGCGTTCAACTGCGGCTCGGTCCCCGAGGTGATCGATGACGGGGTCAGCGGCTTCATCGTCGACGACATCGCCGGCGCCGTGGACGCGCTGGGCAGGCTGGACAAGCTGGACCGCGGCACCGTCCGGGCGACCTTCGAAAAGCGCTGGACGTCACGCCGGATGGCCGAGGACTACGTGAACGTCTACCAGAGCCTGATCGACAAGGCCGCCGGCCGCTGACCCTGCAAGGCCGGACCACGCGGTTCGGCCTTTCTCTTTCCAGGCCCATGGGCATAATTCCCGGCGGCGGACCGTCCCGCCGAGGAGCGCCCGTGCCCCCCCCAGTGACTTCCACCGAGCCGACAGGCTGCCGGTTTGGCCTGAATGGCCTGAATTTCAGCCTGGCCGCCATACAGACCGGATTCGGCCCCTTCGTCGCGGTCCTGCTGACCCGCCAAGGCTGGAACGAGACGGAAATCGGCGTGGCGCTCAGCGTCGGGACCGCCGCCGGCCTGGTCGGGCAATTGCCGGCCGGCCTGCTGGTCGACGCCGTCGGACGCAAGCGGCGGGCCGTTTTCGTCGCCCTGATCGCCCTGGCCGGTTCCGCCCTGCTGTTCGCCGCCCCCGCGACCCTGCCAACCATCTGGGGCGCCCAGATCCTGCATGCCCTCGCGAGCGCCGTTCTCGTGCCCGCCATCGCCGCCCTCACCCTCTCCATCTGCGGCCACGACAGCTTCGGCACCCGGCTCGGCATCAACGCGCGGTGGAGTTCGTTCGGCAACGCCTCCACCGGCGGAGCCATGGGGTTGGTCGCCTACTACGGCGGGGAGGAGATGGTCTTCGTGGCCTCGGCCGCGCTGGTCGGGCTGGCGCTGGTGTTTCTGCACCAGATGCGGGCGGTCGATTCGATGCCCCTGCCGATCCCCGAGACACGAGCGGACGGGACCACGGCCGACCTGCCGGTCCCGCCCTGGGCCGCCTTCGTGTGCATCTTCCAGATCCCAGCTCTGCATGTCTTCGCCCTGTGCGCGCTGCTGTTCCAGCTTGCCAACGCGGCCATGCTGCCGCTGGCGCTGAACGGGCTGGCGCAACGCTCGGACGCGATCGACTTCGCGGTGTCGGCCACGATCGTCCTGCCGCAGGCGATCGTGATCATGCTGGCCCCCTGGGCCGGCACGAAGGCGCAGATCTGGGGGCGCAAGCCGCTGCTGTATCTGTGCTTCGCCGTCCTGCCGCTGCGGGCGATGCTGTTCTCCACCGCGCCGGACGCGCCGCTGCTGGTCCTGTACCAGGGGCTGGACGGCATCAGCGCCTCGATCTTCGGGTTGATGCTGCCGCTGGTCGCCGCCGACCTGACGCGCCGGACCGGGCACCTGACGATGGCGATCAGTTCGATCAGCCTGGCCGCGGGGCTGGGCGCGACCTTCAGCACCACGGTCGCGGGCCTGGTCGCGGACATCATCGGCCCGGCCTATGCGTTCTATGGACTGGCTGGTGTGGGCGGGCTGGCGCTGCTGATCGCTGTGTTCCTGCTGCCTGAAACCCGACCGCCGGAGGAGCCGGACGCCGTCCCGGCAGCCGCCCCCGCGTGACGGACACCGGACGCGGGACTTGCGCACCACCGCCCGAAGTTGCGAGATGCGGGCGAACCGAGAGGGGGACACGAACCATGGACGACCAGACCGCGGCCAAGCATCTGTATGAGCCGACCGGCGACTTCCAATGCCTGCATGAATTCATCCCAGCCGCCCGGGCGAAGCTGTCAGACCACATCTGGGGCTATCTGGTCGGCGCGACCGAGAGCGAGACGACGCTGCGGCGCAACCGCCTGGCACTCGATTCGCTGGCGTTGCGGCCGCGGGTCTGCGTGGATGTCTCCAAGATCGATACGTCGACGACATTGTTCGGCCAGAAGCTGCGGATCCCGGTGATCCTCGCCCCGGTCGGCTCGCTCGAATCCTTCGATGCCGGCGGGGCGGCGACGGCCGGGGCGGCGTCCTCGGCGTTCGGCAACGCGATCATGGTCAGCTCGGTCACGCATCCGGGGCTGGAGGAAGTGGCCGCCGCGACTCCCGGGGCGAAGATCTTCCAGCTTTATGTCCGGGGCGACGACGCCTGGATCGACGACGTCGTGAAGCGGGCGGTCGACAACGGCTACAACGCCTTCGCGATCACGGTCGATACGGCCGCGTATTCACGCCGCGAACGCGACATCACGGGCCGCTTCGTGAAGCCCTGGCGCGCCACCGCCACCGGGCAGTCCTGGCAGGCCGGCTTCACCTGGGACAACGTGAAGCACTTCAAGGACAATCACTCGATCCCGCTGATCCTGAAGGGCATCGCCACGGCCGAGGACGCGGCTTTGTGCTGCGAGCATGGGGTGGACGGCGTCTACGTCTCCAACCACGGCGGGCGGCAGCTCGACCAGGGCCGCGGGTCGATGGATGTCCTGCCCGAGGTGATGGCCGCGGTGCGCGGGCGCGCGAAGGTGATCGTCGACGGCAGCATCTGCCGGGGCACCGACATCGTCAAAGCCATCGCGCTGGGCGCCGATGCGGTGGCGATGGGGCGGATGTATTGCTACGCGATGGCCGCCGATGGGGCCGCGGGCGTGATCAAGATGCTCGAACTGCTGGAGCATGAGCTGGGTGTCGCGATGGCCCTGGCCGGGGCGCGTTCGCTGAACGAGCTGAACCCGTCCTACGTGTTCCGCGACGCACCGGTGGTGACCCAGCCGCACGCGCATTCGGCGTTTCCGCTGCTGTTCCCGACGCCGGAATATCGGGGCTGATCCTGACGACGGGCCGCATCCAGGATGCGGCCCGAAGCCGGCCTGATCAGCGACCTGGCCGCAGCATGAACCACGAAGTCACGGTCGCCAGTTCATCCGGCGTCATCGAGTCGTAGGGCGGCACCAGGGCCAAGGCGCCGACCTGCTGGCGAGTGGGTTCGTGAATGAACCGATCCTCGGCCGCGACCCGGTAGCCCGCCTCTCGAAACAGCTCGGCGTATTGCTGGTGGCGCAGCCGGTTCTCCCCCGCCAGCATCAGGCGCCCGATCAAAGCGTGCTTCCGCTCGCTCCAGGTCAGGAAGTTCAACCGGCTGATCCCGCGATCGATCTGTGCCAGATGGTCGCCGTTGTCGATCGCATGGATCATGACGCCGTCGTCACGCAGCTTGCCGAACAGGCCCGCCATCAGCCCGCGCAGGTCGGGCACCGGAATATGTTCCAGGCAGGCCCGAGAGATGACCACGTCGAGCGATCGATCCGGGATGGCATCCAGGCGGAACGGGGCGTGATAATCGAGGCCCAATGCCTCGGGCGTGTGCGCATCGGCCAGGGTGGCGCGCGCGGCGGCCGCGTCGAAGCCGAACAGCGGGGCAAGCTGGTCCAGCCGTTCCGTCACGATCTCCCGCGCGGTGGCGAAGGTCAGGGCGTCCATGTGCGGCGTGATGTCGGTCAGGATCACCCGTTCCGCCCCGGCCAGGCGCGCGAGGATGCCCGAGATCGGAAACCAGCCCGTCCCGATCTCCAGCACCGTCCCCGACATGCGGCCCCCCTGGGCATGCAGCAGCGCATACAGGCGGGCCAGATCCTCGACAGTGGAACCGATGTTGGAGGGGTGGGGGCGGTAGCCGACCTTGCGACGCTTGAACCGGCGCAGCGCCTCTCCGAACGGCAGCCGTGACTTCACGGCCTTCAACGCGACAAACAGTTGCCAATTCATGCTCATGCCGCAAAATGGCAGGAACGGCACCGGGAACGCAATAAACCCGGGAAGCGCGTCCCGCCCCTCCCCCCGCACGCCGATCCGGTCTAACCTCTGTCCCGCAGCGGAACGGAGGAAACCATGCGCGGCGTCGTCTTCACGGGTGAACGGGATCTCGAGATCATGAACTTCCCCGACCCCACCCCGGGCCCGGGTGAGGTTGTGGTGGAAATGAAGGCCTCCGGCATGTGCGGGTCCGACCTGCACCAATACCGCCGGCCGAAGCACCAGGAGCGGAACGCGACCGGCCTGCCGCCCAATCCGAACCCCACCATCGCCGGCCATGAACCCTGCGGCATCGTCGCCGCCGTCGGCCCCGGCGTGCAGCCCACCGAGGCCAAGGTCGGCCAGCGCGTTATGGTCCATCACTACCAGGGCTGCGCGCAGTGCGGGCACTGCCGGTCGGGCTGGCAGCAGCTCTGCCAGGAAGTGCCGGTCAAGGTGTATGGCTCCAACTCGCATGGCGGCCACGCGAAGTACCTGTGCGTTCCGGCCAACACGATGGTGACGCTGCCGGATGAGCTCAGCTTCGCCGCCGGCGCCGCCATTTCCTGCGGCTCAGGCACCGCATGGGGCGCGCTGCGGCGGATGAACATCTCGGGCCGCGACACCATCGCGATCTTCGGCCAGGGCCCCGTCGGGCTGGCGGCGACGCAGTTCGCCAAGGCGCAGGGGGCGAAGGTCATCGCGCTCGATATCAACCCCGACCGCCTGGAGCGTGCGAAGCAGTTCGGCGCGGATGAGGTCGTGAACCCGGGCTCCAACGATCCCGTCGCCGCGATCAAGGAACTGACGCATGGCCGGTTTGCCGACCTGACGCTGGATACGTCCTCGAACTCGGAAGCGCGCCTGAACGCCATCAAGTCCACCAAGGTGTGGGGCACGATGTGCTTTGTGGGCGAGGGCGGAAACGTCACGATCGATGTCAGCCCGCACATCCTGCGCCGGCAGTTGACGCTGATCGGGTCCTGGACCTTCTCCAACATCATCCAGGCCGAATGCGCCCAGTTCTGCGTGGAGCGGAACATCGACGTGGACGCGCTGTTCACCCACAAGTGGATGCTGGACCAGGCGGACGAAGCCTACAAGCTGTTCGACAAGCAGTCCGACGGGAAAGGCGTCTTCCTGATGTGAAGCATCGTTCTGAACGCAAGGCGGTTGCCGATCTGTACCAGGATCTCGGGCGTCGTGGCCTGATCCAGGGCAGTTCGGGCAATGTCAGCCTCCGCACACAGGACGGCATGGTGATCACCCCCTCCGGCGGTTCGCCGGAGGGAGTGCGTGCCCGCGACATGGCCATCACCACATTGGATGGCGATGCGTGGGGGGAAGCGACGCCGTCCAGCGAATGGCCGATGCACGCGGCGATCTACCAGGCCGACCCCGACGCCACCTGCATCATCCACACCCATGCGGATGCCTGCACGGCGCTGGCCAGCCTGGGCGAACCGCTGCCGGCGTTTCACTACATGGTCCTGCAGTTCGGCGGCATGACCGTGCCCTGCGCGCCCTACGTCACCTTCGGGACGCCAGAACTGGCCGCCCACGCCGCGGAGACGATCCGAGGGCACAGCGCCTGCCTGCTGGCAAACCATGGGATGATCGTGCATGGGCGCGATGCCGGACAGGCGCTGGATCGGGCCTTGCTGCTGGAAAGCCTGTGCCGGCAATACCTGATGGCGCGGGCCGCGGGCGTGCCTCGGCTGCTGACCGAGGAGGAGATGCTGGCCGCCCGCGAACGGTTCCGCACCTACGGGCCGCGGCCGGTCCAGGAACCGGACTGACCACGCGGAGTCCTTCCCTTCCTGGTCCGCCATCCCCATAACCCGCGTCGAAGACAGAACCATGGAAGGCGCGGTCGGCACGCATGTGGGCATGGATCAATTCGGCGGTGGACCTTGTCGCTCAGTATCCGCACTGGGCGCTGATGATCGCCTTCACCGCGGCGGCGTTGGAGGCCGTGGCGGTCCTCGGCGTCCTGCTGCCGGGCACGCCGATCGTCATCGCCATCGCCGGTGCCGCCGCGGCGGCGGGCCAGCCAATGGCGCCCTATCTTCTGCTGGTGATGATCGGCGCCGTGATCGGCGACTTCGTGTCGTTCTGGATCGGCTACCGCTATCGCGACCGGCTGCGCCGCGTCTGGCCCTTGTCACGCAAGCCGCATCTGATGGACTCGGCCGACCGGTTCTTTGACCGTTGGGGCATCTACAGCGTCATGTTCTGCCGCTTCCTGCCGGTGCTGCGCTCCACCGTACCGATGGTCGCGGGCATGGCCGGGATGTGCCGCCGTCGGTTCCTGCTCGCCAACGTCGCCTCGGCCTTCGTCTGGGCGCCGGTGCATGTCTATCCCGGCCAACTCGCCGGCATGACGATCGAGCGGATGCACCATGGCGACTACCGCATGGCCGGGCTGTGGGCCGGTATCCTTTTGGCGGTGTGCGTCGGGCTGTGGGTCCTGCATCGCCGGCTGGCGATGCGGGTGCGATAGGGCAGGCCCTACGTCAGCGCGAACTTCGCCGCCGACAGCACGGCAATCACCCAGACCGCCCCCGGCACCTCCTCGACCCGGCCGGCGAGCAGCTTCAGCAGCGCATAGACGATGAAGCCCAGCCCGATCCCGGTCGTGATCGAGAAGGTGAACGGCATCCCCAGAGCAAGCACCACGGCGGGCGCGTATTCGGTCACGTCGTCCCAATCAACGTCCCGCAGCGCCGCGGCCATCATGCAGGACACGAACACCAGGGCCGGCGCGGTCGCGAAGGCCGGGACCGACATGGCCAGCGGTGCGAAGAACAGCGTCAGCAGGAACAGCACCCCGACCACCACAGCCGTCAGCCCCGTGCGCCCGCCCGCCTGGATGCCGGCCGCGCTCTCGATATAGCTGACCGTCGTGCTCGTCCCCAGGACCGCGCCTATCATGGCGCCGCCGGAATCGGCGATCAGCGCCTCCCGCAATCGCGGGATCGAGCCATCCGGCCGCATCAGGCCGGCCCGGTGCATCGTGGCGATCAGGGTTCCGGTATTATCGAGCACATCCACCAGGAAAAAGGTCAGCACGACCGTCACAATGCCGAGCGAGAGGGCGCCCGGGATATCGAGTTGGAACAGGGTTGGCGCGAGGGATGGCGGGGCGGCGACGATGCCCTGGAACGTGGTCAGGCCGAACGGAATGCCCAGCACCGCGGTGACGATGATCCCGATCAGGATCGCACCCGAAACCCCGCGCGCGGCCAGGCCGGCGATCAGCAGGAAGCCGACGCAAGAGAGCAGCGTGACCGGCGCGGTCAGGTTGCCCAGCGTGACGAAGGTGGCGGGGTGCGCGACGATGATCCCCATCTCCTTCATCCCGAGCAGGCCCAGGAACAGCCCGATCCCCGCCCCGATCGCGAGCTTCAGCGACAGGGGGATGGCATTGATCAGCCACTCCCGCACCCGCAGGACGCTGACGACCAGGAACAGCAGACCGGAGAGGAACACCGCGCCCAGCGCCACTTCCCAGGACACGCCCATGCCCTTGACCACCACGAAGGTGAAATAGGCGTTGATCCCCATGCCGGGCGCGAGCGCCACGGGCAGGTTGGCCAGCAGCCCCATCGCCACCGACCCGATCGCCGCGGCCAGGCAGGTGGCGACGAAGGCGGCCCCATGGTCGATCCCGGCGATCGCGAGGATGCCGGGATTGACCACGACGATATAGGCCATCGTCAGGAAGGTGGTGATGCCGGCCAGCACCTCCGTGCGGACCGAACTGCCATGGGCGGCGAGGTTGAACATCAGCCGCCGATGGCGCCCTGGGTGTTCACATACAGGGAATACAGACCGTGGCTCGCCGCCATGATCAGGCGGTTGCGGTGGCGGCCGGCGAAGCACAGGTTCGCGCAGCGCTCCGGCAGGCGGATGTGGCCGATCGGCGCGCCGGATTTGTTGAACACCCGCACGCCGTCCAGCGCGGGGTCGCCCATGCCCCAGCCGCACCACAGGTTGCCCTCGACATCGACGCGGAACCCGTCCGGCGTGCCGGCGCCCGCGTTGATGAACACACGGTTGTTGGCCAGCCGCGTGCCCTCATCCACCACGTCGAAGGCGCGGATCAGCCGGTTCGGCGCGGCGCGGGACGCGATCACGTACAGCAGCTTCCCATCGGGGGAGAACGCGAGGCCGTTCGGCCCCTCCACCTGATCGGTCATCATCCGCGCCTGACCGGTGGCGGGATCGACGCGCCAGACCGCGGGCGGCAGTTCCGGATCGGCCTTTTCGCCCTCGTAATAGCCCGAGATGCCGAACACCGGATCGGTGAACCAGATCGCGCCGTCCGGAGCGACCACGACATCGTTGGGGGAGTTCAGACGCTTGCCCTCGAACCCGTCCATGATCGTGGTGATCGAGCCGTCATACTCGGTGCGGGACACGCGGCGGCCGCGATGCTCGCACGTCACCAGCCGGCCTTGGCGGTCACGCGTGTTGCCGTTGGCATTCCACGAGGTCTTGCGGAAGACGGACACGGCGCCCGTTTCCTCCTCCCATTTCAGGATGCGGTCGTTGGGGATGTCGGACCACAGCACATACCGCCCGTCGCCGAACCAGACCGGGCCTTCCGACCAGCGGCAGCCGGTATACAGCCGCTCCACCGAGGCCAAGGGCAGGCGATAGGCGTTGAAGGACGGGTCGAGCACCTCGACGGCCGGGTCCGGATAGCGCTGGCTTTCTTCCCACATGATCGTTTCCCCCTGGTTCGCTCGGCCTGGATCGTAACGGCGCGGGGCCGAAGGGCAAGGGATGGGAGAACCCCCTTCCGTCAACCATTCCTTCATCTTTCCGCCCCTAGAGTGCGGCGCATGGCGAACGTCGTTCTCAAACCACCCCCGGACCCCACGCGGCTGCATGAACTCCTTGTTCTGCATGCCCGTTTCGCCACCAACCGCCCGGGCGGCATACGCGCGTCCCTGAAGTTCCACGACCTGTCCGGGATCTCCATCCCCCGCCATCTTCTCAATGGCATCGACATGACCGGCGCCCGCCTGCGCGACGCCGACCTGTCCTATTGCGATCTGACCGGCGCGATCCTGTATGGCGCCGACCTGACTGGCGCGAACCTGGACGGCGCCATCCTGATCCAAGCGGACCTGCGCGGCGCCATCCTGAACCGCACCCGCATCCGCCACGCCGACCTGACCGATGTCGACATGCGAGAGGGCATGCTGCTCGCCCAACGCGCCGGCTCCCTGGTGCCCACCCGCGCAAAGGCCGCCACCCAGGCGGTCGACGCGCAACTGTTCGGCAGCCGCCTGGCCGGTGCCCGCATGGCGCGATCCTCCCTTGGCAAGGTCGACCTCCGCGACGCCGACCTGACCGGCAGCAACTTCGTCGGCGCCGACCTGCGCGGCGCCAACCTGACCGGCTGCAACCTCGAAAAGGCCAAGCTGGTCGGCGCCAATCTCTCAGGCGCTCGGCTGGAAGGCGCAATCCTGAGCCACGCCGACCTCACCGACGCCAATCTCTCCGACGCCTGCCTCCTCGGCGCCCTGGTCGATGGCATGACCGCCGAACGCGCCGACCTCTCCCGCGCCCAGGTGACCCGCACGGTCGACCAACTGGATGTCGACGTCGTCACGGTATTCCAGCAGCACAAGGTCTGGGTCGACAGTGGCGGACGAGAGGGCGTGCGCGCCGATCTCTCGGGCCTGGACCTGCGGAACCTCGACCTGCGCGGCCACAACCTCGGCGCCGCCGTGATCAGCCATGCCGACCTGCGCGGAGCGAACCTGTCGGGCGCGCAACTGATGATGGCCGACCTCGCGATGATCGACGGGCGCGGCGCCATCCTGGTGGGGGCCGACCTGCGCGGTGCCTCCCTGGAACGGGCGGCGCTGAACGGGGCCGACCTCAGCAGCGCGAATCTCACCCCCATGGACATCCGGGGCGGCCTGCGCTGGCCCGTCAACCTGACCTTCGCGCGCCTGGTCGATGCCCGCCTGACCGGCGCGCAACTGGTCGACGCGCGGATGGAGGGCGCGGACCTCACCGGGGCGGACATGGAGAACACCAACCTGACAGGCGCCGACCTTACGGGGACATCACTGGCCGTCGTCGCGCCGCCGCCCGCCCCACGAATGCGCCCAGGCAATCGTGCAAAGTGAAACCAGTCCTTAAGCAGCCATGGCCTATGGCTTCTCCCAATCCGGTCGTGGCCCCCGCGCCAGGACCCAAGCAAGGGGAGACCACAATGGCGCGCACCACCTCGTCGTCCACCAGCAAGACAACGACCCTGACCGCCTCCGCCGCCGTCACGGCCTTCGCGGCCAACCCGGCGATGGTTCCCGTCGCGATCTCCGACACCACGGCGAATGTCGGGAAATACCTGGACGGCCTGCAGGGGCTGGCGGCCGCCGGCAAGATCACCGCCATCCGGTTGTCCGACACCAGGACCATGACGATCACGGGGTCACAGTTCTTCGCTGACGCCGGGGTGATCCTCTATCTGCCGGACCGCCAGTTGCTGATCGTCACCGGCGCCACCGCGGCCGACGCCGACACCATCCAGGCCTTCTCCCGCGTCAAATCCTTCCGGATCACCGACGGTTCGGCCAATGTCTCGGCCAGGCTGGACGCGCTGAACAACGACACGAAGCTGACCCAGGTGACGCTGACCGATGCCGGTCCCATCGGCATGACCCATGCGCAACTCACCAAGGCGACCTCGATCCTGGGCAAACTGCCCTCCACGGTGACCTACGCCGTCTCGGCCGTGCCGGCATCGGCCGCCGCGAGCGTGCAGGCCAACGCCAAGGTCGTCTCGTTCGCGGTCGCCGACACCGCCGCGACGGTCCTGGCCAACCTCGGCACGATCGGCGGGCTGGCCAAGCTGGCGTCCATCGTCCTGACCGACACGGATGTGCTGAGCGTCACGCAGGCGCAGTACCAAGCCCACGGCACCGTCCTGTCGCGCCTCGCGCCCGAGGAGACCCTGGCGGTCACCGCCGTCTCCGCCACCGACGCCGCCGCCATCGCCGCCGATCCCCGCGTCGCCAGCCTGACGGTCACCGACACCCTGGCCCGGATCGGCGCCACCCTGGCCACGCTGGACGCGCTGGCCGAGGCGGGGACCTTGACCGCCATCACCGTGACCGATCCCGGCGCCACGCTGGTCCTGTCGGCCGAGGAACAGGCGAACTGGCAGGACGCGCTCGTTCTGCTCGGCGGCGACGTCATCATCCAGACCGCGGAAGCCGCCGCCACCCCGGAACCGATTCGCGCACCCGTCATCAACCTGATCTGGGACGAAAGCGTCAATCTCGCCCCGGCCGCGTTCAAGCAGGCGATCCAATACGCGGCGTCCTTCTTCGACGGGCTGATCACCAGCCCGATCACCGTCAACATCGAGATCGGCTGGGGCGAGGCTCGCGACACGACGCTGGCCGCCGGCCTGCTCGGAGAGGCCTATGTCACCACCGGCCTGTTCCGCTCCTTCGCCGACTACGGCACCGCTCTGGCCGCCCACAACACCTCCCCGATCATCCAGAGTGCATTGGACAACCTGGCCGATCCCGGCCGGCAGGTGTTCGTCCCCGGCGCGCAGGCCAAGGCTCTCGGTGTGCTCGCCGCCGACGCGGCGCTGACCGACGGCGCGATCGGCTTCGCGGCCAATCCGGACCTGTATACCTACGATCCGAACAATCGCGCGGTCGCCGGCAAGGTCGACCTGATCGGCCTGGCGCAGCATGAGATCACCCATGCCCTCGGCCGGGTGTCCTATACGTGGGGAACGACGGGCTTCGACCTCTATCGCTACAGCGCGCCGGGCGTCTGGGCGACGGCGGGCAGCGGGTCGACCTATTTCTCGCTCGATGGGGGGAAGACCAACCTCGGCACCTTCTCCCTGACCGGAGACCCGGCCGATTGGGGACCGGCCATGGCGAGCGACGTGCAGGCAGCCTTCCTGGGCACCGGCATCGCCTTCACCTATTCCGAAACGGACATCGCGGCGCTGAACGCAATGGGCTACGCGATCGGGACCACGTCGTCCGAGGGCGGCACGTCAACCGATGGCGATGTCATCGACCCGATGGCCGGGTCCAGCGCGGCCCACATGGCGTTCGAGCCGCCCGCCGATGACACGTCCCTATCCGGCGGCGATCCGTTCAACGACCTATGGGGGTCATTCGAAATCCCGGCTCTGGACACAGTCGAACCCACCGCGGGATACGCGGACCAGGAGACCACCTTTCACGGCGGCCTCTGGATGCCGGTGTCACATCACGACCATTGGACGGTCAGCGCGGAACATCCTTGAACGCAACGGGACGAAAGCTCAGCGGCGAGTCGGAGGGGCGGGCCTTCGGCTCGATCCCGACCGCCGCATCCGCGGCCCGCGCGCCCATCACGCCGGTCGTATACACGTAAAGCCCCGTCACCATCCCGCCCAGGGAGAAGCCGAAGCTCGGCATCACCCCACCGGCAGCCGTGGCGAAGGGGGAATAGCCCATCACGCCCGCAGCGACGGCATCCCCCGCCGCGACGCCGGCCAGCGCGCCGAGGCTGACCGGAACGAGCTGAGAGAACTCCGTCCTCTCTCCGTTATAGGTGTTGCGAATCCACACCATCGCGGTCGACGCCCCGACCGAGCCGACCACGCCGACCACCGGACCGGCAGCCGCGGGAAGCCCGACGGTCACGGCGGTGGTCAGCATGTTGTAGGCCGCGACGCCGACGATGGCCCCAAGGCCGAACGTCGCCGCCCGAGCCTCAAGGTCCCGCTCCTCCTGCGTCATCCCGGGCTTGCCCTGCGCCATCGCGGGCGCGGACAAGGCCAGGGTGGCGAGACAGGCTGCGGCCAGCAGCGGCCGTGACATCGCGCGGTGTGCCATCACTCCACCGTTTCCGGCTCACGATCCGCACCGCCATCCGGGCTCGGCAGGGCCGGAACCGCCGCTTCGACGATCTCGAAGTCGAGCTTGTCGTCCTTGAGCGTCACCTTGACCGCGCCGCCACGCACCAGCTTGCCGAACAGCAGTTCCTCGGCCAGCGGCTTCTTCACGTGTTCCTGGATCACGCGCGACAGCGGACGCGCGCCATACAGGCGGTCGTAGCCCCGTTCCGCCAGCCATTCCTTGGCGGCCGAAGACAGCTCGATCGTGACATTGCGGTCGGCCAGCTGGGCTTCGAGCTGCATCACGAACTTCTCGACCACCATGCCGACGATTTCCGGCGTCAGGCCCGCGAAGGTGATGGTCGCGTCCAGGCGGTTGCGGAATTCCGGCGTGAACAGCCGCTTGATAGCGTCCTCGTCCTCTCCCACGCGGACCTCCCGCCCGAAGCCGATCGCGGCCTTGGCCAGGTCGGCGGCGCCCGCGTTCGTGGTCATGATCAGGATCACGTTGCGGAAATCGACCGTCTTGCCGTTGTGGTCGGTCAGTTTCCCGTGATCCATGATCTGCAGCAGGATGTTGAACAGATCGGGATGCGCCTTCTCGATCTCATCCAGCAGCAGCACGGCGTGCGGGTGCTGGTCGATCGCGTCGGTCAGCATGCCGCCCTGGTCGAAGCCGACATAGCCCGGCGGCGCGCCGATCAGGCGGGAAACCGAGTGCCGTTCCATGTACTCGGACATGTCGAAGCGGATCAGCTC
This sequence comes from Acetobacteraceae bacterium UBA6159, assembly GCA_002422345.1. GTDB lineage: Bacteria > Pseudomonadota > Alphaproteobacteria > Acetobacterales > Acetobacteraceae > Rhodopila. The sequence continues at coordinate 47,346 of DIUL01000031.1, forward strand.
GATCCCCATGGTCGATGCCAACTGGCGAGCAACCTCGGTCTTGCCGACGCCGGTCGGGCCGCTGAACAGGTAGTTGCCGATCGGCTTTTCCGGTTCGCGCAGGCCGGCGCGGGCCAGCTTGATCGCGGCGGCCAGAGCCTCGATCGCCTTGTCCTGGCCGAACACCATGGACTTGAGGTCGCGTTCCAGGTTCCGCAGCGTCTCCTTGTCGTCGGCCGAGACCGACTTTGGGGGAATGCGCGCGATCTTGGCGACGATCTGCTCGACATCGTTCAGGTCGACCGTCTTCCGCCGCTTGTCCGGCGGCAGCAGCATGCGAGAGGCGCCGACTTCGTCGATCACGTCGATCGCCTTGTCCGGCAGCTTCCGGTCATGGATGTACTTCGCCGAAAGCTCCACGGCCGCGCGGATCGCCTCGTCCGTGTACTCAACGTTGTGGTGCTTTTCGTAGTTTGTCTTCAGGCCGCGCAGGATCTTGATGCTGTCCTCGATCGACGGTTCGTTCACGTCGATCTTCTGGAAGCGGCGGACCAGCGCGCGGTCCTTCTCGAAATAATTCCGGAATTCCTTGTACGTCGTGGACCCGATGCACCGGATGTTGCCGGACGCGAGCGCCGGCTTCAGCAGGTTGGACGCGTCCATCGCGCCGCCGGACGTCGCACCGGCGCCGATCACGGTGTGGATTTCGTCGATGAACAGGATCGCGCCCGGCATCGCCTCCAGCTCGGTCACGACCGCCTTCAGCCGCTCCTCGAAGTCACCGCGATAGCGCGTGCCGGCCAGCAGGGAGCCCATGTCGAGCGCGAAGATGGTCGACTTGGCCAGAACCTCGGGCACGTCGCCTTCGACGATCCGCTTGGCCAGGCCTTCCGCGATCGCGGTCTTGCCGACGCCGGGATCACCGACATAGAGCGGGTTGTTCTTCGAGCGGCGACACAGGATCTGGATCGTCCGCTCGATTTCGAGGTCGCGGCCGATCAGCGGGTCGATCTTCCCCGCCTGCGCCTTCTTGTTCAGGTTCACGCAATAATTCGTCAGCGCGTCCTGGCCGCGGCGATTCGGCTTCTCCTCGCGCTCCGGCTGCTCGGGCTTGTCTTCCGAGCTGGGACCGCCGCCACCGCCACCGCCCGTGCTGCCCTGGACGGGGCGCTGCTGCGACCGGCCGGGCGACTTGGCGATGCCGTGGCTGATGAAGTTCACCGCATCCAGGCGGGTCATGTCCTGCAGTTGCAGGAAATAGACCGCGTGGCTCTCCCGTTCGCTGAACAGGGCGACCAGGACATTGGCCCCGGTGACCTCATCGCGGCCGGATGACTGGACGTGGATGGCGGCGCGCTGCACGACGCGCTGGAACCCGGCGGTCGGCTTTGGATCGCCTGGACGGTCGGTCGCGAGGCCCGCCAGATCCTTGTCCAGGAATTCGGACAGGTCGGTGCGGAGCTTGTCGAGATCGACGCCGCAGGCCTTCAGGACGGACGCCGCGTCCGTATCGTCGGCGAGGCCGAGCAGAAGATGCTCGAGCGTGGCGTATTCGTGGCGCCGTTCGCTGGCGAAGGACAGGGCGCGGTGCAGCGTCTGTTCAAGATTACGGGAAAGCATATCGTCGCTGCTCCTGCGCTTGGCGGTCCGGTGTATGGACCCGATCGGTCCCCGGCCCGCCGGGCTGGCTGGCCCGGGATGGCACACATGAGGGCATGTCGTGCCTCGGCAATGCAATCATTCCTTCTCGATCGTGCATTGCAGAGGGTGCTGGTTCTGGCGAGCGAGGTCCATGACCTGCGTCACCTTGGTTTCCGCGACCTCGTACGTATACACGCCGCAGACGCCAACGCCCCGCCGATGGACATGCAACATGATCCTGGTGGCCTCCTCCCGGTTCTTTTGGAAGAAGCGTTCCAGGACGTGCACGACGAATTCCATCGGCGTGTAGTCGTCGTTCAGCATCAGGACCTTGTACATGGCCGGCTTGCGCGTCTTCGGACGCGGCTTGACGACGACCCCTGTATTCGGGCCCTCCGTCGTACCGCCGTCACGCTTGTCGTTGTCACTCATTGTCGTCCGCATCCATGCGCCGGTCGTTCTCCAGGTCACGAGGCCGCAAGCCCAGCTTGTCGGACCATCCTGGCCGTCCCTCGATCAGCGAACCATATCGGATCGCCGCGTCCAGGGAAAAGGGGCTGGATGTCCGGGGGGTACGATTGCGCCGAACCGGCCGGGCCGCAAGGGGGTGGTGGCGATCGGCCGAAAACAGAAAAGGCCCGGGCGGGGGGCCCGGGCCTTTCCGTCGGCGAATGGGCCACGTTTCAGGGGGAGGAAACGTCGCGGCCCATTCTATCTGGTGCTGCCGTGATCAGACGGGCTTCACGATGCTGTCGATCGCGGCCGTCATGCGCTGAGAGATCGGCGCCAGCGCCTGCTCGGTCAGCTTGAACGACGCGTCGGTCAGCTTGCCCGACTCGGCCATCGACTTTTCGAACGCCGAACGGGCGAAGTTCGTCTGCAGGTCGATCGCGTCCTTGAGGGACTTCACGCCGGAGAACGCCTTGAACGCGTTCATCGTCTCATCGAGGTTGGCCTGCGCGGTGGCGGCGAACTGCTTGGACAGGTCCTGCAGGCCGGCGGTCCAGATCTGGCTGGACTTCACGAACGCTTCGATATTGCCCTGGCCGAACGCGACCAGCTCTTCAGTGCTCTTCATTGCCTTCTCCATACCTTTTTTGATATCCACCGCGCCCAACGGGGGCAGCGGCGCCGACATATTCACGTCGTTGGTCTTCGCGGCTTCGGGTGCTGCCATCGCGGGCTCCACCGTCTCCGCCGTCGTCTCGTTCGCTTGCGCGGCGATCACGGGCGCCACGATCTCGAGCGGCTTGGCGTCCTCGACCGGGACTGTCGCAGCCGCGACTTTTGGTTTAGAAGCCATGCCAGTTTTCCCACTTCCGGGCGGTCCGGCGCCAAGCGCCCCCACCGAGCCGTTGAAATCATCCGCGGCGCTTTTGCTGCACCGCAACATGATCGGATATAGGCCACAGGGTCTGCGCGTTCAAGAACAAATTGTGCAGCGCACAAAAATTCATAATGGGGCTTCAGGGCTCGGTTTCAGCCTTCACACCGTGGCAACAAAACGTGCTAAGCCCTTCGCGTGTTTTGGTTTTGTTAACTCATTTTCGCTGGACAGCAGCGATTCGGACACATAGTCTCAGGTCCGATATTTGATGCGGGGGTTGGTTGATGCCTGGGACGCGGCGGCACAGGAGCCTTTTTCATTCGGTTTGGCTCGCGCTCGTCGTGCTGGTCATCGGCCTGCTGGCTGGCCTGCGCCCCGCACAGGCCCAGATCGGCTCCTACCGCTATAGTTCCATCGTGATCGACGCCCGCACCGGGGCGATGCTGTCGGGCGTCAACATCGATGAGCCCCGCTATCCCGCCAGCCTCGTGAAGGTCATGACGATCTACATGGTGTTTGAGGCCGTGCGCGATCGCCGCATCACCCTGGACCAGTACGTCCCCGTCTCCTCCCACGCCGCCTCGATGTCCCCCACCAAGCTCGGCCTGATGCCCGGCACGCGCATCACGGTGGAACAGGCCGTACTGGGCCTGGTGACCAAGTCCGCGAACGACGCCGCCGCCGCGCTGGCCGAACTCCTCGGCGGGACCGAGGACCGATTCGCCCAGATGATGACGCTCCGCGCCCGCGCCCTGGGCATGAGCAACACGCGGTTCGAGAATGCGTCCGGCCTGCCCGACCTCTATCAGGTGACCACGGCGCGCGACATGGCGCTGATGGCGCGCCGGCTGATGTCGGATTTCCCCACCCAGTACCGCTATTTCGCGACCGAAGCCTTCAACTGGCACGGCCGGACGATGCACAATCACCATCAGTTGCTGCACAGCTACCCGGGCGCTGATGGCCTGAAGACCGGCTACACCAATGCCTCCGGCTACAACCTGATCACCAGCGCCGTGCGCGGCGGAACCCGCCTGATCGGCGTGGTCATGGGCGGCGCCTCGGGCGGGGAGCGTGACCTGCACATGGTCTCCCTGCTGAATGACGGGTTTGAGCGGCTGAACATCCCGACCGACCGCCGGACACCGATGCAGGTCGCGCAGCGCAACGTGGTGCCGACCGCGCAGGCCGCGCCCATCGCGCCGACGCGGGTCGTGGCGGCCCCTCCGCCTCCCGCAGTGATGGCATCCGCGCGGACCGTGCCGGCCAAGACCCGTCCGGCAACCGCCTGGGCGATCCAGGTTGGCAGCTTCGCGGCCGAACAGCAGGCCCGGGCGGCCGCCGCATCCGCCCGCCGGCTGACGAATGACGGAGAGGTCAAGGTGATGGCCGCCATGGTGAACCGCAAGCCGGTCTGGCGGGCGCAACTCACGGGCCTGTCCGCGGCCGAGGCACAATCGTCCTGCCAGACCCTCAACCGCCGCAAGACGCCCTGCATGATCCTCCGCCCCGAACAGCAGCAGGTCGCCGCGCGCTGAGACGTGATCCCGCGCGGGGCTGACCCGCCAGCCCGGTTGTCGGTGGGTCAGCCCCGCGCCGCGGTCAGCGTGACAACGCCGTTCGACGTGCCGATCAGGACCGTTTCGGCCATGCCGATGAACAGCCCGGTCTCGATGACCCCGACCGTCACGGCCAGCGAACGCTCCAACCCGGCGAGGTCGGTCTGGGCGGGAAACCGGCAATCGAGGATGTAGTTCCCGCCATCGGTCAGATACATCCCCCCGTCGGGGGCGCGCCGGGGCACGGACTCGGCGCCCAAATCCCGAAGGCGGCGTTCGGTGGTTTCCCAGCCGAAGCGCACGACCTCCACCGGGACGGGTGACTTCTGGCCCAGCCTTCGGACCCTCTTGCCCGCGTCGGCGATGATGACCAGGCGCCTGGTGCTGGCGGCGACGATCTTCTCCCGCAGCAGCGCCCCGCCCAGGCCCTTGATCAGATTGAGCGTGCCGTCCTCGACCTCATCCGCGCCATCGATCGTGATGTCGATCATCCGGTCGGCCGGCGGTTCATCCAGCAGCACCAAGCCGCCTGCGCGCGCCTGCGCGTCGCTGCGATCGGACGTCGGGACGCAGGTAATCGACAGCCCTTCCCGCGCTCGGCGGATCAGCGCCTCGATCGCGAAGGTGGCCGTCGATCCCGTACCGAGACCAACCAGCATCCCGTCCTGAACCATGGCGGCGGCCTGTTCGGCCACGACCCGCTTCTGTGCCGTGGTGGTCATGCCCGCACCGCCTGGAACACCCGCAGCCAGTTGCCGGAGCAGACCTTCTCGACCTCCTCGGCGCTCATGCCGCGATCAAGCATCGCGGCGACGATCTCGGGGTGGCGGGAGAAATCGGGCATCTCGGTCTTGGCGACACCGGCCGGCAGGTCGGAGCCGATGCCGACATGGTCAATCCCCAGCGCGTCGATCGCACGGAACAGATGGCGGATCATCCCAGGCAGCTTCTCCCGTTGCAGGACGGCGATCCAGGCGCCGAGGACGCCCCCCGATTCCACGATCATGCGGGCGTAGTCGGGGCTGATATAGCGGGGATGGTCGCCATCGGGATGGCCCGGTTCCTTGAGGTTCGCATGGGTACACAGGAACGGCCTGGTGGCGACGCGGGCGACGCCCTTGACCGTGTCCTCGGAGCAATGGGCGACATCGAGGATGATCCCGCGCTGGTTCATCCGGCGGACGGCGTCGGCGCCGAAGGGGGTCAGGCCGCCATGCACCGGCGGCTCGGTCTGGATGTCGCCGGTTTCGTTCACCAGATAATGCGTCAACTGGATGCTCCGCACCCCGCGTTCGGCCATGATGTCCAGCCGGTCGAGATTGCCTTCCAGGAAGTCACAGCCCTCCACCGCAAGCACCAGGGACGGATCATCGGCGCTTATATCGGTGGGTTCGCGAGCGATCCGCATGCCGGCCGAGGTGAAACTGTCCAGATAGCCATGGACGGCGGCCAGGCACTCGCCCGCCTCCGGATCGCGCACCTTCATCAGGCGGCGAGAGACGGGGTCGCGCCGGATGGCCGGGATGTCGGCGATGGCGGACACGACGGCGGCGGCGACACCGGCGGGGCGCATGGTGGCAAGCACCCGGCGGTCGACATCGCCCGTCCGCTGCGGCCGCCCGGCATGGGTATGCATGTCGATGATCATGGCGGCTCCCTTAGCCGGAACGGCGCCGCCTGCCTATCTGCCTCGCTCGGCTTCACAGCCGGAAATGGTTGCCCCGTGCCCGCGATCCGGCATACCAGCCCCCACAACGCGCCGGCCTTGCGCGCGGGACGTGCGTTCAGCATGTTGGGGCGGCATGAACAGAAGCCGAGGGCGGAGCAAGCGGATGGACGGCGGCGCGGAAGCGAAGAGCATCACGATTCACACGCCGGAGGATTTCGCCCCGATGCGCGCCGCGGGACGGCTGGCGGCCGAAGCCCTGGACATGATCCATGAGCATGTACGGCCCGGCGTCACGACCGGGACACTCGACCGGATTTGCCATGACTTCATCCTGGCGGCCGGCGCAACCCCGGCGCCGCTGAACTATCGCGGCTATCCCAAGTCGATCTGCACCTCGATCAACCACGTCGTCTGCCACGGCATCCCCGGCGAGCGGAAGCTGGAGAAGGGCGACGTCCTGAACATCGACGTGACCGTGATCCTGAACGGCTGGCACGGGGATTCCTCGCGGATGTACTCCGCCGGCGCGCCGAGCACACGGGCGCGCAATTTGATCGATGTGACGTATGAGGCGCTGATGCGGGGGGTGGAGATCGTCAAGCCCGGCCGCACCTTCGGCGACATCGGCCACGTGATCCAGACCTTCGTGGAGGGGCACCGCTTCAGCGTCGTGCGCGATTTCTGCGGCCACGGCATCGGCCGGCGCTTTCACGAACCGCCGAACGTCCTGCATTTCGGCCGGACCGGCGAAGGCCCCGTCCTGCGGCCCGGCATGTTCTTCACGATCGAGCCGATGGTGAACGCGGGCCGGCCGGAGGTGAAGATCCTCGATGACGGCTGGACAGCGGTGACCCGCGACCGCAGCCTGTCCGCGCAGTTCGAGCATATGATCGGCGTGACCGAGGATGGATACGAAATCTTCACCCTCTCCCCGTCCGGGATGGACAAGCCGCCCCTCGGCGTTAGCTGATCGGTAACCTTTCCCGCCTAGGCTGCCGTCTTTCGGGACGGCGGGACGATGGCTGGCAGGACGAAGCCGACGGGCATGGCGGATGCGCCGATGCTGTTCGACATGACGCACGGGCAGCCGACGGTGCATGGCGCGGAGGGGCATCGGTCCCGCATGCGGGACCGGTTGCTGACCGCAGGGCCTACGGCGCTCGCCGATCATGAGATGCTGGATTTCGTCCGAGCCTAATCATAGCCCGTCATGCTAACCACGCCTCTTATAACCCACAGATTTCCCTACCCATTCCGACCATGCTGCACCATACCAGCGCACCCATTGGCGAGACTAATCCGAGCCTAAGGGAGCCTGAGGGCATCGGTCGTCATATTATGGACAATTTGTAATCTTTCACCATTGCGCGTCATAAAGCCCTACTCACACCATCGTTGCTCATGCCGAACGGTGACATGATATATTATCACTACTGTCCGGTTGACGGCG
>DIUL01000005.1 GCA_002422345.1 Acetobacteraceae bacterium UBA6159
AACGCCCCCTGATGGGGTTTGGGGCCAAGCCCCAACACTTCGACCATGCGACCTACCTGGTGAGGGTGATGTTCAACGTCCTGCACTATGACACGATCGGGTCCACCAATGATGAGGCCCGCAGGCTTGCCGCCGAGGGTGCCGAACATGGCACGGTCGTCCATGCGGATGAGCAGAAATCCGGGCGTGGCCGCCTCGCGCGCACCTGGTTCAGTCCGCCCGGCAACCTCTATATGTCGGTCCTGTTGCGGCTCGATCTGCCGCCCGGCCGCATTTCGGAACTGAGCTTCGTCGCGGCCGTTGCGGTGGCCGAGGCGGTGGCGGGACTCGCGCCGAAGAAGTGCGAGATCATCGTGAAATGGCCGAACGACGTGCTGGTCGATGGCGGCAAGATCGCCGGGATTCTCGTGGAGAACGCGGACGACTCCACCATCCTGGGCATCGGGTTGAACGTGCTGGAGGCACCAACGACCGCTGGCTACAAGACCATGACTCTGGCCGGATGCGGCGGCATCGCCTCGGTCGATGGGGCGCGGGATTTGCTGCTGCTGGAGCTGGAGCGGCTGATCACGCACTGGCTCGACCAGGGATTCGCCCCGATCCGGGAGGCCTGGCTGGCGCGCGGCCATGCGCTCGGCACGCCGCTGGTGGTGAACATGCAGGGCCAGATGATGGAAGGCGCGTTCATCGGCCTCGACCAGGATGGCGCCCTGCTGCTCGACACGCCCGATGGGCCGCGTCGGATCGTTGTGGGGGATGTCAGCGCGGTCTGAGGTCTTCCAGGCGGGACCAACCGGCGCTACCGTTTCCCCGACCAGAGGAAACGCCTTCGCATGATCAACAAGATTGTCGCCTCGATGGCCGAGGCCATGGCGGGCATCAAGGACGGCTCCACCGTCCTGCTCGCCGGGTTCGCCGCCGGCACGCCCGAGCAACTCGTCTACGGCCTGATGGAACAGGGCGCCCGCGACCTCACGCTGGTGTGCAACGCCGGCGGGCGCATGGACGGGCCGATCGCCGATATCCTGGCCACGGGCCATGTCAGCAAACTCATTTGCAGCTTCGTCCGCGCGGAAAGCATCGCCGGCCAGCGCTTCGCCGCCGGCAAGCTGGAGCTTGAGATCGTGCCGCAGGGGACGCTGGCCGAACGCATCCGCGCCGGTGGCTCGGGCGTGCAGGCGTTCTACACGCCGACGGGCGCCGGCACCGCGATCGCCGAGGGCCGCGAATCCCGTGTCATCAACGGCCGCGAATGCCTGCTGGAATACCCGATCCGCGGCGACGTGGCGCTGATCGACGCCTGGCAGGCCGATCGCTGGGGCAACCTGACGCATCGCGAGAGTGCGCGGAACTTCAACCCGATCATGGCGATGGCGTCCGACATGGTGATCGTGCAGACGAAGCACATCGTCGAACTCGGCGACCTGCCGCCCGAGGGTATCCACACCGCGGGCGTCTTCGTCCGCCGCGTCCTGCATATTCCAGGCTGAGGAGGGCATCCCAATGGCCGACATCGCATTCCGCCCGCTCGATCGCCTGGGCGTCGCCGCCCGCATCGCCCGCGACATCCCCGAGGGCTGGTTCGTCAACCTGGGCATCGGCATCCCGACCACCGTGTCCGACTTCGTCCCGGCTGATCGGGAGGTGATCTTCCATGCCGAGAACGGTGTGATCGGGATCGGTCCGGCGCCGGCCGCCGGCTCGGAAAGCCCGTTCCTGGTGAACGCCGGCACCCAGCCAATCACATTGCGGACCGGAGGGGCCTATGTGCACCACGCCGACAGCTTCGGCATCGCCCGCGGCGGACATTTGGATTTGTGCGTGCTGGGCGCGTTCGAGGTGTCGGAGACCGGGGACATCGCCAACTGGGCGCGCACGGCGAATGATCCGACGCGCCAGATTGGCGGCGCGATGGACCTCGCGGTGGGGGCCAAGCGGCTCTGGGTCGCAATGGAGCACAACACCAAGGGCGGTGGCACCAGGCTGCGGCGGGTGTGTTCCTATCCGCTGACCGCCAAGGGCGTGGTGCGGCGCGTCTATACGGACCTCGCGGTGATGGACGTGACGCCGGACGGGTTCCTGGTGATCGACATGGTCGACGGGCTGACGCGGGATGAACTCCAGGCCCGGACCGAAGCCACGCTTCGTTTCGCATGATCACGGGCATCGAAATCCGCGCCCGATCGCCCTTGGTGGGCGGGGCGGAATTCGGGGCATCGGGCGCCTATGAGCGGATCGAGGGGACGGCGTCCGGCACGCTCGATCCGCTGCATCCGGGCAATCGCGGGATCGCGTTGCTGGACCAGGCCCCGCGCGACGCGGCGGGGATGGTTTCATATCGCTCCGACTTCATTCTGCTGCGGCCGGCCGATCCGGTGCGGGGCAACGGACGGCTGCTGCATGAGGTGAACAACCGCGGCCGGATCATGATGATCCACAATCTGTGCGGCGGTCCGGCGGGGAATGCCTGGACCAGCGCGGAGCAGTTGGGCAACGCGCTGCCCTTCCGCCTCGGCTTTTCGCTGCTGTGGACGGGGTGGGATGCTGGGGCGCCGAAGGCCACGGGGTTGGGGCTGGAAACGCCGCTGATCGCCGGCATGACGCAGCGCATCCGGGATGAGTTCGTCTCCGGCACCCGCCTGGGCATCCATGAGACGTTCCGTCTGTCGCACGAGGCCGCCGAGACGGACGCCGTCGTGACCGTGCGACGGACACAGAAAGCGGCGCGCCGGCCCGTGGCATTTGATTTCATTGACAACCGCACGATCCGGCTGCTGCCGGAGGGAACGAAGCCGGAGATCGGCTCGATCTACGAAGTCCGCTACACGGCAACTAACCCGCGCGTGCAGGGCGTGGGCTTCGCGGCCACGCGTGACATCGTCAGCCATCTGCGCCGGCATGGCGCGGACCTGGTCGGCCGTCCGGTGACGCATACCCTGGCCTTCGGGATTTCCCAGGCCGGGCGCTATCTGCGCGACCACATCGCCCAGGGCTTCAACGCGGATGAGGACGGGGCGCGGGTCTTCGACGGCATCCTGACCCATGTCGCTGGCGTCGGGCGGGTCTTTCACAACACCCCCTTCGCCCAGCCCTTCCGCACGCGCACCTGGCATGAAGACCATGACTTCCCCGAGATCGAGTTTCCGTTCTCGGCGGCCGTCACGACCGACCCGATCACCGGCCAGACCGGCGCCCTGCTGCGCGGGGACGCGACCGATCCCAGGCTGATCGAGACCAACACGCCCACGGAATACTGGCAGAAGGGCGCGTCTTTGCTGCACACGGATCCATCCGGCCGGCACGATGTCGCGCTGCCGGACAATGTGCGCGGCTTCCTGATCGCCGGGACGCAGCATGGTGGGCGGCCTGGCAGTCCGTCGGATCACGGCCCCTGTGTCGCGCCGCGCAACCCGCATGATCCCAGCCCCGCGATCCGGGCCCTGCTGGTCGCTCTGGATGAGTGGGTGGCCTTCGATCGTCCGCCGCCCGACAGCCGGCTGCCTCGGATCGACAACGGCACGCTGGTGCCGGCCGATCGGTTGGGCTTCCCGGCGATACCGGGCCTGACCGCGCCGACCTCGGCCAATGTCGTGGCGCCTTTGCCGGACTGGACCGATCCGGCGGAACCGGCCGCGGTCTACACTCCGCTCGTGCCCGCGGTGGACGCGGACGGGAACGAAACCAGCGGCATCCTGCTGCCCGATATCGCGGTACCCCGAGGCACCTATACCGGCTGGAACATCTACAAGGCGCCTTACCCGGCGGGCGAACTCGCCGACCGCGACGGCTCCTTCCTGGCTTTCGCCGCGACGCGGGCGGAACGGGAAGCCGCCGGTGACCCGCGCCCCTCCATGCAGGAGCGTGCCCCCGTTGGCCCCAGGCGGCGTGATGCCGCCGCGGCGCTGGTAAGCGCGCGCCTGCTGCTGGCCGAGGACGCCGTCCGCGAATTGTAACGGCACTTTCGTGTTACGAAGAAATACGGTATCTTTCCCTGAACCTGGGCATTGGCCGCCATCCGCCGCGGCCGAACCGGGGCGGTGGGAGCGGACATCATGGCCAACACCGACCTGCAGCAGCAGACGCTTCTCAGGACACCGACCGGCGCGTCACGGGTCGCCAGCTTCGCCCAATTCGACCCCAACCTCGGCACCCTCACCGGCATCAGCCTCACGCTCGGCGTCGACGTGATGGCGGCGGCCGCGATCGAGAATTATGCCCCGGTCACGTCCCGCTTTTCCCTGTCATTCAGCGGCCTGGTCAGCGTCCAGACGCCCAACGGCACCATCATGTTGGAGGGGGAAGCGCGGCCGAGCACGACGGTGACCCTCGGTGCCTATGATGGGATCGCGGATTTCCTCGGCCAATCCGGCACGTTCGTCGGCGGCGTGTCGTTGGAAACACTCGCCAGCGGCAATTTCACCCCGACCGGGGCGGACCTCGCCGCGTTTCTTGGAACCGGCACGGTCGACCTGACGGTTCTCAGCAAGGGGAGCACGGTCCAGGAAGGGCCCGCCAATTTCCTGGCGGCGGTCATGACCGATGCCGGCGCGCGGATCGGCCTGCAATACGAGTTCATCCCCGGCCCGGGGACATCCACGACAGGCGGCGGGGTGCTTACCAATGTGGGGAACATCGGCGGCGGGTTCCCGTTTACCTTTGCAGGCGCGGTCACCTCCGCGGCCCAGGCCTTCACGCTGCCAATGGCCCTGAGCGGTTGGGAACAATCGATCGACGTCGCGCGGTTCGACGCGTCGCTGGGCACGCTGCTCGCGGTCAATGTCGGATTTGTTGTCGATGCCGCCAGCGCATTCTCGGTTGAGAACCTGAGCGCGGACGCCGCAACCGTGACCGCGCACGATGCCGTCAACCTTGACGTGGTGAGCCAGGGGGCAACGGTCCACCTGTTTTCCGTACAGCAACCGACGAACCCGGCGGGCATCACCCTGGCGCCCAACGATGGGGTTCTGGATTTCGGCGGCGCGTCCGGTCGGCAGGACGTCCCGATCACCGCGATCGACGATTTCCTCTCGGTTGGCCAGGTCACCAATGCCGACCTGTTGAGCCGTTTCATCGGGACGGGGGTCGAATCACTCAACATAGGCACAGCGGGACGATCGGAGGTCCGTGGCGGCGGCAATATGCTGACCGCCTTCCGCCAGCAGGTGGGCGCCACCGTTTCGGTCTCCTATGTCTACAGCGCGGCCGTGGCGTGCTTCGCCGCCGGCACGCGGATCGCCACGCCCGAGGGGATGGTCGCGGTCGAAGCATTGCGCGTGGGGCAGGCGGTCTCGCTGCTCGACGGGGCCAGTGCCCCGATCGTCTGGATCGGCCACCGCGATGTTGCCTGCGACCATCATCCCCGGCCAGCCAGCGTCCGGCCGATCCGCATCGCCGCCGGCGCTTTCGCCCCAGGCGTTCCGGCGCGGGACCTGTTCCTGTCGCCCGACCACGCGGTGTTCACCGATGAGGTGCTGATTCCCGCCCGCTATCTGGTCAATGATACGTCCGTGACCCAGGTCCCCGTGGCGCGCATCCGCTACTTCCATATCGAATTGCCCGCCCACGCGGCGGTGCTGGCCGAGGGGTTGCCGACCGAAAGCTTCCTCGACTGCTGTGGCCGGTCGGCCTTTGCGAATGGCGGCGCGGTCGTCCAGGCACATCCGGATTTCGCCGCGCGCCGATGGGAAGCGGAGGGCTTTGCGCCCCTGGTCGTCACAGGGCCGATCCTGGCGGCCGTTCGCACACGACTGTGTGAAAGGGCCCGGGCTTTCGGCCTTGCCGCCTGATATGCGACCGGCAAGGGTAGACGCGGGGCCGGTTTGACGGGCACAACCCAGCCAACGCCGGGGCTATCAACCAACCGCGTCCCGGGGCATGATGCGTCCGGCCTGACCGCCTATCGGAAAGACGAAAGCCTATGAACAAATCAGATATCGAGCGGGTGCAGGCCTATCTGCGCCGCCTGCTTGGCTCGGAACGCATCAACCTGCTGCCGCCGGCGCGGGCCAACATGTCCGTCGAGGTCGCCGTCAATGACGAGGTGATCGGCACGATCCACAAGGACACCGAGGACGGCGAGACCTCCTACGCCGTCCACATCACGGTGCTGGAGGAGGACCTGCCGCCCGTTCGTCCCGCCGCACCCGCGCCGGCTCCCCGCGGAAAGCGCTGAGTACCAGCAACGGCACCAGCGGGACCGTGGCGCTGAGCGTGACCAGCGCCCAATAGCCGGACAGGGGCATGATGCCGGCGGCATACAGCCCCCCGACCGCGACTCCCGACACGAACGCTACATCCCAGAGCGGGGCGGCAAAGGCGAAGAAAACGCCTTGCTGTCGCGGGGTAAGCCGCTGCTGGAACGCGGTGAACCAGGCGGCGGTGGAGATGATCTCGGGCATGCTCGCCAGCGCGAGGATGACCATCGCCTGGGTCGTCGTCTGCACGAACAGCAGCGACAGCAGCAGCAGGCCTTCCAGGATCCCGGTCAGCAGCGTCAACTGATAGGCGCCGATGCGGCGGAGCAGGGCGGCGCTGAAGAACCCCGCCAGCAACGCGCCCGCCAGAGCCCCCGCGCCCTGCGCCGCGAGCAGCCCGGTCCAGGCGGCATCGGACGCACCGAACCAGTCCCGGTTGGCCCAGAACAGGAAGGGCCTCAGCCCGCCGAGCATCACCATGTAGGTGACGGCGGCGGTCAGGAGGCCGATGAGGCGTGTGTCGTTGCGGAGCATCCGGCCGAACTCGATCGGCATCCGCAGCGCGTGCCATCGTCCGGTCGGGGATGTCGCATCGGCCGGCACATCGGGCAGGCGGCCGATCGCGACACTGGCGGCCAGCAAAGTGATGCCGAACACCAGGAAGGCGGGCACGAACCCCGCCAGCAGGATCGCCCCACCCAGCACGGGGCCGGCGAACTTGGCCATCCGGTCGGCCACCGAGCACAGGGTGTTTCCCGCCATCTCCCGCCCCGGCGGCGTCACCGGGCCGCGCAGCGACAGCAGGCCGGGCGTGAGGAACACCTCCAGCGTGCCGATCGTCGCGATCACGCATTGCAGCAGGATGAAGTCGTCACACCAGGGCAGGGTGGCGGTCAGCACGGCCATGGCCGCGAGCGACCAGCTTGCCAGCCGCGTGGAACCGAGCCGCTGGAACAGGTCCCCCGCCAGCGGGGCCAGGATGATCTTGGGCAGGACCCGCAGGCCGAGGGAGAGGACCAGTTCCTCCCCCGCGCCGAACTTCGCCGCGACCAGGATGGGCAGGCTGGCGATGACACACCAGTTGCCCAGGTTGTTGGTCAGCAGCGCCAGCCAGAACCGCCGGAACAGCGGGCTCGCCAGCACCAGCCGCCATTCATTCATGGGGTAACGCCGAACCCCGGACGGAGGGTCAGTGGATCTCGCCGAGACGCGACAGCAGGAAATCCCGGAAGACCGCCACGCGCTTGGAGTTCCGCAGTTCCTCGGGATAGACGAAATACACGTCCACCTTCGGTCCCTTGAGGTCGGTCAGGATGCGCACGAGGTCGGGGTTCTCCTGCACGACATAATCGGGCAGGGCACCGATCCCGAGGCCGGACTGGATCGCCAGCAGCACGGCATGGGTGCTGTTCACCTCCAGCACCGCCCGCCTCGGGTTGCCGGGGCGCCGGCCGACCTCGGCCAGCCAGTTCACATCGGTGATCGGCGGGTGGTGGCTGCCGAACAGGATCAGCTTGTGCGCGTCCAGCTCCTCGGCCCGCTGCGGCACGCCATAGCGCTTGAGGTAGTCGGTCGAGGCGCAGATATGCCATTGCAGCGTCGTCAGATGCCGCTGCACCAGGTCGGGCTGCTTGGGCGGATGCATGCGGATGGCGACATCGGCTTCCCGCATCGCCAGATCCAGTTCCGCGTCGTCGAGCAGGAGGGAGACCGAGACCTCGGGGTAGGCTTCGAGAAAGGCGGTCAGACGCGGGGCGAGCCAGATCACGCCGAAGCCGACGGTCGTCGTGACCTTCAGGCGGCCGGCGGGCTTTTCCTTGCTCTCGGTCAGCAGCGCCTCGGTCATCGCCAGCTTGGCGAAGACGTCGCGCACCGTGCGGTTCAGCGACTCGCCCTGTTCGGTCAGGATCAGTCCCCGCGCGTGGCGGTGGAACAGCGGCACCTGGAGCGCTTCCTCCAGGGCCGAGATCTGACGTGACACAGCGGACTGGCTGAGATTCAACGTATCGCCGGCATGCGTGAAGCTGCCCGCTTCGGCCACCGCGTGGAATACGCGTAGCTTGTCCCAGTCCATCTCCTCAGCCTCTCCCTGCGCCGGGGCACTGCCCGACGGTAAAGCTCAGACCCGGTGCGGCGGTCATGCCGTCGGAAAGCAGAGCATTCTTACGGCAATCCGGTCGAGTCTGTTGACCTGTTTGGTCCTGTTTCCGTCATACCAATCACTTTGGCCAATCACTTTGACCAATCAATCCGCCGCGAGTGCCGGAGCGTGTTCACGTTCGGCCAGGTATTTCTCGCTCTCCAGCGCCGCCATGCAGCCGGTGCCGGCCGCGGTGACCGCCTGGCGGAAGATCTTGTCCTGCACGTCACCGGCGGCGAACACACCCTCGACCGAGGTGCGGGTGCTGCCGGGAACGGTGCGGATATAGCCTTCCGAGTCCATGTCGACCTGCCCGGCGAATATTCCAGTGGTGGGCGTGTGGCCGATCGCGATGAAGACGCCGTCGACCGGCAGGTCGGACAGGGCGCCGGTGACCGTGTCGCGCAGGCGGACGCCGGTCACACCCTCGGGCGTGCCGCCGGCCAGGATGTCGTCGACGGTCGCGTTCCAGATCACCTTCACCTTGGGATGGGCGAACAGGCGGGCCTGGAGGATTTTCTCCGCCCGCAACGAATCGCGCCGGTGGATCAGGGTCACGGTGTCGGCGTGGTGGGTCAGGTACAGCGCTTCCTCGACCGCGGTGTTGCCGCCCCCGACCACGGCGACCGTCTTGCCGCGATAGAAGAACCCGTCACAGGTCGCGCAGGCCGAGACGCCCCGGCCTTGCAGCGCCATCTCGGCCGGCAAGCCCAGCCAGCGGGCCTGGGCACCGGTCGCGATGATCAGCGCGTCGGCGATGAAGATGTCGCCCGAGTCGGCCTCACACCGAAAGGGACGCTGGGACAGGTCCACCTTCGTGATGATGTCGTGGATGACATTGGTCCCGACATGGCGGGCCTGTGCCTCCATCTGCTCCATCAGCCAGGGGCCCTGGATGACCTCGGCGAAGCCTGGATAATTCTCGACATCGGTCGTGATGGTAAGCTGCCCGCCGGGCTGGAGGCCGGCGACGAGCATGGGGGAGAGATTGGCGCGGGCGGCATAGATCGCGGCGGTGTAACCCGCTGGTCCGGCGCCGATGATCAGGACCCGCGTGCGATGAGTGTTGGGCATGGGCCACCATATCGGTCGTTCCCGTGTCGCGGCAAGAATTCGGAACGGTAAACCGGTGATCGTGACATATTTTAGTTTTGTGTCCGTCCGGCACCGATCCCCCGCACCCATGCCGAACCGACCGGTCTCCCCTGATCCCGCAGGGATGGTCAGCGACCCGGTCCGGCGTCAGGATGACAAAACCGGCACGATCGGCTTTCGTTGAGCGAACGTCCCCCCGGGGTCCAACAGCAAGGCCGGTCACCGTCACGATGTCCGACGACGTCCACGTCCCGCACCGCAGGTTGATCACCGCGTCGGCCATGCTGTCGATGTTCATGCAGGTGCTGGATACCTCGATCGTCGTGGTCGCGCTGCCCTATATGCAGGGAAGCCTCTCGGCCAGCGCCGAGGAGATCAACTGGGTCCTGACCTCCTCCGTCATCGCCGCCGCGATCTGCACCGCCCCGGTGGGTTGGATGGCGCAGCGCTTTGGCCGCAAGCGGCTGTTCATCACCTGCATGGTGGGGTTCGTCTGTGCCTCGATGATGTGCGGGGCGGCGCAGACCCTGCCGCAGCTTGTCGGCTGCCGCCTGTTGCAGGGGATGTTCGGTGCCGGCCTGGCCCCGCTGTCGCAGGCGACGATGCTCGACATCTACCCGTTCGCCCGCCGAGCGCAGGCGATGGCTCTGTTTTCGATGGGCGTGACGATGGGGCCGATGGTGGGGCCCGCTATGGGTGGGTACCTGACCGACCTGTATAACTGGCGCTGGGTCTTCTACGTCAACCTGCCCTTCGGCATCATCGCGGTCACGGGGCTGGTGCTGTTCCTGCCGAGCGCGCCGGCCCGTCCGGGGCTGAAGTTCAGTTGGTACGGCTTCGGGCTGCTGGCGCTCGCGGTCGGATCGTTCCAGATGATGCTGGATCGCGGCCAGATCCTCGACTGGTTCACATCCCGCCAGATCATGGTCCTGGCCGTGGTATCCGGCACCGCGTTCTATCTGTTCATTGTCCACATGGTGCTGTCCGACAAGCCGTTCCTGCCCACCGGGCTGTTCAAGGATCGGAATTTCTTCTCCGCCATCATCATGATCTTCTGCATCTCGGCCATCCTTCAGGCCACCAGCGCGCTGCTCGCCCCCTATCTCCAGAAGCTCGGCGGCCTGCCGCCCGAGGAAGCGGGCTGGGCGCTCGCCCCGCGCGGGATCGGCACGATCTTCTCGATGTGGCTGGCCAGCCGGCTGGCGATGCATTTCGACCACCGCAAGATCATGGCCGTGGGACTGCTGATCCTGGGCAGCGTGCTGTACGAAATGAGCACCTGGACCCCTGATGTGACCGGCATGCGGATGGTCATCGCCCTGGTGATGCAGGGGCTGTCGATCGGTCTGGTGTTCAATCCCATGACGGTGATGGCCTACACGACCCTGCCCGCGGTGTTCCGGGGGGAGGGCACGGCCGTCCAGTCCCTGGCCCGCAATGTCGGATCGGCGGTCGGTATCTCGGTGATGACGTTCACCCTGACCCGAGGCTTCCAGACCAACCACGCCGAAATCTCGGCCGGCATCACCCCGTTCGAGCGTCTGTTGCAGCACCAGGACAGGCTGGGCCAGGTGCTGGACCCGACGACCCGGTCGGGGGCCATGATGCTGGAGCAGATGATCAACTACCAGGCGCAGATCATCGCCTATAACACCGACTTCCGCCTGATGATGCTGGTCGTCATCCCGCCGCTGCTGCTGCTGTTCCTGATGCGCCGCCACGCGCGCCAGCCGACCTGACGGGATCGCATCGCATGTCGGACACCACCGTCGTACCGCATCGCCGGCTCATCACCGCCTCGGTGATGCTCGCGATGTTCATCCAGACGCTGGATTCGACGATCTCCATCGTGGCGCTGCCCTACATCCAGGGCAGCATGTCGGCCTCGGCCGATGAGATTTCCTGGGTGCTCACGTCGTACGTGATCGCGGCGGCCATTTTCACCGCTCCGGTCGGGTGGATGGCGCAGCGGTTCGGGCGCAAGCGGATGTTCCTGATCTGCCTGGGCGGGTTCATCGGCATGTCGATGCTGTCCGGCGCGTCGCAGTCGCTGGAGCAACTGATCACCTTCCGCATCATCCAGGGCATGTTCGGCGCGGCCCTGGCGCCGATGTGCCAGGCGACGATGCTGGACATCTATCCCTTTGCCCAACGCGCCCAGGCCATGGCCATCTTCGCCATGGGCATCACCATGGGTCCCACGCTTGGCCCTACCCTGGGAGGCTGGCTGACGGATGCCTATAACTGGCGGTGGGTGTTCTACGTGAACCTCGGCCCCGGGCTGCTGGCCTTCCTGGGCGTGCTGATCTTCCTGCCCAAGGTCGCGCCCAAGCCGAACATGACGTTCAGTTGGTACGGCTTCTCGATGCTGGCGATCGGCGTCGGGACGTTGCAGCTCATGCTGGACCGCGGCCAGACGCTGGATTGGTTCAACTCGACCGAGATCATCATCGAGGCTACGATCTGCGGCCTGTGCTTCTATCTGTTCATCGTCCACATGGTGATGGCCGAGAAGCCGTTCCTGCCGCTGGCCCTGTTCACCGACCGCAACTTCTTCTCGGGCATCATCATGGTGTCCTGTGTGTCGTCGCTGATGCTGTCGACTGCGACGCTGATGGCGCCGTTCCTGCAACAACTCGCGCATTTTCCGGTGCTGGATTCGGGGATCGCCATGGCTCCGCGCGGCTTCGGGACCATGGTCGCGATGTTCGTGGCAAGCTGGCTGAGCAAGATGTTCGACCAGCGCAAGATCATGGCGACGGGCCTGATTTCCCTGGGCGCGGTGATGCTGATCATGAGCGGCTGGACTCCCGATGTCCGCCGGACCGAGATGATGCTGGTCCTGTTCATGCAGGGGTTCTCGATCGGGCTGGTGTTCAACCCGATGACGGTGATGGCCTACACGACGCTGTCCCCGGCACTGCGTCCCGACGCGACGGCGGTGCAGTCGCTGGCCCGCAACCTCGGCTCCGCGATCGGGATTTCGGTGACGACCTTTACCCTGACGCGGGGGACGCAGATGGCGCACGCCGATATCTCGGCCGGGATCACGCCGTTCGAGCGGACGTTGCAGATGGGGGACGCGGCGTCGCGTATCCTGGACCCGGACACGCGGGGGGGCGCGATGCTGCTGGACCAGATGATCACGTACCAGGCGAAGATCATTTCGTACAACAACGACTTCCGCCTGATGGCGTTGACGGTGATCCCGCCGCTGATCCTGCTGCTGTTCATGCGGCGGGCGCAGAAGGTGGGGTAACCTTCCCTCCCCCCGCGTCATCCCCGGCCTTGTGCCGGGGACCATCCCCAGCACTCTGCCGCGAATGGTCCCCGCGACAAGCGCGGGGATGACGGGGGTGAGACACACCGCCCCCCGTCCCTGGCCGTTCCGCCTCCGGTCTGCCAGACTGTCCCCAGTATTCGGCAGGAGGAAACCACCATGCAGCCAGGTCCACGGCTTTCCGGCAAGGTCGCGATCGTCACCGGCGGCGCGTCCGGCATCGGCGCGGAAACCGGGCGCGTCTTTGCCGCCCACGGCGCATCCGTCGTGCTGTGCGACATGCAGGATGACCTGGGCCAGACCGTCGCGGCCGAGATCGTCGCGGCCGGCGGCACCGCCGAATACCGCCCCCTGGACGTGACCGACGAAGCCCAATGGACCGCCTTGGTCGCGGCGGTCGAGGCCAAGTACGGCAAGGTCAACGTGCTGGGCAACATCGCCGGCGTCTCCGGCCGCCCCGCGGGGCAGACCGTGCAGGCCAGTGGGGTCATGACCGGCGTCGCGCTGACTGACATGTCGCTGGAACTGTGGAACCGGATCATGGAGGTGAACTCCACCGGCGTGTTCCTGGGCACGAAAGCCGTGATCCCCGCGATGCAGCGCGCCGGCGGCGGGTCGATCGTCAACATTTCCTCGATCTGCGGGATCGTCGGGTCCTTCGCCAACGCGGCCTATCACGCCTCCAAGGGCTCGGTCCGCATCTTCACCAAGGCGACCGCGATCCAGTACGCCCGCGACCAGATCCGCGCCAATTCCGTCCATCCCGGCTTCGTCGACACGCCGATGGCACGCCCCGGCCTGCTGGGGAACGAGAGTGGCAAGGCCCGGATGGACGCCACGCCGCTCGGCCGGTTCGGCAAGCCGATCGACATCGCGATGGGCTGCCTGTTCCTTGCCTCCGACGAGACATCCTGGATGACCGGCAGCGAACTGGTCATCGATGGCGGCATGACGGCGAACTGACCATGGCGCTCGACGATCCGGACGCGGCGATCGCCCTGCTGGAACGCATGTTGGCGGCCTGCCCGATCGAGGCGACCTGCCTGCCCGGGTTCCTCTCGATGCTGCGCGCGCAGGCCGCCTTCGCCACCGCCGGCCCGCGCTGTGTCGTCAGCAAGGTCAACTATATGGGCGACGCCGGCGGGATCGTCTGCCGGCTGGATTTCGGCCTGGGGGAGGGCAAGCCCGCCCCGGTCGTGTCCATCACGCATCTGCTGTTCGATGGCGATCATCCGCTGTCGGACGATATCGCCGCCTACCAGAAACATCGTATCACGCGTCTGCGAGAGCAGAGCGCATGAGGGTGCCGTCATGAAACCGATCAACGCCGATACACGTGCCGCCTGGACCGTGGCGGATCTGAACGCCGATACGGCCTGGATCTGCGAACTGGATGACCGTGCTCGCCGCGACATGCTGGCCGCCGTGCGCAAGGCGCGCGATCCGGAAAAGACGCTGTACGATTATCGGCGCGGGGATTTTGACCTGGGCTCCGCCTGGCCGGTGATCGAGCGGGCGTTGAACGAGATCAAGACCGGCACCGGCTTCGCCCTGCTGCGCGGGATGCCGCGCGCCGACACCACGGTCGAGGAATTCGAACTGCTGACCTGGGCCATCGGCCTGCATACCGGCGTCGCCCGTCCGCAGGGCAAGGCCACGCAGTATCTGTCCGCGGTGCGCGATGCCGGCACGACCTATCGCGCCGCCGGGGGCCGTGGCTATTCATCGAGCGCCGAACTGGATTTCCACACCGACGGCGCGGATGTCGTGCTGCTGACCTGCTACAACGTCGCCAAGTCGGGCGGACAGAGCATGGTCACGTCCTCGGTCACCGCCCACAACGTGATGGTGGCGGAACATCCCGACCTCGCGGAACTGCTGCATCTGCCGTATCATTTCAGCCGCCAGCAGGAACAGGCGCCCGATGAGGGGCCGTTCTATCCCAACCCGATCTATGATTTCGCGGACGGGGTGCTGTGCAGCAAGTGGAATCGCAACCGCCTGCAATCGGCCCAGAAGATCGAGGGCGTGCCCCCGCTGGACGCCGATAGGTGGCGCGCGGTGGAGGAACTGGACCAGGTGCTGCGCCGGCCGTCGCTGATGTACTCGATGAGTTTGCGGCCCGGCGACATGCAGATCCTGAACAACCACACCACGCTGCACTCGCGGACTGAGTTCGAGGATCACGACGATCCGGCCCTGAAACGGACCCTGTTCCGCCTTTGGCTGGCCCCGCCGGATTCCCCGAACCTGCCGGAAAGCTGGAAGCCGGCCTATCGCTCGGTCGGCGCGGGCACCATTCGCGGCGGCATTCTCGGCCAGGCCTACGACGCGGTGCGGCACGGGTATGAGACGCGGGCGGCGGCCGATCTGGGCATGCCGGCGCCGGACTGCGCGATCCAGGTGTGAGTTGCTTCATTTCCGGCGTGTGATCGATCAGGCACGCTGCGCCCCGGGCGCGGCCGGCCACGCGCGCCGAACGGGAGGAACACATGCCACTGGACGCGGATTTCCTGCGGGCGATCACGCCCCGCTACGTCTCCAACAAGGTGCTGGGGGAGAACCAGCGCAGGATCATCGAGGCGATTGGCCCCGTCCTGCGCCAGACCCTGCAGGCGCAGGGCCTGAACACCGACCTGCGGATGCTGCATTTCATCGCGCAGGCCTGTCACGAAACGATGGGGCTCGCCTTGTCCGAGGAACAGGCCTCGGGTGACGCCTATGAAGGCCGGCGCGACCTGGGCAACACCCAGCCCGGCGACGGCCGCCGCTACAAGGGTCGCGGGCTGTTCCAGTTGACCGGACGGGCGAACTATCAGTCCTACGGCACCGCGCTCGGGCTCGACCTGGTCGGCCATCCGGAACTGGCGGCCGATCCGGTGACCTCGCTGCGGATCGCGTGCGAGTTCTGGAACCGCAACAACCTCAGCCCCTTCGCCGATGCCGACGACGTGCTGGCGATCAGCAAGATCATCAACACGGGACACAACGGATCGGTGCAGCCGAACGGGTTGCAGGATCGGATGGACTATCTGGCCAAGGCAAAGGCGGCCTTCGGGCGCGTCGCTGCCCCGGCCTCGTCACCCGCAACACCGGCGCGGCTGCCGGTGCTGCGGCTGAACGATACCGGCGATCACGTCACCCTGTTGCAAACGAAACTGAAGGCCCTCGGCTACGCCGTCGGCGTCGACGGTGAATTCGGCCCGAACACCGAAAAGGCGGTGCGCCGATTCCAGGCTGATCGCGGGCTGGAAGCCGATGCCGTCGTTGGCAACGATACCTGGAAGGCCCTGGGCTGATGCGCCTCTCCGCGCGTATCGTCCTTGCGTCCGCCCTGTTCGCGGCACAGCCGGCCTGGGCCGGCTGTGACCGCCCGGCCCCCGTGCGCTTTTCTGCCGGGGCCTTCGCGACGGACCTGTCGGGCGGCGTCGCGCGCGGAGAACGGGCCTGCTTCACCATCGGCGCCGGAGCAGGCCAGACCCTGTCGGTGACACAGCGCAAAAGCCCCGACGACAACATCGTCTTTCAAATCTACCAGCCGGGCTGGAAGATCACGCCCGGCCCCGATCTGTCCGGTACCGCGCTGAAGGGCGCGGCCGACGGCGACGACGCACGCGCCTGGTCCGGCAAACTGCCAGCGAAAGGAAACTATCTCCTGGTCGTCGGCACGACGCGCGGAGGTGGTGAATACAACCTCCGCATCGAAATCCGCTGATCCCCAATCCGCTCGGCCGCAAGGTTGCGGCAAACCCGTCCAGAGGCCAAAGTGTCACAGCCGGCGGGTCGTGCAACCCGCCTTCGACAACAATGGGAACTGTCCGCGCCATGTCCGCCTCGCGCTTCTCCGGCCTCACGCCACTCATTGCCCCCCGTTCGGTCGCCGTCCTAGGCGCATCGTCCGATCCCACCCGCATCAGCGGCCGGCCGATCGCCTACATGAAATCGCAGGGTTTCCAGGGCGGGCTGTATCCGATCAACCCGAACCGGGCGGAAATCCAGGGCATCAAGGCCTATGCCTCGATCGCCGACCTGCCGGAAACGCCGGATGTCGCCATCGTCGCCGTCGCCTCCGACGTCGCCGCCGCCTCGGTCGAGGAACTGGGCAAGCGCGGCGTCAAGGGCATCGTGATGTTCACCGCGGGCTTCGCGGAAATGGACGACGCGGGCGGGCTCGTGCAGGACAAGATGGTCGCCACCGCGCGGTCCTACGGCATGCGCATCCTGGGCCCGAACTGTCTGGGCGTCTTCGATGCCTCCCGCGCGTACTACGCGACGTTCTCGTCCTCCTTCGATTCCGGCTGGCCCGTGCCTGGCCGCATCGGCATCGCCAGCCAGTCCGGTGCCTATGGGACACATCTGTATACACTGGCGCGCAACCGCGGCATCGGCGCCTCGCTCTGCATCATGACCGGCAACGAAGCCGACATCACGGTCGGTGAGTGCATCGGCTGGCTCGCGGAAAGCCCCGACATCGACGTGATCGCCGTCTACGCGGAAGGCATCCGCGAATCCGAGGGCATGATCGCCGCGCTGGAAGCCGCCCGCGCATCCAAGAAGCCGATCATCATGCAGAAGGTCGGCCGGTCGGAGCTCGGCTCCAAGGCCGCGAAGTCGCACACGGCCTCCATCGCCGGCAACGACGCGGTGACGGAAGCGGTGATGAACGAATTCGGTGTGTTCCGCGCCCGCAACTCCGAGGAGATGCTGGACATCGCCCATACCGCGACCCGCAAGATCTACCCGGTGAAGAATACCCTGGGCGTGATCACGGTTTCCGGCGGTGCCGGCGTGCTGATCAGTGACGAGGCGGAACGGGTCGGCCTGGATATGCCGGAAATGCCCGAGGAGACGCAGAAGGTCCTGCGCGGCCTGGTGCCGTTCTGCGCCCCGCGTAACCCGGTGGATGCGACCGCCCAGGTCTCCAACGACGTCACGCTGGTCAAGACCTTCACCGAGGCGATGGTCAAGGAAGGCGGCTACAGCTCGGTGCTGGGCTTCTTCAGCATGAGCGCGTCGTCCCGCCGCTGGCCCGACATCGCCGCGCAGTTGAACATCGTGCGTGGGATGTACCCCGACCGGCTCTATAACCTTTCGATCATCGCGCCCAAGGAAACGCGCGACGCGATGGAGGAAGCCGGCTGGGTCGTGCATGAGGACCCGACCCGCGCGGTGATCGCGATCGATGCCATGGGCAAGTTCGGCGCCGCCTTCGCCGCCGGCCCCGGCGCGCCCGCGCCCACCGTCCCCGCGGTCACGCTGCCCAAGGCGACCCCCACCGAATCCGAGGCCAAGCGCCTGCTGGCCACCGCCGGCATCGCCTCGGCCCCCGAGGCCGAGTGCGCGACCGCCGATGCCGCCGTCGCCGCCGCGGCGAAGTTCGGCTTCCCGGTCGTGATGAAGATCCTGTCCGCCGACATCCTCCACAAGTCCGAGATCGGGGGCGTGCTGCT
The DNA here is from genome assembly GCA_002422345.1 of Acetobacteraceae bacterium UBA6159. Lineage (GTDB taxonomy): Bacteria > Pseudomonadota > Alphaproteobacteria > Acetobacterales > Acetobacteraceae > Rhodopila. The sequence goes on from DIUL01000005.1 coordinate 18,160, forward strand.
GGATGTCGACAGCGAGGCCGCGGTCCGCGCCGGCTTCGCCACGCTGATGCAGCGCGCCAAGGCCGCCGCGCCGAACGCCAAGGTCGACGGCGTGCTGGTGGCCAAGCAGCTCAAGGGCGGCGTCGAGTGCATCCTGGGCATCACCCGCGACCCCGTCTTCGGCCCGGTCGCGATGTTCGGCCTGGGCGGTATCTTCGTCGAGGTGATGAAGGACGTCGTGTTCCGGCGCGCGCCCTTCGGGCCGGATGTGGCCGAGGAGATGATCCGCTCGATCAAGGGCGCGCCACTGCTGATGGGCGCCCGCGGACGGAAGCCAGCCGATATCAAGGCGCTCGCCGATATGCTGTCGCGCCTTTCGGCCTTCGCCGCCGCGGCAGGGCCAGACCTGGCGTCGATCGACCTCAACCCGGTGTTCGCAATGCCGGACGGGGAAGGGGCGTTCGCCGTGGACGCGGTGATCGAGGTTGGCGACGGGCATTGAAGGGCGGGGCTTTGCCCCGGACCCCCACCAGGAGGGCTCTGCCCTCCTGGACCTCCCGCTAAGGGCCGAGCCCTTAGAACCCATTCGTTGGAGGGATGACGGGAGGGGCCGACCGAGACCCATCAAGGTCCGAATTGGCCCCTCCCGTCATCCCCCCAAAACCAACGGTTCCAAGGGCTCCGCCCTTGGCAGGGGGTCGAGGGGGACAGCGTCCCCCTCGCGGGGCGCGGGGCAGAGCCCCGTTCCTTCACTCCCAGTTGCGCAACCGCCGTCATTCGTCCAAATCACCCTCTGACCGACCATTCTCGCGGGGAGCACACATGTCCGCCACCAGGCCAAGGACGCTGTTCGATAAAATCTGGGACAGCCACGTTGTTGAGCGTCTGCCCGATGGCACCTGCGTCCTTTATATAGACCGTCATCTCGTGCACGAGGTCACCAGCCCGCAGGCGTTTGAGGGTCTGCGCATGGCGGGCCGCAAGGTGCGTCGTCCGGACTGCACGATCGCGGTTGCCGACCACAACATTCCGACCGTCGGCTCTCGCATTCCGGCCGACATCAAGGAAACCGACAGCCGCATCCAGGTTGAGACGCTGGAGAAGAACGTCAAGGAATTCGGCGTTCCGTATATCCCCATCCTCGATGTACGCCAGGGCATCGTCCACATCATCGGGCCGGAGCTGGGGATTTCCCTGCCGGGCACGACGTTGGTGTGCGGCGACAGCCATACCTCGACACATGGCGCGCTGGGCGCGCTGGCATTCGGGATCGGCACATCGGAAGTCGAGCATGTGCTGGCGACCCAGACCCTGCTGCAGAACCCGGCCAAGAACATGCGGATCGACGTGTCCGGCACCTTGGGCCTCGGCTGTTCGGCCAAGGACATCGTGCTGGCGATCATCGGCAAGATCACGACCGCCGGCGGCACGGGCCATGTGATCGAGTACACCGGCGACACCATCCGCGCGCTGGACATGGCCGGGCGCATGACGGTCTCCAACATGTCGATCGAGGCGGGCGCGCGCGCCGGCCTGATCGCCCCGGACCAGACGACGTTCGATTATGTCCGCGGGCGGGAGTTCTCCCCCAAGGGTGAGGCGCTGGAGCAGGCGATTGCCTACTGGAAGACGCTGCCGAGTGACGCGGGCGCGCATTACGACACGATCGTGAAACTGACCGCGGATGAGATCGCGCCGATGGTCACCTGGGGCACCACTCCGGGCGCGGTGGTGCCGGTGACGGGCGTCGTGCCGAACCCGGATGATGAGCAGGACGAGGGCAAGCGCGCGCAGTTGAAGCGCATGGTCGAGTACATGGGTCTGACGGTTGGTCAGAAGATGACCGACCTGAAGGTGGATGTGATCTTCATCGGCTCCTGCACCAATGGCCGGATCGAGGATATTCGCGCCGCCGCCGCCGTCGCCAAGGGCCGCAAGGTGGCTGATGGCGTGCAAGCGCTGGTGGTGCCGGGCTCGGGCCTGGTCAAGCGCCAGGCGGAGCAGGAGGGTCTGGACCGGATCTTGCTGGAGGCCGGGTTTGAGTGGCGCGATCCGTGCTGCTCGATGTGCCTGGGCATGAACCCGGACAAGCTGACGCCGGGCCAGCGTTGCGCGAGCACCTCGAACCGCAACTTCGAGGGGCGGCAGGGTCCGAACGGGCGGACGCATCTGGTGTCCCCGGCGATGGCCGCCGCCGCCGCCGTGACCGGCCACTTCACCGACGTCCGGCAGCTGGGCTGATCAACCGACGGACTCCGACCTGACCGCGAGGAACCCATGGATAAATTCGACACCCTGACCTCCGTCGCCGCGCCTTTGCCGATGCAGAACGTCGATACCGACAAGGTCATCCCGGCCCGCTTCCTCAAGACCATCAAGCGCTCGGGGCTGGGCGTGCACCTGTTCGACCCGATGCGCTACAAGCCCGATGGCTCGGAAAATCCCGATTTCGTGCTGAACCAGGACCCGTTCCGCAAGGCGCAAATCCTGATCGCGCATGAGAATTTCGGCTGCGGTTCATCGCGCGAACACGCGCCCTGGGCGCTGCTGGATTTCGGCATCCGCTGCATCATCGCGCCGGATTTTGCCGACATCTTCTACAACAACAGCTTCAAGAACGGCATCCTGCCGGTCCGCCTGTCGCGCGCGGTGTGCGACCAGTTGATGGACGATGCGCGCCAGGGCGACAACGCCCGCATCACCATCGACCTGGAGCGTCAGGTCGTCGTCCGCCCGAATGGCGACGAAATCCCGTTCGAGATCGATCCCTTCCGCAAGCATTCGCTGCTGAACGGCCTCGATGACATCGGCCAGACGCTGCAGCATGTCGGCGCCATCGACGGCTATGAAGCCAAGCAGCGCCAGGCCCAGTCCTGGATGCCCTCCACCGCCGCCTGAAGACGAAGGAACACGCCGATGCCGGCCAACAAGAAACTGCTGATCCTGCCTGGTGACGGGATCGGCCCCGAGGTCATGCGAGAAGTCCGCCGCGTCATCGACTGGATGGATCGCCGTCGCATGGTGACCTTCGATGTCTCCGACGACTATGCCGGCGGCGCCTCGATCGACGCCAAGGGCACGCCCATGACGGACGAGACGATGCAGAAGGCGCGCGACGCCGATGCGATCCTGTTCGGCTCCGTCGGCGGCCCCAAGTGGGACACGCTGGGCTTCGACATGCGGCCGGAGATCGCGATCCTGCGCTTGCGCAAGGAGCTCGACCTGTTCGCCAATCTGCGCCCCGCGATCGTGCTAGACCCGCTGGTGGATGCCTCCACGCTCAAGGCCGACGTGATCCGCGGCCTCGACATCATGATCGTGCGGGAAAGCACGGGCGGCATCTATTTCGGCGAACCCCGCGGCGTCGAGACCCTGGCCGACGGCCAGAAGCGCGGCTTCGACACCGAGACCTATGCCACGAATGAGATCGAGCGGGTCGGCCGCGTCGCCTTTGAACTCGCCCGCAAGCGGCAGAACCGCGTGTGCAGCGTGGAAAAGGCGAACGTGATGGCCTCGGGCCTGTTCTGGCGCCAGACCATGACGGCGTTGCAGCAGCGGGAATTCCCCGATGTCGAGCTGACGCACATGTATGCCGACAACTGCGCGATGCAGCTTGTCCGCAACCCGCGCCAGTTCGATGTGATCGTCACCGGCAACCTGTTCGGCGATATCCTCTCCGACCTGGCCTCGATGCTGACCGGCAGCCTGGGCATGCTGCCCTCGGCCACGCTGGGCGCCGTGCAGGCCTCCGGCAAGCGGCATGCGCTGTATGAGCCGATCCATGGCAGCGCCCCCGACATCGCCGGCAAGGGCGTCGCCAACCCGCTGGCGCAGATGCTGAGCTTCGCGATGCTGCTCCGATTCTCCTTCGGCATGGACGAGGACGCGCTGCTGATCGAGCAGGCGTGCTCCAACGTGCTGAAATCGGGGCTGCGGACCGCGGATATCATGGGCCCGGGCACCGCGCGTGTGGGCACGTCCGTGATGGGCGAGGCGGTGCTGCGCGAATTGGATAAACTTGCCGCCTAAACCCTCTTGCCAGGGCATGGGGGTTCGGTTACATCCCCGCCCCTGGCCGGCGCCCGTAGCTCAATTGGATAGAGCACCAGACTACGAATCTGGGGGTTGGAGGTTCGAGTCCTTCCGGGCGCGCCA
>DIUL01000176.1 GCA_002422345.1 Acetobacteraceae bacterium UBA6159
ACACCACGCATCGGGACACGATCCCGTTACAGGCCGCATGCACCTTTGGAGCGCGGTCGCCGCTTATCTCGCCGCGCTAGAAGAACGCTCCCGCGAACGTGCACCGCTGCAATGGGCTATTTCCCAGCAAAGCCTATCCAACGCCCTCACTCTGTTGGCAGCAGGAACGCGGGAACGCGCGCTTTTGGTCGGCGCGCTTGACCGGATGCGCGACGCGGCCGAGGTCTATCGAGAGGGCGGGAACAGCTACTGGCTACCCATCGCGGAGAAACGCATCGCGGAGATTGAGGCCGACCTCGCCGCCTGGCCTGCCTCTGAGCCGGCGGCTCCGCCCCCCGGCGTCCCGGTCCAGGGCCGTGGGCCACAGCTCCTCTTCCCCTGATTGCCGCATATTAAGTCGTGGATGGCCCGCCTGCGCAGGCCATGACGATGGAGCGCGGGCCATCATGAGGGGCACCCACAACACCTCTCAAAATGTTATTATATCGAACCTTGAAGTCACAAATACAAACTCCCACCTCCCCCCCAAACACCCTCACGGCCCCCCAAATGTACCCCTTCCAAACCCTCCCCCCACGCCTCTCCCGAGAAATCTTCGCCGCCCTCCGCCAGGCCCTCCCCAACCCGACCGAAGACACCCAGGACGCCATCGACGCCCGAGACATGATCGCCATGGCCGCCGTCGCCGCGCTCGACCCCGCCGACGCGGCCGAGGCGATGCTTGCCGTCCAGGTCGTCAGCACGGAAGCGCATGCCCGCGACAGCCTCCGCCTCTCCAATCTCCCCAACACCGACCTGCCCACCATCCTGCGCTGCCGAGCGCAGGCGGCCTCGATGATGCGGCAGATGCAGCAGGCGTTGCGGGCGCTGCACCGGATGCAGGCCATGCGCTCCTTGCCGGAGCCAGCCCAGCCGGACATCGCCCCCCAGGCCGAACCGGACCACGCACCCGCGCCGCCTCTCGCCGCCCGCCGCGCACCGGCCGCAAGCGAACCGTCCCGTGCCGCGCCCGCGCCATCCGGACACGCCCCGATCACCCTACCCCCACCCGTCCGACCTCGGACTGCCCCGCTTCGCCTGGGCCTGGATCAGACCGGAAAACAGACAAACGTCTCACTGAACAACACAACGAGACGATAGGGAGACACACCACCCCACCGCTCTTCCCCACCCATGACAGGCATGCGAACGTCCCCGGCATAAATCCGTAAGGGGAGCCAAGACATGCCGCGCATGACCGGTGGGGAAGCAATCGTTGACGGCCTGATCCGACACGGGATCGATACGGTATTCGGGCTGCCGGGCGTCCAGCTGTATGGGCTGTTCGACGCCTTCGCCCGGAACGCCAACCGGCTCCGCCTGATCAACGCGCGCCACGAGCAGACCACCGCCTACATGGCGCTCGGCTATGCCTGCGCGACCGGGAAGCCCGCCGCCTATGCCGTGGTGCCCGGGCCGGGGGTGCTGAATACGACCGCGGCGCTCGCCACCGCCTGGGGGGTGAATGCCCCGGTCATGTGCATCACCGGACAGGTGCCCAGCACGATGATCGGCCGACTGCGGGGCCAGTTGCATGAGCTGCCGGACCAACTCGCGACCCTGCGGACGCTGCTGAAGCATGCCGACCGGATCGAGGACCCGACCGAGGCCCCCACCAAGGTCGCCCGCGCGTTTCAGGAGATGATGTCGGGCCGCCGTGGCCCCGTGTCCCTGGAAATGGCGCTCGATCAATTGCCGGCGACGGCCGAGGTCACGCCGCAGGACCCGCTGCCTCTGCATCCGAACCCGGTGCCCGATCCCGAGAAGATCGCCCGCCTGGCCAAGATGATGAATGAGGCGCGGGCCCCGATGATCTGGGTCGGCGGCGGGGCGCAGGATGCCTCGGCCGAGATCCTGGCTTTGGCGGAGAAGACCGGGGCGCCGGTCGTGTCGTTCCGCGGCGGGCGGGGCATCGTGGATGACCGCCATCCGCTGGGGCTGACGATCCCGGCCGGGTATCTGCTGTGGCCCGAGACCGATCTGCTGGTCGCGTTTGGGACTCGGCTGGACGTGCCGACGGCGCGGTGGGGAGAGATGCCGGCGGGGGTCACGATCGCCCGGATCGACATCGACGCCGCCGAACGGCGCCGGTTGCAGGTCGATCTGGGGATCACGGCCGACAGCGCGGACGCGGCAAGGGCGTTGACCGAGCAGGTGCTGCCCCGCCACGACACGGCAAGGGCGGCCCGGATCGCCAAGGCCAAGGCGGATACGGCGGTCTCGATCCAGTCGGTCCAGCCTCAGATGTCGTATATCGAGGCCATCCGGGATGCCCTGCCCGAGGATGGTATCCTGTGCGATGAAATGACCCAGGTCGGGTATGTGTCCTGGTTCGGCTTCCCGTTCCACCAGCCGAGGACGCTGGTGACCTCGGGCTTCTCCGGCACGCTGGGGGCGGGGTTCCCGACGGCGTTGGGGGTGAAGGTGGCGTGGCCGGATAGAGCCGTGGTGGCGGTGTCCGGGGATGGGGGGTTCCTGTTCGGCGGGTCCGACCTGGCGACGGCGGTCAAGCACGGGATCAATCTCGTGACGGTCGTGTTCAACAACTCGGCCTACGGGAACGTGATGCGGGACCAGAAGCGGATGTTCGATGGGCGGGACTCGGGGTCGGCGCTGACCAACCCGGACTTCCAGACCTATGCCAAGGCGTTCGGCGTGCGGTCCTGGCGGGTGACGGATGCCGGCAGGCTGAAGACCGCGGTCACCGAGGCCCTGGCCGCCAACGCCCCCTGCCTGATCGAGGTCATGACCGACATCAGCAAGGAAACCGCCCCCTGGGCCTTCATCGCCCCGGCGAGAGGGTAGCCCCCCGGCCAAGCCCCCAACGCCCCCTCTCCCCTCGCGGGAGAGGGCCGGGGTGAGGGGGCCTCGCGGCACCGACCGGGGTGGTGGCGACCCCTCACCCAAACCCTCTCCCGCAAGGGGAGAGGGGGCGTGGTGGAACCGCCATCGGGTCAGATCACCCGCCCCCGGCCATGCGGACCGCCCCCCCACCCACGACCAAGACCTCCGCCCTCCCGGCCAGAGGGGCAAACGTCTCGGCATCCGTCCCGGTCAGGAACGTCTGGGCCGACAGACCCACCAAAGCCTCGAACAGGGCCGCCCGCCGATCCGGGTCCAGATGCACCGCGGGTTCGTCCAACAGAAGCAGGGGCGCGAACCCCCTCGCCTCTGTCACCTGGCTCGCATGCGCGAGGATCAGCCCGACCAGCAGGGACTTCTGCTGCCCGGTGGAGGACAGGCCGGCCGGCGTGCCCGAGACCGCGTCCGTCAGGACCATGTCGCAGCGATGCGCCCCGACCGCGGTCGTCCCGGCCCGCGCGTCCCTCGGTCGGTTGGCTTCCAGCTCGGCCCGCAGCCAGTCCTCCACCGCCAAGGCCGGCCGGTCGGTCAGGCGGGCCGCGATCGGGCAGGCCAGATCGATCCGCGCGGCCGGGAAGGCACCGGAGACCTTACCGGCCAGAGCCCCATTCAACCGGTTCACCATCCCGACCCGCGAGGCCGTGGCCGCGACGGCATGGCGGGCCATGGAGTCCTCCAGCCCGGCCAGCCACGCCCGATCGCCCCGCCCTTCAGCCAACAGCCGGTTGCGCCCCTGCATCGCCGTGTCATGGGCCGCGATCTCCCTTGCATGGGCCGGCTCCAGGGCCCAGACGAGCCGGTCGAGGAACCGCCGCCGGCCCGACAACCCCTCCTGGAACAGCCGGTCCATCTGGGGTGTCAGCCAGACCATGGCGGCGCGGGCGGAGATTTCGGCCTGGTTCCGCGGGGTCTGGCCATCCAGGCGGAACACCCGCCGGTCCGACGCGCCCTCGGGCGGGGAGCCCGTGCCGATATCGGTCTCCCCCGCCAGGGTGGCGAACCGGCCGGCCACCGCCCAGGCGCCGGACCCGCCGCGCCGGGGCAGGTCGGCGGTCTTCGCCCCGCGCAGGCCGCGCCCGGGGACCAGCAGGGAAATGGCCTCCAGCAGGTTGGTCTTCCCGCTGCCGTTCGGGCCGTGCAGCACCGCGATCCGCCCCGCCGGCCGCCATGTCAGGGCGGCATAGCCACGGAAATCGGTCAGGACCAAGCGTTGAAGGCGGAGCACGCGGGGAAGATGGCAGCACGACCCCGGAACGGGAAGGCCTCAGAGCGCCAGCCAGAGCGCCGCGAGCACGGCGGCCACCGAAAAGCCGAACCCGGTCGCGAAGACCGCCAGATGGCTTTCCCCCGTCGCGGCGAAGAGCCAGGCCAGCCCGAAGGCGACGACCGTCTGGACGACCCCGAACGCGGCCGTTGCCCGCACCCAGACTTGCACGGCATGGGCGGGCGCCAACTCCCGCGCCACGCTCAGGGTGATCGTGCTGACCCCGACCGCGGCGAACCCCGCGGCGGCGGCGGCCGGCCAGATCAGCCACCCGGCCGACGGCAGTGCAAGCGCGAGGGCCAGGACCTGACAGGTCAGCCAGAGCACCAGCGTCGGGCGCCCTCCGATCCGGTCGATGACCCGCCCGCTGATCAGGCCGCCCAGGACGCCGACGACGCCGAAGACCAGCCAGGCCAGCGCGCCGGCGGTCACGCCCATCCCGCGACCCCGCGCGGCGAGGTCAGCCAGATAGACCATCGGCGGCACCATCCCCGCGCTGTGCAGTCCATAGGTCGCGACCAGCAGGGACGCGCCGCCGCCGCCGCCGCCAGGCGGGGGCCGGTCCAGCGGCATGCTGGGCCAGGCCTGGCGGGCGAACAGCCACAGCAGCAGAACGGCACCCGACAGGGTCAGCCAGGTCGCCGAGACCCCGAACGGCACCACGGCGGGCACGAGCACCGCGCCCGCCGCAATGCCCGCGCCGATACCGGCTAGCACCAGCCCTCCGGCCGCGCCCCGCAGATGGATCGGCACGCTGGCCTGGCTGGCCGGTCCGGCGAGCGCCATGACCAGGCCGCCGCCCACGCCGGCGATGGTGCGCCAGCCCATCAGCCACCAGAATCCGCCATTCCAGGCGCAGGCCGCCAGGGACACGGCGATCAGCGCCATGCCGGCGTCCAATGTGCCGCCGACCCCGATACGCAGCCCGGTGGGGCGCCCGCCGAGGGTGCCGATCAGGTAGCCGAGCAAGGCCGCTCCACCCAGGGCGCCGGCCTGCCCGCCATCGACCCACCCGGCGGCGACCATGGCGGGGAACAGCGGAACATAGGCAAACCGCGCCAGCCCGTTGCCCGAGCAGGTGGCCGCCGAACCGGACAGGGCCGGCCGCAGAAGGCGGAGGTTCATGGAAAGCGGGGCGACATCACGATGGGCGGCAGGATTTCACGAAACGGACCGGATGGCGACCCGCATTCAGAAGGCCCAAAGGCCTCGATCGCCATGCGACCCACAACGGTGTGTTGCGTTCAGCACGCCATACGGCGATGCTCCTTGCAATTGTCCATGTTGCAGTGCAACATAGTCCGCAAAACCTTGTGAGCCCTGGATGCCGCTGCACGTCGCGCTAACGCACCGCACCTCCTACCACTATGACCGCCTGGTCGCGCTGGGCCCGCAAACGATCCGGCTGCGCCCTGCCCCACAGGCCCGCACCGCGATCCTGTCCTACGCGCTGAAGGTCGAGCCGGAACCGCATTTCATCAATTGGCAGCAGGACCCGCAGGGCAACCACCTAGCGCGCGTCGTGTTCCCGGAAAAGGTGGACCGGTTCGAGGTGACGGTGGACCTCGTGGCCGACATGGTCACGATCAATCCGTTCGACTTCTTCCTAGAGCCGGAGGCGGAGACCTTCCCGTTCGGCTACGACCATATCCTGGACCAGGAACTGGCCCCGTTCCGCAAGGCCGAACCTGCCGGCCCGCTGCTAACCAAGCTGATGGCCGGGATCGACCGGTCCGAACAGCGCACCGTCGACATGCTGGTCGCGCTGAACACCCTGGTGCAGGGCCGGGTCGACTACATCGTCCGCATGGAACCCGGCGTTCTGACACCCGAGGAAACACTGGGCCTCGGCAAGGGATCATGCCGTGACTCCGCCTGGCTGCTCGTGCAGGTCCTGCGGCACCTCGGCCTCGCCGCCCGGTTCGTGTCCGGGTACCTGATCCAGCTCGCCCCCGACGTGAAGCCGCTGGAAGGCCCGCCCGGCCCCGAGTCCGACTTCACCGACCTGCACGCGTGGGCCGAGGTCTATCTGCCCGGCGCCGGCTGGGTCGGCCTCGACGCGACATCCGGCCTGCTGTGCGGGGAGGGCCACATCCCCCTCGCCGCAAGCCCCGACCCGATCTCGGCCGCGCCGATCACCGGCGTGGTGGAAAAGGCCGAGGTCGAGTTCGGCTTCGAAATGTCCGTGCGCCGCATCCGCGAAACCCCGCGCACGACCAAGCCCTATACCGACAAGCAATGGCAGGCGATCCTGGCCCGCGGCGCCGAGGTGGATCGCGCCCTGGCCGCCGGCGACGTCCGCCTGACAATGGGCGGCGAACCGACCTTCATCTCCGCCACCGACCTCGACGCCCCCGAATGGAACACCGACGCGCTCGGCCCCACCAAGCGCGCCTATGCAGGCCGGCTGATCCGCCGCCTCATGAGCCGCTGGGCCCCCGGCGCCGCGTTGCAGCACGCCATGGGCAAGCAGTATCCGGGGGAGCAGTTGCCCCGCTGGGCCCTGTATTGCCATTGGCGGGCCGATGGCGAACCGGTCTGGAACGATACCGCCCTGCTCGCCGGCGATGACGACACTGACAACGCGACGGCGACCGAGGCCGCCGCCTTTGCCCGTGGCCTCGCCGAACGGCTACAGGTCGATCCGGGCCTAGTGATCCAGGCGTACGAGGACATCCACTACTACCTCTGGCGGGAACACCGGCTGCCGGCCAACGTCCTGACCGAGGACGCGAAGCTGCGCGATCCGCTGGAACGCGCCCGCCTCACCCGGATCTTCGGCCAGGGCCTGTCCAGTCCCGTCGGCTCCGTCCTGCCCATCCGCCGCGTGATGCAGGATGGCACCCGCCGCTGGCAGTCCGGCCGCTGGTCCTTCCGGGCGGGAGAGCTGTTCCTGGTCCCCGGCGACAGCCCCGTCGGCCTGCGCCTGCCGCTGGAAAGCCTGCCCTGGGTCGATCCCGCACAGATCGAGGTCGAAACCGAGGCCGATCCGTTCACCCCGCATGCCCCGCTGCCGACCCATCAGGCAATCCGCACGCACGCCCCCCTGCCGGATGCCTCCGGGATCGAGGGGTTCCGGCCGGTCCCGCAGGCACTCCCCGAGGTCGGCAAGAGCGATCCGGGCGTGGTCCGCACGGCGCTGACCGTCGAATCCCGCAACGGCCTGATCCATGTCTTCTTCCCCCCGCTGTTCGCGGCCGAGGACTGGCTTGTCCTGACCGCCGCGGTGGAAGCGACCGCCGCCGAGATGGGCCGCAAGGTCATCCTGGAAGGCTATCTGCCCCCGGAAGACGACCGGCTGCGCCATTTCTCGGTCACCCCCGACCCGGGCGTGATCGAGGTCAACATCCACCCCGCCACCGGCTGGGCCGAACAGATCGAACTGACCGAGGCGCTGTACGAAGACGCGCGTCAGGTCGGGCTGGCGACCGAGAAGTTCAACCTCGATGGCCGCCATGTCGGCACCGGGGGCGGCAACCACGTCGTGATGGGCGCCGCGAAAGCCGAGGACTCACCGTTCCTGCGCCGCCCCGATCTGCTGAAGTCGCTCCTGGGCTTCTGGCACAACCACCCCAGCCTGTCCTTCGCCTTCTCCGGCCAGTTCATCGGCCCGACCAGCCAGCATCCCCGCGTGGACGAAGCGCGCCAGGACAGCCTAGCGGAGCTGGAAATTGCCTTCTCCCAGATCAAGGCGAAGCAGCCCGTTGCCCCCTGGATCACCGACCGCCTGTTCCGCAACATCCTGGCGGACATGACCGGGAACACCCACCGGACCGAGTTCTGCATCGACAAGATGTATGCGCCGGAAACCTCCTCCGGCCGGCGTGGGCTGGTGGAGTTCCGGGCACTCGAAATGCCTCCGCACGCCCGCATGTCGGCCGCCCAGATGCTGCTGATGCGCTCCGCCGTCGCGGCCTTCTGGGAGCGGCCCTACAAACGGCAGCTGATCCATTGGGGCACCCGCGTCCACGACGATTTCATGCTGCCGCATTACGTGGAGCAGGACTTCCGCTCAGTGCTGGAGGAACTTGGGAACCTGGGCTTCCCGCTCGATGCCGAGTGGTTCGCCCCGCACATGGCCTTCCGCTTCCCGCAGATCGGCGAGATCGCCCTGCGTGGGATGGGCGTGGAGCTGCGGAACGCGCTCGAACCCTGGCATGTCCTGGGTGAGGAACCGGCCGGCGGCAGCACGGTGCGCTATGTCGACAGCTCGGTCGAACGCGTCCAGGCGCGGGTGTCCGGCTGGGTCGAGGAACGGTATCTGCTGGCCTGCAACGGCGTCGCCGTCCCACTGGACGCGACCGACCGGGAAGGGGAGTTCGTGGGCGGCGTCCGCTTCAAGGCCTGGAATCCGCCAAGCTCCCTGCATCCGACCATCCAGCCGCATGTGCCGCTTGTGTTCGACGTCTATGACCAGTGGTCGGGGCGCAGCCTGGGCGGCATGACCTACCACGTCGCGCATCCCGGGGGCCTCAGCTACGACCGCTTCCCGGTCAACGCCAACGAAGCCGAGGCTCGGCGGCGCACGCGGTTCTTCCCGATCGGACACTCGGCCGGACCGATGCCCGAGCCGGTGGTCACCCGGTCGCGGGAACATCCCCGCACGCTGGACCTGCGGCGGGCGCTGTAGACCGAAGGCGGGGCCGGGCCTACCGGTCCCGCAGCATCAAGGTGAAGTGCAGGCCGCAATCGCCGTTCGTGATATCGCCGTTGATCTTCCTGTCGGCGTACTGCCCGATCAGGGAAATCCCCGGCCCCGCGCCCTGAATCGTGCCGTCATCCATGATCACCGCGTCGATCTGCACGCCATAAGACCAGCGGTACTGGAACCGCTTGTCCCAGACCTGCACCGAGACCAGCCCCGGCCGCGGGCAGCTTCGGCTGTTCGCCTGGAACCGCGTGCTGGTGCCCCGATAGAACCCATCCGCGATATCCTGACGGGGCTTGGGCGGCAGGGGCGGAGGCGCGGGCTCCCCACAGGCCGACAGGGTCAGCAGGGCAATCGCCGTAACGGCGAGACTCCTGAACAGGGGCATCGTCACACACGACGGAAAGGCTCCGCGAGACATGCTGCTCCGTGGGGTTCGTGATTCAGACAGGGCGTGCGGCCCGTCATGCGGTCCCGCGCCCGGTTTGGCAACCCGGGGCATAGCTGAACATCCCTTGGCTCGGATCATGGTGCTGGTCGGGGTGCCGCGGCCCGTCGCAGCCGGTCGTTGATGGCAAGGCCCAACCCCGCGTCGGGCACCCGCATGACCGCGATTCCCCGCAGCCCCAGCGCCTGGCCACGGGCATCGAGGTCGCGCAGACCCTCGAACAGCCTGGCCGCCGCCTCGGCGGGATTGCCGGTTGGGCTCAGCTCGTAGGTCGTGCCGGCGCCAGGCAGGGCGGGACCAAAGGCCAGCAGCGCCTCCTCGGCGGCGACGGATCTGGCCGCCAGCCGCACGGGCAGCGTCGGGGCATAGTGCGACAGCAGCATCCCGGGGGAGGGCAATCCCGCCTCGGACCCGGAGACTCCGTGCGGGGCGCCATGGTCGACGGGGCCGATCAGGGCCTCGATCGTTTCCACCGTGGCGCCGCCGGGGCGCAGCAGCAAGGGCCGAGGGCCTGTCAGGGCGAGGACCGTGGACTCGACGCCGACGGGGCAGGGGCCGCTATCGATGACCGCGTCGATCCGGCCCGCCAGACCGTCCAGGACATGGGCGGTGGTGGTGGGGCTGACCTGCCCCGACCGGTTGGCGGAGGGCGCGGCGATCGCGCGTCCGAGCGCGCGGATCAGGGCGAGCGCCACCGGATGGGCGGGCACCCGGACCGCCAGCGTGTCCAGGCCGGCTCCGGTCAGCAGCGCCACCGGGCAATTCGGCCGGCGGGGCAGTACCAAAGTCAGCGGCCCGGGCCAGAGCGCCTGCGCCAGGACCCGCGCGGCCTGGTTCGGCACGACATCGCGGAAGGACGCGTCCGCGTCGGCGTAGTGGCAGATCAGCGGGTTGAAATGCGGGCGGCCCTTGGCGGCGAAGATCGCGGCCACGGCTCGCGCGTTGGTGGCGTCGCCGCCCAGGCCGTAGACGGTCTCGGTCCCGAAGGCGACCAGGCCGCCGGCGCGCAGGATCGCCGCCGCACGCGCGATCCCGGCCGCATCGGATGTCAACACATCGGTCATCCGCGGGGCTTACAGCCTATCGCCCGCGCGGGGAACCGCAGACGCTACATCGGGCGGGCGGGGCCGCTATGGAACTTCGCCGTACCCGCGGCAGGCCCGGCCACCGGCTGCATCAGGGCGATCGGGTCAAATGCGATGGTGGAGATGTCAGCCGGCAATCCACCGATGCGAGACAGGCCGAGCAGCATGGCTCCGGCCGTAACGACGATCATTTGCAGTCGAATGGCACGCATCGTCCGATCTCCCTTGGACGCCGCCTTGCTTAGACGCGTATTGCTTGCTTCGGCGTTTCAGGTGTGGACGAAGACCGCTCATGGACATTCACGATTTTCACGTTGTTGTCATAGGAGCCGGCATGGCGGGCTCCGCCGCCGCCGCGCAGCTCTCCCCGCATCGCCGCGTGGCCTTGATCGAGATGGAGGACACACCCGGCTACCACTCCACCGGACGTTCCGCCGCGATCTGGGTGCAGAACTACGGGCCGCATGACGTGCGGGAACTCAGCCGCCTGTCGAGGGCGTTCTTCCAGGCGCCGCCCGAGGGCTTCTCCGAGGTTCCGTTGATGCTTCACCGCCCAGTGCTTTTCCCAGCTCATGCGGGACAAATGGAAGAGATGGAGGCGCTGCTGGCCGATGGCATCGGCCTACGCCAAATCACGGCCGAGCAGGCCTCGGCCCTGGTCCCGGCGTTGCGTCCTGGCTACGTGGCCGCCGCGGCGTTGGAGGACGACGCCTTCGACATGGACGTCGCGGCAATCCACCAGGGCTTCCTCCGCATGCTCCGAGCGAACGGCGGCACCCTTGCGCTGCGTAGCCGAGCGGGCCGGATCGAGAGGGTGGGGGATGGCTGGCGGGTGGAGACGAGCGGTGGGGCGGTCTTCCGCGCGCCCGTCGTCATCAATGCCGCTGGCGCCTGGGGGGACGAGGTCGCGGCACATGCCTCGGTGACACCGTTGGGGTTGCAGCCAAAGCGGCGCACTGCGGCGATCGTGAACCCCGAGCCCTGGGACGCCGAACACTGGCCCATGACCATCGACGTCGCCCACACCTGGTACGCTCGGCCCGAGGCTCGGACCCGGCTGCTGGTCTCCCCGGCAGATGAGACCCCGATGGACCCGCAGGATATCCAGCCGGGTGAGTTGGACATCGCGCTGGGCATCGACAGGATGCAGCAGGCGCTGGATATCACGGTGAAGCGGGTCGAGCACGCCTGGGCCGGCCTGCGAACCTTTACCCGGGACGGCAGCCTCGCGATCGGCTGGGACGCGCGGGCGGAGGGGTTCTTCTGGGCTGTCGGCCAGGGGGGGTATGGCATCCAGACCTCGCCAGCGGCCGGGCGGTTGGTCACCGACCTGGTGCTGGGGCAGGACCCGGGGGAGGCCGGGGGGATTCTGGCGCAGGTGGCACCCGGACGGTTCGGGTAGTGCTGGGGCGGCCGCGGAACACCCGCGGCCGCCGAACCCAACTACCCGAAGATTTCCCCCAGCCGCCGGATCGAACCGAGCACCCGCTCCTGCGGCAGGCCAGGCCATTGGACCCGCATCGAGAAGTGGTTGACGCCTAGAGCCTCCCGCCAGCGCGCGATCTCCTCCTTCACCTTCACCTTGTCGCCGATGATGAAGCGGTCGCGGGCCATCTCCTCGAACGTCATGTTCGCGGTCGGGCTGACCATCCCCCACGCCGCATACGACGCATACTTGTACTCAAGCGCCGCTCGGCATTCCTCCATCGCGGTCGCGTTGCTCTCTCCGACATAGCATTCACGCGCGATCGGGAACTCGGTGACCGTCTTGCCCAGAGAAGCCAACGTCTCCCTATACAGCTTCATCAAGGGCAGTGTGTCACCCAGGGTCGTTGCGTTGGCGATCAGCCACCCATCCCCGATCCGCGCGGCCCGCTTGACCGCCGCATCCACCAGCCCCGCAACCCAGACGGGCGGACCGCCCGGACGGAACGGCTTGTGGCTGATGCCGTGGTTGGTCACGCTGTAGAACTTGCCGTGATGCGTGATCTTCTCCCCGGTCCAGAGCTGGCGCATCAGCGCGATGCTCTCGGTAAAGCGGGCGGACCGTTCCTTCAGGGAGATCCCAAAGGCCTCGAATTCCCCCTCGCGGTAGCCCAGGCCGACGCCGAGGACGAAGTTTCCCTCACTCAGCACGTCGAGCGTGGCGGACTCCTCGGCCACCTGGACCGGGTTCAGCAGGGGCAGCAGCAGGATGTTGCCGCCGATGGTCATCCCTTTTGCCTCGGGCAGCAGATACGCCATCAGCGGCGTGATCTGCAGCATCTGTAACGGCTCGGTCAGGAAGTGGTGCGGGAACAGCAGGGAGGAGAAGCCGGATTGGCGAGCCACCCGGACCTGCTCGACAAGTTCGGGGACACGAGCGGCGATGTTGTCGCCCTCGGGAAACTGAGTGTTGATGAACAGCCCGACCTTCATGCGCCTGATCCTTCCGCGTACGATGACCAGCGGGTGTTGCCGCACCGCGCGCCGCGCGTCCATCCCAGGCGGCGCTATTCGGCGGCTTGTCGTAGCTTCGGCCGGGGTTGCAGGCGCACGGCTACGCCGCGCAGGCGGGATTCCTCGGCCGCGAAGGCCATCAGGTGACTGTCGATCGACTCCTCCAGCGAGGTCAGCGCCGCCGTGGTCACGCCATGGCGCAGGCGGTCCTGAACCCGGCCGATGAAGTCCGCGACCAGACCTTCGTCGCCGCCACCGTGTTCGCTGTCACCGGGCACGGTCAACTGGCTGGTGCGCTTGTCATCGATGCGGAAGTCTGAGACGGTGATCTCGTTCTTCGTGAAATTGCCGCCGATCTCCCCGTGGCTACCCATCAGGTGGATGGTCCGCGTGTTCTCCCTCGTGAAGCCGCTGACCGTCAGGCTGGCGTTCACCCCGTTGGCGAAGCGCATGCTGACGATCTGATTGTCCGCCACATCGTTGTCACAGCGGTAGACACAGCGCCCATACGGCCCGACATGCAGGGCGGCGCTCAGCCCTTCTGGCGAGGTATCCAAGGAGACGACGTTGTGCGGCCACCGGTCCGCGGGCGGCAGGCGTTCCAGGTAAATGCGTTGGGCGGAGTAGGGGCAGCTCCGCTCCACCTTGCAGCCCTGGTCGCACCGGTCGGTGGAGCCTTCAGGTGCGTTCTCAAGTGAGAAATGTCCCAGCCGGCCATAGGAACTTAGCTCCACGCAGGGCGAACCGATCAGCCAGCGCAGGATGTCGAAGTCGTGGCAGGCCTTGGCCAGGATCATTGGCGAGGAGTCCTCCACCCGCCGCCAGTTGCCACGGACATAGCTGTGGGCGAAGTGCCAGTAGCCGACCTGCTCAGTGTGGCGGACCGCCTGAAGCTGGCCGATCACGCCCCGATCAAGCAGCTCCTTGATCCGGGAGAAGAAAGGCGTGTAGCGCAGGACATGCGCGACCGTCACATCGGTTCGGTGCCGGCGCACCGCGGTGACTAGGCGGCGCAACTCGGCTTCCGTCGGGCAGACGGGTTTTTCGAGCAGGATGCTCACCCCATGCCGGATGGCCGCCAGGGCGGGCGCAAGGTGCAGCCGGTCCGGTGTGGCGATGATGATCGCGTCCAGCCCGTTCTCGTTCTTCAGCAAAGCTTCCCATGAGGGATACAGATGCTCCGACCCGACCCCGTGCAGGGTCCCGGCCGTTTGGAGCCAATCGAGCCGCGGGTCGGCGATGGCGACCACCTGAGCCAGATCGGGGCGGCGTAGCAGATAGGATCCATAGGCTCCGATCCCGCGATGGCCGGCACCAAGGATGGCGATACGAACGCGCAGAGCCGTGGGTTGATCAGACATGAGCCGCCAATTCCGGCGCCTGACCCCGGGGCTGCGTCGGTCCATCGGTATCAGCGGACCAGTCACCAATGTCGCCGTCGTCCGGCGGCGGTGCGCGCAACGCGGTCAGAAAGGTCTGGCAGAACTGGCGAGCGGAGGTCCCACGGATGCTGGCCAAAAGGGACTTGTGGCGGGCCTGACGCTCCTCGAGTGGCATGATCAGGCCCTCGTGCATGCGGTCGGCGATTTCCTCGATATCGAACGGGTTGACGATCAAAGCTTCTGGCATCTCCTCGGCCGCGCCGGCGAAGCGGGACAGGATCAGCACGCCCGGATCGGTCTGGTTCTGCGCGGCCACGAATTCCTTGGCCACCAAGTTCATCCCGTCTCGTAGCGGGGTGACGACCCCGAGACGCGCCAGCCGGTAGTAGCCGGCCAGGGTGGACCGGCCCACCGCGCGCGCCATGTGGCGGATCGGGGTCCAGTCAGCCTCGGAATACCGGCCGTTCACGTCGCCCACCGCCCGATCCAGCTCTCGCCGGAGGCCACGATAGGCGGAGACTTCCTCCCTTGATGGGGCGGCTATCTGCAGGAAGGTGACCTGATTGCGGTGCTCGGGGTAACGGGCGAGCAGGTTGGCGATGGCGTGGATGCGGTTCGGCAGCCCCTTGGCATAGTCCAGCCGGTCGACACTGATCCCAAGCGGGCGGCCCGCCAGACTCTGTTCCAGCTTCATCCCCAGGCTGCTGCTAGCCGCCCGTGAAGCGGCACCGGAGAAGCGGGGAACGTCGATCCCGATCGGGGCGACGATGGCCTGCACCCGCCGGCCGCGATGGCAGAAGACGCCGTCACTGTCGGGGTGGATGCCCAACATCGCAGTCACGCATTGCAGGAAGGAATCCCTATAGCCCTGGGTATGGAAGCCGACCACGTCGCAGGCGCACAGCGCGTCCAGCAGTTCGGCAGCTCGCGGCAAGGCCTGAAAGATCTGCGGCGGCACGAAGGGTGTGTGCAGGAAGAACCCGATCCGCTGGCTTACTCCCAGCGCTCGCAGCTCATGCCCCACCGTCAGCAATTGGTAGTCATGAACCCATATCAGGTCATCCGGCCGCAGCAATGGCGCTAGCGCGGCGGCGAACGCCCGGTTGACCGAGCGATAGGCAGCGTAATCCTCCTGCCGGAAGCTCATCAAGCCCAAACGATAGAGCAGCAGCGGATAAAGGGAGGAATTGGCGAAGCCGGTATAGAACCCGGCATAGTCATCCGCGCCGAGGTCGAGTGTTGCATAGGTGACGCCCCGCACGGGTGTGACGATTGCCTCGGTGGCAGTCGCCTTGACCGATTTGCCACTCCACCCGAACCAGAGAGAGCCCGAAACCAGGGCATCGGAGAGCGCCACGGCCAATCCCCCCGCGGCTGGATTGCGGTCACCGGGCACGGGAACCCGATTGGAAACGAACACCATTCTGGACATCGTATTCTCCCGCAATAAACCAGAGCTATATTTTGATCTCTGTCATTGATGTCATTCAAACGGCCGAAGACACCGGGCATATCGCATGCCTGTTGTCCGCATATGGTCTTTCAGTCTGAAATATCGAGTCCGTTGACCTGCATTCAATGAATGCAGGTCATCTCAGCACCTGGACTGCCGAATTGGTGAAAGGTTCGGCAGCCCTTCGGCGATCATGCAGCCTGGCTGGAACGGCCCATGAACACCCAGGAGGAGCCGGCATCGTCGATCCGCTTCTCGACGTCGGCATACAGCTTCCGATCCTGGACCGAGATATCGTGCAGATAGTCCAGATCGGCAGGCCCCAGATCCTCCCGCTTCAGGAAAGGCACCGACTCATTCCGCCGCGTCCCACTCTGGATCTGCCACCGGCCGGCGAGCCAGCCGGCATAGTGGCGGGTCGTCGTCACCTCGGCATCCAGTTCGGACAGGCGGTCCACGACCTCCTGTGCGTCGCCGCCACCCAACCACTCGCACATCATATCGGGTCGGTTGATAGAGCCGTCGCGCAGCAGCGACAGGCGCAGGTCATCCAGCATCGGCCGGGTCACGTCGGCGGGTGCGACATCCAGCCCCAGCTCATGCAGCCACGTGCGGGAGTCGGGCCCAAAGGCGCCCCGTTCAGCATCCTGCATGATCCGGGTCAGGATATAGTTCGTCTGCGACAGCGTGATGTCGATCGGGTTCCGGAGGGTCGTGAACATCTCATCCACAGGGCGGAGCAGCTTGGCCTCCAGGACATCCCCCAGATTCATATGTCCATGCACAAGGACGAAATCGAAGAACGGGATAATGCGGATAAGTTGGGACAGCTCTCCGAACAGCCGGTGTTGGGAGGAGTAGTCCCGGCTGGTCAGCGACTGGTGAATCGCCGGGAAACGGGCCGACAGGTGGGCCGACAGATCGGTGCCCGCGCATTTCGGGACATGGATGAAAAAACGGCGCTGCTTTTCCGGAAAAGCATTCAAAAGCAGATCTTTGACGTTCTTCTGGAAGGCCGGAGAAGTCAGTGCCTCATAGGCCGTTTCACGCGCCAGACCGGCATTCCACGCCTCGACCTTCGGGGTCTCGGGTCGGCTGTCACCGAACACGCTGAACAGAACCTGGTCGATCCGGCGGCCTGACATGTCACACCGGGCGAGTAGGTTATAAAGCCCCTGCTTATCCTCAAGCAGCGTGAGCAGATTGAACCAATCGCGCGGCTCCCTCGGCCCCGGCAGCACGAGAAAGGCGGGCGGAAGAGTCTTGCCGAAATCGGGCGCGGTGGGCGCCGCCCCTTCGGGCAGCATCATGTCGCCGCGATCCAGCATCCGGCCGGATGCCGCGAAACGCGCGGTCACCCTGCGATTGTCGGAGATATCCAAAGGCGGCTCGAACCGGTACTCAAATCCGTGGCCGACGGTCCCGAACGTGCCGGCGGCCAGAAGGTCGCGGCGCATCACGTCGCAGCGAACCTGGGCTATGCGGTGTTCATCGACGTAAACCGAGATATCCACATAACTCTCAGGGTCACTCTCATCAAAAGCCCATCCTTGAATCTTCTCTTTTGAGAGTAAGTCTACTCTTCCGCGCAGCTTTCGGCCGATGTGGTTCATGAGCGGGCAGCTTCTTTCGTCAGGGGATGGGTCTTTCGATGGGTCAGGGTGAGATCGCCTTGACCTGGGTAGCCGGTAACGGACGCCGCGATGGGGTGACCATGCCCACCGGGGGACTCGAACCCCCACGTCTCACGACCGCGGATTTTAAGTCCGCTGCGTCTACCATTCCGCCAGGCGGGCACCGGCCGGGAAGGTTTTTATCAGCGCGGGAGAGTACAGGCGATATCCAACGCGCGCCGGATCAGGTTGTCGCTCGCCTCGGGTGTCCGAAAGGCGCTGTGGGCAGTCACGGTCACGTTCGCCAGCGTCGTGAGGACATGGCCAGCCGGCAGGGGCTCCACATCGAACACATCCAGGGCCGCGTGGCGCAGATGGCCCGAGCGCAGGGCCGCGATCATCGCCGCTTCATCCACAATGGCGCCGCGAGCGGTGTTCACAAGGATCGCGCCGGTGCGCATCCGGGCGATCCGTTCTGCCGACAGAAAACCGCGGGTTTCGTCGTTCAACAACAGATGAAGGGAAAGGACATGGCTTTCGGCCAGCAGCGTATCTAGATCGACGAAGGTCACGTTCGGCGCGGTCTTGGGGGTCCGGTTCCAGGCCAGCACCCGCATACCCGATCCTGCTGTGATGCGGGCAACTTCGGCCGCGATTCCGCCGAAGCCCAGCAGGCCGATGGTCTTGCCGGTCAGTTCCATGCCCTCCGTCCTCGGCCACTCGCCCTGGCGCATGGCGCCATCCATCCGCGCCACTCCACGCGCCGCGGCCCACATCAGGGCGACGCTGTGTTCGGCGACGGCCGTATCCCCGTACCCCTTGATGATATGGACGGTGATGCCGAGTTCGGCGAGTTCCTCGGGGTTCATGTAGCTCCGGGCGCCGGTGCCGAGGAAGATGACGTGCTTCAGGTCCTTGCAATGCCGCAGCGCCTCGGTCGGCAACTGGGAATGGTCGTCCAGCACGAAGTCATATCCGGCGAGCAGACTAGGCAGCATGTCAGCCGTGATCGAAGTGGTTTCCTCATGAATATCGACCGGCGGATCGGTTGGACGCACGACGTTGTGGAAGACGGTCGCCAGACCGTCGACGGCATCCATGAACAGGCCCTTCATGCGAACTCCCTCGCGTGCGACTGCCGCGACTTTGCGCAACGACCTTCGCCATCGCAAGAGAAGGATTTTGCCGCGATGGCGTGTTAGGCAGTCCGGGCAATGGCTCGTCCCACCCGCCAAACCACCCCGGCCCGCCGATCTGCGGAGACCGCCCACGCCCCGACCCGGGCCGGTGGGCGTGACGTTGACGTGGTTGCCCCGCGTGCCAAGGAGAAAGGCCGCCGCTGGGATTGGTTCCTGCTGAAATGGATGGTGATTCTGACCATCTGGGGGTCTCTTGCGGTTGCCGGCGTGCTGCTGTGGTTTGCCCACGACCTGCCCCGGCCGGATACCGCGCTGGACACGATCCGCCGGCCAAGCCTGATGCTGCAGGACCGTTCGGGCAAGACATTCGCCACCTTCGGGGACCTGGAAGGGGAATCGCTTCGGCTGTCCGACATGCCGCCCGCCTTGCCCGCGGCCCTGGTCGCGGTGGAGGACCGGCGCTTCTGGTATCATTTTGGCGTCGACCCGATTGGCCTGGCGCGTGCCATCTGGGTCAACTTCAATGCGGGGCGCGTGGTGCAGGGTGGCTCCACCATCACCCAACAAGTGGCCAAGACCCTGTTCCTGTCCAACGCCCGCACCTTCCGGCGTAAGATGCAGGAGCTGATCCTGACCTTCTGGCTGGAGGAGCGGTTCACTAAACAGGAAATCCTGGAAATCTACCTGAACCGCGTCTACCTCGGAGGCGGCGCCTGGGGCGTCGATGCGGGGTCGAAGTTGTTCTTTGGCGTATCCGCCCGCAAGGTGAACCTCTGGCAGGCGGCGCTGCTGGCTGGCCTGCCCCGCGCGCCGTCGCGCTTCAACCCGAATACCAGCACCTCGGCCGCTACTGCTCGCACCAAGGAAGTGCTGACTGCCATGGCGGACACGGGCGCGATCACCGAGGCGCAAGCTCAGGCCGCCATGGCGCAGATCGCATTTCCTTCGGTCCCTCGCATCGGACCTGGCTGGTTCGCCGACTGGATCGCGACCCCCGCCGGGAGCTCTGTTCCCGAGAACCAGGATGCGGTCATCCGCACTACCCTGGACAATCGCCTGCAAGCCTCTGCCGAGGCAAAGGTGGCGGCCATGCTCGACGGACCAGGTGCGGCTGCCGGTGCCACCCAGGCGGCCATCGTGGTCATGGATGCTGGTACAGGGGCCGTACGGGCGATGGTTGGTGGACGCAATCACCGGGAAAGTTCGTTCAACCGCGCTACCCTCGCCCGTCGCCAACCGGGATCAGCCTTCAAACCCTTCGTCTGGCTCGCGGCGCTGGAGCACGGGATGAACCCCGACGACCTGGTGTTGGATGCCCCCATCCGCATCGGAAAGTGGAGCCCCCGTAATCATGAACATCGGTTCCTCGGGGAAATTTCTCTGGAGGAAGCGCTCGCCCAATCGGTCAACACCGTGTCCGTCCGCCTGCTTCTCAAATATGGCGGTCCCAAGGGCATGATTGCGGTCGCTCGGCGTCTGGGGCTGGAAGACCCGCTGCCGAACGATGCTTCCCTGGCGCTGGGAACCGGAGAGGTCACGCTGCTCGACCTGACCGCGGCCTATGCCCCCTTCTTCAACGGTGGGCGGCGGGTGGAGCCGTTCGGGCTCGATCGCGGCATGGCGCCACACCTGCCCCCGGTGATCAGTTCCGATCAGGCAGCGATGATGGCGCGGATGCTGGGGGCCGTCGTCTCGCGCGGGTCCGGCCGAGCGGCGGCGGTGCCGGGGGTAAGGGTGGCGGGAAAGACCGGTACGACGCAGGATTTCCGGGACGCTTGGTTCATCGGCGCGTTCAACGGCCAAATGATCGGGGTTTGGTTCGGCAACGACGACAACCGCCCTATGAAGAACGTGGTCGGCGGAGGCCTGCCAGCCAGATTGTTCCGGGAGATCGCCCTGGCGGCGAAGTGACGGGATCGGTCCTGCACCGGCCGATCCCGATCATCGCTTACTGCGCGCGAAGTTCCGCCCAGGTCGCATCCAGCGCCTTACCAAGGCGTTCGGCGACCTGGTCGATTTCCTCCTCGGTGATGATCAACGGCGGAGAGAACGCGATCCGATCCCCGACGAAACGCGTGATCAGGCCATTGGCCCGAGCGTGCTTGTCCACGGTCGCGCCCACCTTCCGCGCCGGGCTGAATTGCGCGCGGGTTGTCTTGTCGGCGACCATCTCGATCCCCGTCATCAGGCCGACACCGCGGACCTCCCCCACCAGAGGATGGTCAGCGAACTTTCCGATAGCGGATTGCAGATAGGGTCCGACCCGCTGGACGTGGCCGATCATGTCCATTTCGTCGTAGATCCGCAGCGTTTCCATCGCGACGGCGGTTGTCACCGGGTGGCCGGCATAGGTGTAGCCATGGGCGAAGTTGCCCAGCTTGCGGCTCTCATCAAGCATGGCATCGAACACGCGCTGGTTGATGATCGTGGCCGAGATCGGCTGCATCCCTGCCGACAACGCCTTGGCCGAGGAGATCATGTCCGGCTTCAGGTCGTAGGTCTGGCTGCCCCACATGTTGCCAGTGCGCCCGAATCCGCAGATCACCTCATCGGCAATGAACAGCATGTCGTATTTGCGGATGACGGCCTGGATCTTCTCCCAATAGGTCCGCGGCGGGGTCAGTCCGCCGCCAGCGCCCATGACGGGTTCGGCTATGAAGGCCGCGCAGGTTTCTGGCCCCTCGCGCAGGATCAGTTGTTCCAGGGAGTCAGCGAGGCGGGTGGCGAACTGCTCTTCGCTCTCTCCATCGACGTGGTGACGGTAGTAATGGGGGTAGTCCGTGTGCAGGAAGCCCGGGAAGGGCAGGCCGAAATCAGCGTGCATGTCCGGCTTGCCGGACGCGCTGATCGAGGCCGACGTGCTGCCGTGATAACCCATGCTGCGGCCGATGATCTTTCGCTTTTCCGGCTTGCCGATCGCGTGGTGGTAGTACCACACGAGCTTCAGGGCGGTGTCGTTGGCTTCGGACCCCGAGCATTGGAAAAGCACCTTGCTCATGGGAACAGGTGCGATCGACAGCAGTTTTTCCGCCAGGTCGACGCCCGGTTCGTTCGTCGTGCCGCGATACAGGTGGTAATAGCCGAGCTTCCGCATCTGCTCGTAGGCGACACGGGCGAGGCGTTCGGAGGCATAGCCGAGGGACGCGCACCACAGCCCGGCGGCGGCGTCGATGTACTCGGTGCCGTTATCGTCGTAGATACGGCAGCCATCGCCGCGGCCGATGACCATCGGGCCGAGTTCAAGATGCTGCACAAGATTGGTCTGGGGATGGACGATGCTGGCAATATCACGAGCCTGCACCGAATTGGGGGCGACGTAGGTCATGCTGGGCCTCTCGCTGAATGATCGAGAGAGCGTAACCAGTCCCAACGCCCGGGTCGAGGCGTCAGGTGCGTGTTTGTTTGGCCCGCACAGACAGGCGACGGGCCAGCAGCGTGAGTAGTTTCCCGATGGCCTCATTGCGCGGGTAAAGGGCGTCGGCTTCGTGGGCCACGCGTATGGCTTCGTCGGTTTCGCCGGCGCGGTCGAGCAAGCGAATCAGAAGGGCGTATCGCGGAGGATCGAACGGCTCGATCGGGTCGGCGGCCTGTTCCCGCATCAGGCGCAGGGCGGTGGTCACATCGCCAAGCTGCATCAGCGCAAACGGAACCCGAAGCCGGTTGAAATGGGCCCCAGGATCGAGGCGATGGGCCATCAGGTGCGCTTGCCTGGCCCCATCGTGATAGCCGCTCCGCAGCAGCAAGCCGGCCAGAAAGCTGTGATGGGACGCGACGTCGGGATCATGCAGGGCCGCGTTGCGGGCCGCCCGAATCGCGCCATCGTCATCGCCCAGGCGTTGCCGACTGCCGGCGAGCGCGATCCATCCCGGCGCTGACCCCGGCGACTGTTCCAACGCTTGTTCGAGCAAAAGACGGATCGCGGTTGGGTCGCCTCCGCGACGGACCAGCCCGAGGGCCTCGGCCAGTCGGGGGTTCCACGCTCCTGTCAGATAGCGCCGGACAGAGTCCGCGAAGGAGAAGCGGCCTTCGTGATGGAACCGATACAGAGTCCCATGATCGGCGTAGCGCAAGCCGAAATGGTGGACGACACTGGGATGGATGGGGCATTCGGCGGATGGGAGCATCGTGCCCCGCTCCCAGGTCTCGATCCGTCGCAGGATGGCTTCGTCCACGCCCATGTCACGGAACAACGTCACGGCCAGGTGTTTCATGATCCGCGGGCCGGGGTGAGTGACCGTGGTAAACAGGGCCTCGTCGCGGAAATGGTCGGCAATGATGCGGGCGACCTGAAAGCCCAAGGTTTCATCCAGCCGCCTCTGCTTGGCGATGGTGATGTCGTACAGCCGATCCAGATCGGTGACCGTGGTGACATCCAGATCAATGTAGGCGCGCGCCGCTGTTTCCACGTCTGTGCCGGCCTGGATGGCACGGTCGAGATGGGAGTCGCTCATGTCAGCGGGAAAAGGGCCTTGCTGGCAATCAGCCGTGGCCTCGTTGCCGGCTCGCTCCGTACCGGCGAACGGCCACAGGAACGTGCCGATGACCACGGGAAAGCGGTGCTCGGGGCGATCGGACGGAAGCTGCTGGGTGGCGAAGGCCTGTTCCTGCACGGCCAGCCTGTCGGCCTGCGCGACGGTCTGGTGATCGACCTCGGTCTGCCTGATCCAGCGCCGGACGTGGAATGTTTCAGCCTTTGTGTATGGCTGGACATACTTGTCGTACAGACCACGCAGCGCGCCGGCCTGGCAGTTCCCGACGAAGACGATCTTCACCGCGGCGTAGCGAGCTACGCCGCCGGCAGAACCTCAAGCGGATGTTTATGCGTCCGCTCCGCCCGCTCTCTCAGGAAATCCCGCAGTTTCGTCAGGGATGGCTCACCGGGCCGCAAGGCCAGCGCATCGTCGCAAGCCTGTTCGGCCTCGTCCAGCATCCCGCGCCGCGCGAGAACGCGGCCGAGATGCCCATGGTATTGCCATTTCCCCGGATCAGCCGCGATCGCCTGGCGCGCGGCATCCGTTGCGGCAGCGTCGTCATGGCCTGCAAAGCACACGCGGCTCAAGGCAAACAGAACCGTCGGGGCATCCGGATGCATCGCCAGGGCTCGGCGGAGGTAGATTTCCGCTTCCTTGTGGCGATGAAGCCGGCTGAGAAGATCGCTGTAGACGGTGAACGCGGACAGATGCGGCGGTGAGCAGTGAACTGCCAGTTCGGCGTAGTGCAGGGCTTCCGGCACATCGCCGGCGCGCTCCAGTAGGCGGGCCAGCATCGCGTATTGCTCGCTGGTCGGCGGTTCCATCGGGTCGTCCAGCTGTTCGCGCATGAACTGCATGGCGGCGTCGACATCGCCGCTGTGCAGTAACGCCATCGGGAGCATACGCCGAGCGTCGCGCGCGGGTGGATCGATTTCCCATCCGGCACGGAAGATTTCCGCGGCACCGGCATGGTCACCGGTCCGGAACAGCAGGCTGCCGAGATAGATATAGTGCCGGGGCGTTTCCGGATCGTACGCGATGGCCTTGCGTACGGCCTCGATTGCTTCCTGGTGCTTGCCCTGCCGGCTGAGGTTGGTGGCCATGGCGGACCAGCCGGGGCCGGAGGTCGGGGATTCGGCCAGGGCTTTCTCCAGGATCGCCTGGGTCGGCACCGGCGCGCGGCGGTGGGCGGTCCGTTCCAGCCCTTCCGCCAGGGCCTTGTTCCAGGTCCCGGCGATATAGCGGTGGACCCATTCCTCGAACGTGTAAAAGCCTTCGCCGTGGAACCGGTACCTCGTGTTCTCGTTGATGTAGCGCAGGCCGAAATGCCGCGCGACGCTCGGGTGGATCGGGCATTCCGGCGGCGGCAGGCCAGCGTTCTTCTGCCAGCGGTCGATCCGCTTGATGATCGACTCCTCCACGCCCATCGACCGGAACAGGGTCATGGCGAGATGCTTCATGATCCGCGTTTCGGGGTGGTAGGACGTGCGGAAAAGCTGCTCCTCGCGGAAATGCTCCTCGATGATGGACCCGACATCGTAGCCGAGTTCCTGGTCCATCCGCTTCTGCTTGTTCACGACAATTCCGAACAGGCGATCGAGGTCCATCGCCTTCGGCACGTCCATCTCAATGTACTGGCGGGCGGCTTCCTTGGGGTCGATGTCATCGCGGATCAGGCGATTGAGCTGTGAGTCGCCAAGCTGCGCCGGAAAGGGGCCAAGCAGAAAGCCGGTCTCGGGCTTGTTGCCGGGACGCTCCCGCCCCGCATAGGGCCATAGGAAGTTGCCACCAACGACGGGGAATTTGTGGATGTCCAGCCCGTCGCGCGGCGTGACGGGCCCGGCCTTGGTGGCGAAGTCCTGCGCCTGAACCGCGACCACATCGGCGCTGGCCAGCAGTGCGGCACTGCCGTCGGTCTTGGCGTTATGGGACGCGATGTGGAACGACTGGTGGCCCGAGTAGGGCTGAACGTACCGGATATACAGGGCATGCAGCGCCCCGGCCTGGCAATTTCCGAAAAATACGATCTTCACGACAGCAATGCCTCACCGAAACGGATCATGATCAGCGTGATCGTCAGGCCGCGGTCAGAGCGCGAACGCGATCGTACATGGCCCCGACATTGGCAAAACCGTAGATTTCCTCGTCATCGAAGCGGATGGAGAACGCCCGCTCCACCGCCATGATGACGCTGGCGTGGGAAATCGAGTCCCATCCGTCGATATCCTCGGCCGTGGTCTCGGGACCGAACAGCGCCTTGTCGGCGCCCAGTTCCTCGGCGATCACGGCGCACAGGGTCTGGAATTTGTCATCGGCCATGGTCATACCCTTCCGGCAGCCGGTTGCGATTTTTCGTGCAGGAACTTCTGCGCATTGCGGCCTCGTTCGATCTTGCCGCTGGTCGTTTTGATGAGCCACCCAGTTTCAACCAATTTGACCTCGGCCGGGTAGATCCCCAACGTCTGGAAGATGGCGTGGCGTACGGATTGCCGCAGGCCGCGATACCCGTCGGACGCCGGGGCGGCGTCTTCCGTGTTCACGGTTTCCGCGACGACGACCAGGTCCGAGGTGCCACGCTCCGCGTTGATGTTGCCGAACACCACGTTGCGCCCGGGCTTCAGGCCGGACACGCCGTTCAGCACGCTCTCGATCTCGGCGGCGTGGAAATTCCGGCCCGCGACGATGACCAAGTCATCCATCCGGCCCAGCACGAACAATTCTCCGTTCCAGATGAAGCCCCGGTCGCGGGACCGGTAATCCGCCCCGTTCAGGCGCTGGGCGGTTTCTTCCGGCAGGCGGTAGTAGCCCGAGAACAGGCAGCTCGACCGGATCGAGACTTCTCCCACCACCCCATCGGGCACGGGCTGGCCATCATCGGAGAGGATGGCGACCGTGGTTCCCTCGATCGGCGTGCCGGCGGACAGAAGCTCAATCGAGTCAGGGGACGTCGGGGCTGGGATCACCAGACCTTTCTCATGCAGCGAAACCCGATCGACGGTGACCGTCATCGGCGGCCGCTCGGTGCTGGTCTGAGTGACGGCGAACGTCGTCTCGGCCATCGCGTAGCAGACCTGCAACGCGGTCTCGGGCAGGCCGATCGGCGCGAATGTCTGGGCGAACCGGCGGAACGTCAGCGCGTGGCACGGCTCGGAGCAGTTGATGAAGGCCCGCATCGTGTTGAGCCCGGCGTCCAGGCGAGAGATGTCGACGCTGCGCGCCAGGTGATCGAAGGCAAAGTTCGGCAACCAGCACAGCGTGCCGCGATGGCGGCTGATCGCTTCCAGCAGCGTGCCCGGCCGAGCAACCCATTCAAACGGATCGAGCAGGACGATCGTCTGCCCCAGGATCATCGGTGTCAGGGAGCACGCCACCAGGCCCATGTCATGGTACAGCGGCAGCCACGACACCATGATGTCGTCCGGCGTGGCGGCGATCGCCTTCGCATAGCTTTCGACCTGGGTCAGGATCGCGTCATTCGACAGCATGACGCCCTTTTTCAGACCTGTGGTCCCGGAGCTGTGTTGCAGGATCGGCAGCCGGTCCCGGCGGGACATCAGGGCCGCGGCGACTTCCTGATCACCGGCACCGGTCGCGTCCTCGGCCGTGATCGGGGCCGCCTGGACCATCACGCAATTCTCGACCAGCAGGCCGTTCCGGCGCATCTGCTCCTCATGCGCCGCGGTCGTGATAAGGGCGGCGGGGGTGATACGCGCCATCAGCTTGACGTGGGAAGCCCAGTAGAGGTCAGCGTCCTGCTTGGGGGACGGGCTGGGCATGAAGGATGCGGTACACCCGTGGGCGATCGCGCCAAAGTAGTAGGCCAGCGCGTCCCAGCCCTGGGGCATGAACAGCAAGGCGACACCATCCTCGGCCACCTTTGCCGCGACGAGACGGTCGCGAACGGCCAGGATTTCCCGCCAGGCCTGCGCATAAGTGATGGTTCGGCGATCCGAACCAATGCTCATGACCACGAAGGGTTTGTCTGGAGTCCTCTGCGAATGCAGCCGGAGATGTTCGAGAATGTGACGTGACTGTGCCGCTTGCAACTAAAGGCCCCGCTTCATTTCGTAAGCTAACGTTGCATCAGATGGGATTGTCTCATACGGACCCGATCGCCGCAACGAGAATTTGACATACCGGACGGCGCGTGGCCGCCGCTCGGAGACCGAGCGGCGTGTTGATTACCACGAGGGGATGGGCAAATGCCAGGAAGCAGAGCCGGGGAAGCCGGGTTTCGGTCCCCCGGTCAGGTCCTGGGTTTTGCTCAGCGCAGCAGGGTCACCGGTACCTTGGCGCCGCCGGCCACATCGCGTGCCACCGAGCCCATAAGCAGGCCGGTCACGCCACCAAGCCCGCGCGTGCCCATGACGATCTGGTCGCAGCCCAGTCGTTCGGCGAAGGACAGGACGTTCGAGCCGGCATCACCCACCCCGATGTGCTGATGCACCTTCAGTCCGGCTTCCTCGACCATCGCGACCGAGGTGGCGAGGGCTTTCATGCCCTCTTCCCGGTGGTAGCTCTCGATATCGCCCTGCGGTACCAGGGAGGCCGCGACGCCGCGGACCGCCGGTTGCACGTTCAGCAGGTGAACCTCCACCACGACGCCATCGGCGACAAGATCCAGCACGAACTGCAGCGCGTGGCGCGCATGTTCGGACCCGTCCGTGGGGACCAGGATACGACGCATCTTGCTCATTTCTTATCCTCCGGCGCCAGATCGACTGGTTCGTGATGCTTGGCCTTTGTCCGCCGGGCCAGCACCAGCCCGGTAATCACGACCGCGGCGGCCAAAAGCGGCCGAGCGACGAGTTCTTGGGTATGCATATCGTACGGCAGGAGGGTGTGGACAACCTCGTCGCTGACGATGATTTCGCCCGCGATCCACCCCAGAAGGCCGCCGCCGGCGATGACCAGAACGGGGAAGCGGGTCAGGATGCCCAGGACAAGCTGACTGCCGAACACGATCAGCGGCACGCTGATCAGCAGACCCAGGGAGATCAGCAGAACGCTGCCCTGCGCCGCCGCGGCGATGGCGACCACGTTGTCCAGCGACATCACGGCATCGGCGATGGTGATCGTCTGGATCGCGCCCCACAGGTTCGACTTGGCGGCGACACTGTCGGCCCCATGTTCCTCCTCGGGGATGATCAGCTTCACCCCGATGTACAGCAGCAGCAGGCCGCCGATCAGCTTGAGGTACGGGATCGCCAGCAGCCAGACGATCAGCAACGAGAAGATGATGCGCAGCACGATCGCCGCGCCACTGCCCCCCAGGATCGCCCATTTCCGCTGTTCCGGCGGCAGCGAACGGCTGGCCAAGGCAATGACCACCGCGTTGTCGCCAGAGAGCAGGATGTTGATCCCGATAATCTGCATCAGTGCCGTCCAGAAGAACGGTGTTCCTATATCAGCCAGCATGGTTCCTCGACATGGTTGCGCCGCCCCGGAGAGCGGCGAATCCGACCCGAACGCGCGGGATGGGTTATTCTTGGAATACGTCCTCCCGTCCACGGCGGACGGAGGGCAGAATGACCAAGACAAGCAATCCGACCGCCGCCAGCAGCAATCCCAGGCTGATCGGGCGCTCAATGAAGGTCGCCAGATTTCCCCGAGAAATCTGCAAGGCTCGGCGGAGGTTCTCCTCCATCATCGGCCCTAGGATGAAGCCCAGCAAGAGCGGCGCGGCTTCAAATCCCAGCTTGACGAACAGATAGCCCATCAGGCCGAACAGCGCGGTGAACAGGACGTCGACCGGGGAGTTGTTGAGGCTGTAGATGCCGATCGAGCAGAAGATCAGGATCGACGGGAACAGATATCTGTAAGGTACCTTCAGAAGCTGGACCCAGATGCCGACCAGCGGGAGGTTGATGATGACCAGCATCGCGTTGCCGATCCACATGCTGGCGATCATGCCCCAGAACAGCGCCGGCTGTTTCACCATCACCTGAGGTCCCGGCGTGATGCCCTGGATCGTCATGGCACCGATCATCAGCGCCATCACCGGGTTGGACGGGATGCCCAACGTCAGCAGTGGGATGAAGGACGACTGCGCCGCTGCGTTGTTGGCGGCTTCCGGCCCGGCCACGCCCTCGATCGCGCCCTTCCCGAACCGGGTCGGGTCCTTCGCCACCTTCTTCTCGATCGTGTACGATGAGAACGACGCGAGCACCGAGCCGCCGCCGGGCAGAATGCCCAGGAACGATCCGATCGCGGTGCCACGCAGGATGGGCCAGCTTGAGTCCTTCATATCCTGACGCGACGGCATCAGGCTGTGGACCTTCATCACTGTCCCGTGACCTTCGGGGGCTTTCGCCGAACGCTCCAGGTTGGTCATGATCTCGGCCATGCCGAACAGACCGACCGCCACGGCAACGAACCCGATCCCATCCGCCAGTTCCGGCAGCCCGAAGGTGAAGCGCGCCGCGCCCGAGGTCACGTCCTGCCCGACCAGCCCCAGCAGCAGGCCGATGATGATCATGGCGATGGCCTTGATGACTGAGCCTGAGGCCAGCACCACCGCGCCGATCAGGCCGAACACCATCAGGGAGAAATACTCGGCCGCGCCGAACTGTTGCGCGACCCGCGCCAAGGGCGGGCCGACAACCGCGATTCCGACGGTGGCGACGCAGCCAGCGAAGAACGACCCAATCGCCGCGATCGCCAGCGCCACGCCCGCGCGTCCCTGCCGCGCCATCATGTGTCCGTCCAGCGCGGTGACGACCGAGGAGGATTCACCCGGCACATTCAGCAGGATCGCGGTGGTCGAGCCGCCGTACTGGGCCCCGTAGTAGATGCCCGCCAGCATGATCAGCGCGCCTTCCGGCGGCAGGTTGAACGTGATGGGCAGCAGCATCGCGACGGTGGCGAGTGGACCGATCCCCGGCAGCACCCCGATCAGCGTGCCCAGCAGGGCGCCGACGAAGCAGAACAGGAGGTTGTCCGTGCTCCAGGCAGTGACGAACCCGAGCGTGAGATTGGAAAAGAGGGTCTCCATGACGGTCAGCCCAGCTCCGGCCAGATGTTCAGCGGCAAGCCAAGCCCCCAGACGAATAGCGCGGTCGATCCTGCGGCCAGGCCAAGCCCCAGCAGCAGCATCGCGAACTGCGAGGTGCCGCGCGCCGCCAGGCTGGAGATCAGGGTGGTGGCGACAATCGCCGCGACCAGCCCGGCATGCTGCAGCAGCAGTCCGAATGCGATCAGGGCGGCGCAGATCGCGATCACCGGCCGGAAGGCCCAGCTTTCCAGCTTGGGGCCATCCGTGACGAAGCCCCGCAGAGCGATCAGCACGCCGAGGCCGAACAAGATCCAGCTCAGGACGGTGGGGAGGTAGCCGGGGCCCATGCGCACCAGACGTCCCATGGACAGGTCCGAGGCGAAGTGCCGGGCCAGGAGGGCGAAGGCCATCAGGAACAGCCCCGCCGCGAAATCCTGTTGGTTGCGAAGGCGTATCACCGCACGACGAGTCCTTGTTCTGACCGAACGGGGATGGCCCCCCGGGGACCTCCGCGTTCCGTCGCCGCTGATTGGGCTCCACGCCCAAGGGCGCGGGTCATGCGACAAGGTGGATGACGGTTTGTGGTCCGAACGACCGGTCTGGTCATCGTGGCAAGGAGCGCGCGGCTTGGCTTCATTTCGTCTCCCCGTCCGTCAGCGCCCCTGTCGAGCGTCGTTTGCGACGGTCTGCGTCTACTATTCCCGATCGTCAACGACCAGGGGGTCCCCCAGGGCGCGTGACCCTGGGGTTGTCGGCCGGATCAATCGAGGCTCGCGCCCGACGCCTTCACGATCGCGCCCCACTTCGCGAGCTCCACCTTCACGAACTCGGCGAGCTTGTCGGGCGAGGACTCAGGCGTGGGGTCGACGCCGGTATCCTGCAGGCGCTTGATCACGACGGGATCGGCCAGGGACTGCTTCATCGCGGCGGCGAGCTTGTCGACGATCGGTTTCGGCGTCTTGGCCGGCGCGAAGATCGCGTTCCAGGTGTAGCACTCATACCCCTTCACGCCCTGTTCCTGCACGGTGGACAGGTCCGGCAGCGCGCGAGCCCGCGTGGCGGTGCCGGTGGCCAGCGGACGGATCGTGCCGGCCTGGATCTGCGGCAGCGCGGTCGGCAGGCCGTCAAACGCCATCGGGATCTGGCCGGCGGCGAGGTCGTTCATCATTGGGGCGGAGCCGCGGTAGGGCACATGCTCCACGTCCAGGCCGCCGACGGCCATCTTGAAGCTTTCGCCGCACAGATGAAGGATGCTGCCCAGACCGGAGGAGCCGTAGCTGTACTTGCCCGGATTGGCCTTCAACATCGCGATCAGTTCCTGGACGTTCTTGACCGGAACATCCTTGTGAACCGCGAGCACGGACGGTGTGACGCCAACCTGGCCGATCGGCGTGAAGTCCTTCACCGGATCGTAGGGGATCTTCTTATACAGGAGCGGGTTGATCGCATGCGTCGACACCGTCGCCATCAGCAGGGTGTAGCCGTCGGGCGGTGCCTTTGCGACCATGTCGGCGCCGAGGTTGCCCCCCGCGCCTGGACGATTATCAATAATGACCTGTTGGCCGAGGATTTCAGCCATCCGCGCGCCCATGACGCGGGCGACGATATCAGTCGGGCCGCCGACGGCGAACGACACGATCATGCGGATCGGTTTACTCGGGTAGTTGTCCTGCGCGCCGGCCGGCAGGGCAAACAAGCAGGCCATGGCCACACCGGCCAAAAAGCGTAGACGCATTGATCATAGCTCCCTGTATCGCGGGACTGGCGTTGGTTCGCCAACCGTCGATCGCTCCTCTATCACCGACTTTTGGTCATGACCATGCGGATTGCGCGTTCGGATAGACGGATGTAGTCAAATAGTCATGCGCGTGTTTCGCGCCAATCAAAGACCGGGGCATCCCGGACGCAGGGAGAAAATAATGAAAACGAACCGATTACTGGCATATGCCGGTGTTGCAGTTGCGTGGATTGTTGGATTGTCAGTGGCGTCGCTGCCCGCGGCACAGGCGCAGACCGCCCCCAACTGGCCGACCAAGCCTGTGCGAGTCATCGTCAACTACGCGCCTGGCGGGTCCACCGACAACGCCACCCGCCCATTCATGGATCGTTTGTCCCAATCCATGGGACAACAATTCATCATTGAAAACAGAGGCGGTGCCTCCGGCGCCGTGGGGGTGGAGGCCGGGGTCCGCTCGGTCCCCGATGGCTATACCTTCTTCGCCACCCCGGTCGCCTCGCTCACGATTCTGCCGAACGCCCGGCCCACCGCCTATGACCCGTTCAAGGACATGGTGCCGGTCGCCTGGCATGCGGACTCGACCCTGGTCTTCGCGATCCACCCTTCGATCCCGGCGAACACGATGGCCGAGTTCGTTGCCTATGCGAAGAAGAACCCGGGCAAGGTCAACTTCGGGTCCTCGGGCCTTGGCACGCTGACGCAGATGATCTGTGAGGTCGTGAACAAGGAAGCCGGCATCGACATGCTGCACGTGCCGTATCGGGGCGGTGCGGAATCCCTGACCGATTTCCTGGCGGGCCAGGTGCAGGTGTTCTCGGAAGGCAACGTCCTGCCGCATGTCACCGCCGGCAAGGCGAAGCTGCTCGCCGTCGTGGACATGGTCCGTCATCCCGACTTCCCCAATGTCCCGACGCTCAAGGAGGTGTTCCCCAACGCCGACATCCAGAACTGGTTCGGCATCTTCGCCCCCGTGGGTACGCCGGATCCGATCGTGAAGAAGATGGCCGCGGAGATCGCCAAGGCCGCCGCCAACCCCGAGCTGCAGGCCCATCTGCTGCGCCTCGCGCTCCGCTCCAACGGCGCCGGCCCGGACGTGCTGGTCGCGCGGGTCCGGCAGGATTTCGACCTGTATGGCAAACTGGTGAAGGACCTGAAGATCAAGATGGACTGAGCCAACCGGACCGCATTTCCTGATCGATCGTGGCCGGGATCAATGACCCCGGTCACGTCCCACGTTTCACGCCGATCGTTCCGCGGGCGACGCGCCCAAAGATCCAGACGAGCATTGGACGTCCCCGCAGGAAGAGCCGGTACGACAATTCAAGTACCGGCAACACCCCAGGGTTCGCCGCCGCGCGGGCCGCCCAGCGCCAACGCGGCAGCCGAACCCAGAGTTCGACGAACGCCGCCGCGCCAGAAAGAAGCTCTCCATTTCCAGCACGAACATGAAAGCGTTCCATCGCTCGGCTTTGGGTCAGACCAACAGGAACGGCGGCGTCCGGTTTCGAGACGTCAATGAACGATAGTGCCCCAAGACTGTCCTTCCGACGGTAATAGCCGATCTCCGCCCGACACAACGGGCAGGAGCCATCAAAATACACCGTCGATCTGGTGGACTCGGGTTTCACGATGGTCTCCTGATCTTCGGGGCGCCAGATCCCGCCCGTGTCGGCGCTTATTCGTGCTCTCCGTCACCGCGGCGTCCGGCACCGCGGAGGAACACCTGGGGACTTCTCGCAGCGGTCGTGAGGGTCGCGACTGTAATCGCGACCGCGGCGATCAATACCGTGTGCCCCACCAGGCTCGCCGCGAAGAACGTATAGCTGCCGATTGCGAGCGAAAAGCTGACCGCCCACATGAATCCCAGGGCCTGCAAGACGTAATGCCTGACGGCGACGTCGGGAATGTTTCGCAGCGGGCTGACTTCGTGATTGAAAATGAAATCCCACGCATAAACGATATTCGCGCTGATTCTTTCGAACATGATATAAATACTCTCTCTTTGAGTGGACAATGGTCTCTCTGGCTATGACCGATCGGGCCCAGACAAATTGATCAATGAATTACTGTGTCTTACGTCGCCCTCCATCCGTTGGATCAGTCGGGCATCACGAATCGCCTCATTCCCGCAGGCCAATGAAGGCCGGGGCTTGAGAGACGGGAATGTCCGGAGGGGCCATCCGAACACGCCGCCCCTGAAGGACACTGATATCCAGGACTGATTCGGGATCTTCGTCCCGGTCGGGATGTTGATGGTTCGCGCGCCCGGGCGTTAGGCTGGTCCCCATAAGGCCGGGCGCCCGTACCGGCCATCAGGGAGACGACCATGAAGCCATCCTGGATCGGCGCGGCCGCGGCCGTGCTTATGAGTCTTGCCGCGCCCATCACCGCGCGCGCCCAAGCCCCGCTGAACTGGCCGACGAAGCCCGTCAAGATCGTCGTGCCCTATGCGCCCGGCGGGTCGACCGACAATGCCGCGCGCCCCTTCGCCGACCGACTTTCGATCGCGTTCGGACAGCAATTCGTGATTGAAAACAAGGGCGGAGCATCCGGCGTCGTGGGCACGGAATACGTCATGCGCTCCGCCCCCGATGGCTACACGTTCGGCGTCGTCCCCGTCGCCACCATGACCGTACTGCCGGCCGCGCGGAAAATGCCCTTCGACCCGTTCAAGGACTTTGTCCCGGTCTCGAAGATATTCGAGAACACTGCTGTCCGGTCAATCACC
>DIUL01000028.1:0-1122 GCA_002422345.1 Acetobacteraceae bacterium UBA6159
GCGCAAGCGCATCCACACCTTCATCGCGACCTCGCCGCTGCACATGCAGGTCAAGCTGCGGATGACGCCCGAGCAGGTGCACGAGCAGGCGCGGCTGGCGGTGCGCTTCGCGCGCAACCTGGTCGACGACGTCGAGTTCTCCCCTGAGGACGGCTACCGGTCGGACATCGACTTCCTCTGCCGGGTGCTCGAGACCGCCATCGACGAAGGCGCGCGGACGATCAACGTGCCCGACACCGTGGGCTACGCGGTTCCCGAGCTCTACGCCGAGTTCTTCCGCACGCTGCGCGAGAAGATCCCCAACTCCGACAAGGCGATCTGGAGCGTGCACTGCCACAACGACCTGGGCATGGCGGTGGCCAATTCGCTCGCGGCGGTGCACTCCGGCGGCGCTCGGCAGGTCGAATGCACGGTCAACGGCCTCGGCGAGCGCGCGGGCAACACGTCCCTCGAAGAGATCGTGATGGCGGTCAAGACCCGTCGCGACTACTTCAAGCTCGACGTCGGCGTCGACACCACGCAGATCGTGCCCTCGAGCCGGCTGGTTTCCACCATCACCGGGTTCCCGGTGCAGCCCAACAAGGCGGTGGTGGGGGCGAACGCCTTCGCGCACGCCTCGGGAATCCACCAGGACGGCGTCATCAAGGCGCGCGACACCTACGAGATCATGCGCGCCGAGGACGTGGGCTGGACCACCAACAAGATCGTGCTGGGCAAGCTCTCGGGCCGCAACGCGTTCAAGCAGCGCCTGCAGGAGCTCGGCATCCAGCTCGACTCCGAGGTCGAGGTGAACGCCGCGTTCAAGCGCTTCAAGGACCTGGCCGACGGCAAGTCGGAGATCTTCGACGAGGACATCCATGCGATCGTCTCCGACCAGGCGGTGCAGCATGACGCGAACGATCACTACCAGCTCGTGTCGATGTCCCAGCACTCCGAGACCGGCGAGCGCCCGCAGGCGAGCATCACCATGACCGTCGACGGCAAGGAGGTCACCAGCCAGTCCGACGGCAACGGTCCGGTGGACGCGGTGCTCAAGGCCATCGAGGCCAAGGTCGAGTCCGGCGCCGAGATGATGCTGTACTCGGTCAACGCCATCACGACCGGCACCGAGTCCCAGGGGGA
>DIUL01000028.1:1140-28594 GCA_002422345.1 Acetobacteraceae bacterium UBA6159
GACCGGCTGAACCCGCAGACCGAGGGCGTCTGATCCAGGGCGTCTGACCCCCGGTGGCTGCGTCCGGCGCCACGCCCCATTTCGCGTGGCGCCGGAAATGCCCTATAATTCAAAGGCTTCGCACCCGCCACAGGGTGCGTTTCAGTCGCCGGCTCCAATGCCGGCGTTTTCGACACGGACCGCATCCCGGCGGATCCGCAAGTAGCTACAGAGGGAATCCATGGCAGTTGCAGACATCGACAAGGCGAAGATCGTCGCCGATTTCCAGCGGGCCCAGGGCGACACCGGGTCGCCCGAAGTGCAGGTCGCGCTCCTCACCGCGCGCATCAACGACCTCACCGGCCACTTCAAGGAACACAAGAAAGACCACCATTCCCGCCGCGGCCTGCTGCGGATGGTGAGCCGGCGGCGCAAGCTGCTCGACTACCTCAAGTCGCGCAACCAGCCCAGCTACAAGGCTCTGATCGAGAAGCTCGGACTGCGCAATTGAGCGTCCAGGCTCGATACTCGATCCTCGAGGGTTGATCGAAGAAGCCCGCAGGCGGCACGCTTGCGGGCTTCTTGTCATTTGTCGATGACTGTCAGGCGAACCGCGCCGCCGGGCTGAAAGCGCGGGCAATGTTGAAAGGAAGACGGAAAAGTGTTTGATATCGCTAAGAAGACCTTCAAGTGGGGGCAGCAAACGGTGACGATGGAGACGGGCGAGATCGCCCGTCAGGCCGGCGGCGCCGTGCTCATCAACGTCGAGGACACCGTGGTGCTGGCCACCGTGGTGGCCGCCAAGAGTGCAAAGCCGGGGCAGGATTTCTTCCCGCTCACGGTCGACTACGTCGAAAAATTCTATGCCGCCGGCCGTATCCCCGGCGGTTTCTTCAAGCGCGAGGGGCGTCCCACCGAGCGCGAGATCCTGATCTGCCGCCTGATCGATCGCCCGATCCGCCCGCTGTTCCCGGAAGGCTTCCGGAACGAAGTGCAGATCGTCGCGACCGTCCTGTCCCATGACATGGAAAACGATCCCGATATCGTCGCGCTGATCGGCTGCTCCGCCGCGCTGACCCTGTCCGGCATCCCCTTCATGGGCCCGGTCGCCGCCGCCCGCGTCGGCTACAGCAACGGCCAGTACGTGCTGAACCCGACCATGGATGAGATGAAGACCTCCGACCTGGAACTGGTCGTCGCCGGCACCGCCGAAGGCGTGCTCATGGTCGAATCCGAAGCAAAAGAACTCCCCGAAGACGTCATGCTCGGCGCCGTCAACTTCGGGCACACGGCGTTCCAGGCCGTGATCGAGGCGATCATCGACCTGGCCGAACACGCCGCCAAGGACCCGTGGCAGCTGCCGGAGCCGTCCGAGGAACACCTCGCGCTCAAGGGCCGCGTCGACGCGCTGGGCCGCACCGTGATCGCCGAGGCGTATCAGGAGAAGGTGAAGCAGGCGCGGTATGAGAAAGTGGGGGCCGCGAAGAAGGCCACCGCCGTCGCCCTGGCCGCCGAAGGCCTCGACCCCGACAAGGCCAAGGGCCTGCTGCACGACCTCGAAGCCGACGTCGTCCGCAATGCCATCCTCGACACCGGCATCCGCATCGACGGCCGCGACACCCGCACCGTCCGCCCGATCGTGGCCGAGGTCGGCATCCTGCCCCGCGCCCATGGTTCGTCCCTGTTCACCCGCGGCGAAACCCAGGCCTTCTGCGTGGCCACGCTCGGCACCGGCCAGGATGAGCAGATCATCGACGCGCTGGAAGGCGAGTACCGCGAGCGCTTCATGCTGCACTACAACTTCCCCCCCTACTCGGTGGGTGAAGCCGGCCGCATGGGTTCCCCGGGCCGTCGCGAAGTCGGCCATGGCAAGCTCGCTTGGCGCGCCGTTCATCCGCTGCTGCCCGCCAAGGAAGCCTTCCCCTACACCCTGCGCGTGGTGTCGGAGATCACGGAATCCAACGGCTCCTCCTCGATGGCGACCGTCTGCGGCACCTCGCTGGCGCTGATGGATGCCGGCGTGCCGCTGGTCCGTCCGGTGGCGGGCATCGCCATGGGCCTGATCAAGGAAGACAAGGGCTTCGCCGTCCTGTCCGACATCNNGCGACATGGACTTCAAGGTCGCCGGGACCGAGATGGGCATCACCAGCCTGCAGATGGACATCAAGATCACGTCCATCACCTTCGACATCATGAAGATTGCGCTGGATCAGGCCCGCGACGGCCGGATGCACATCCTGGGCGAAATGAGCAAGGCGCTGACCGGTGCCCGCGGCGATGTGTCCGGCACCGCGCCGCGCATCACCGTGATCAACGTGCCGAAAGAGAAGATCCGCGAAGTGATCGGCACCGGCGGCAAGGTGATCCGCGAGATCGTCGAGGCCACCAAGTGCAAGATCGACATCAACGATGATGGCACGATCAAGATCGCGGCGACCGACATCGCGCAGGCCCAGCAGGCGATCGACTGGATC
Source organism: Acetobacteraceae bacterium UBA6159 (assembly GCA_002422345.1). Lineage (GTDB taxonomy): Bacteria > Pseudomonadota > Alphaproteobacteria > Acetobacterales > Acetobacteraceae > Rhodopila. The sequence goes on from DIUL01000028.1 coordinate 3,594, forward strand.
CGCGGCATCGTCGCCGAACCGGAAATCGGCGTGATCTATACGGGCAAGGTCGTGAAGACCGCCGATTTCGGCGCCTTCGTGAACTTCCTCGGTTCCAAGGACGGGCTGGTCCACATCAGCGAACTCCAGCAGGGCCGGGTCGCCAAGACCACCGATGTCGTCAACCAGGGCGACGCCGTGAAGGTCAAGGTCATCGGCTTCGACGATCGGGGCAAGGTGAAGCTGTCCATGCGCGTGGTCGACCAGGCCACTGGCGCGGACATCACCGACCAGGTCGGCGCCAAGCCGCAACGCACCGAGCGGGATGACCGCGGCGGGGATCGCGGTGACCGTGGCGGAGAGCGTCGCGGCGGCCGTGACCGTCCCCGCTATGCCGGCGGTGGCGACAACCCCTACCCGGTCGATGGCGACCAGCCGCCCGTCGGCGACTGATCCCGCGCCGACCCCCGGCGCGCCCAGGGTCGGGCGCGTTCGGGGCATCGAAGCCTCCTGAACATCATCCCCGGCCCTGTGTCGGGGATGATGCTATCGGGGGTCACACGACGGAACTACTTGCAACAATGGACCGCCAGCCGCATGAGGGGCCGGTGGGATCAGGCTCGACAGAGGAACACACGGGGCCATGCAGGCGATCAACGCGATCCGGATGGGAGGGGTCGATGTCCTGCCGCTGGTAGAAGGCGGCAAGGGTGTTGCGATCTCCAACGGCATCTCGGCCGGCCATTGGGCGGCGGGTGGTGGCGTCGGCACGTTCAGTGCCGTCAACGCCGACAGCTATGATGAGCATGGCAACCCGATTCCCCAGCTCTACCATGCCCGCACGCGGCGCGACCGGCACGAGGAACTGATCAACTACGCCGTGCAGGGCGCGTTGACGCAGGCCCGACGCGCCTGGGACATCGCCGGCGGCAAGGGGCGCATCCACGCCAATATCCTGTGGGAAATGGGCGGCGCCGAACGCATCATCACCGAAGTGCTGGAGCAGGCGAAGGGCGTCATCAACGGCATCACCTGCGGCGCCGGCATGCCCTATCGCCTGTCGGAGATCGCGGCCCGCTTCAACGTCCATTACTACCCGATCGTCTCGTCCTCCCGCGCGTTCAACGCGCTGTGGCGGCGGGCCTATTCCAAGGTGTCCCATCTGCTGGGCGGCGTGGTCTACGAAGACCCCTGGCTCGCCGGCGGGCATAACGGCCTGTCGAACGGTGAAGACCCGACCAAGCCCGAGGACCCCTATCCCCGCGTGCTCGCGCTGCGCAAGCAGATGCGGGAATACGGCCTGCACGACACCCCGATCATCATGGCCGGCGGCGTCTGGTGGCTGGAGGAATGGGCGCACTGGATCGACAACAAGGAACTCGGCCCGATTGCCTTCCAGTTCGGCACCCGCCCGCTGCTGACCCAGGAAAGCCCGATCGGTTCGGCCTGGAAGCAACGGCTGCTGACGCTGGAGGAGGGCGATGTGTTCCTCAACCGCTTCAGCCCGACCGGGTTCTATTCCAGCGCCGTGAACAACGACTTCATCGGCGAGCTGCGTGACCGGAACGACCGTCAGGTCGCGTTCGCGGCCGAAGCGGTGGGGGAGCACACCGCCGAATACGGCGTCGGTCCGCGGAAGCGGCTGGTGTACCTGACCCCGACCGACCTTACCCGCGCCAAGGCCTGGGAAGCCCAGGGCTTTACCGAGGCGCTGCGGACCCCCGATTCGACCCTGATCTTTGTCACGCCCGACAAGGCGCGCGAAATCCTCAAGGACCAGTCCGACTGCATGGGCTGCCTGAGCACCTGCCGCTTCTCCAACTGGTCGCAGCATGGACCGGATTTCGACAACGGCAAGCGCGCCGATCCGCGCAGCTTCTGCATCCAGAAGACGTTGCAGGACATCGCGCATGGCAGCGACGACCCCGCGGTGCTGAACCGCAACCTGATGTTCAGCGGCCACAACGCCTATCGGTTCGGCAAGGACCCGTTCTACTCGAACGGCTTCATCCCCACCGTGCGGCAGTTGGTGGAGCGGATCATGACCGGGCGGTAACGGCCGCCCCATGATCTCCCCCGATCACGCCTTGGTCCTGTTCTCCGGCGGGCAGGACTCCGCGACCTGCCTGGCCTGGGCGCTCGCCCGCTATGCCCATGTGGAAACGATCGGTTTCCGCTACGGCCAGCGGCACGCAATCGAACTCGACTGCCGGGAGCCGATCCGACAGGCCCTGGCCGCCCCGAATCTGGGGCCGGACCACATGGTGGACCTGACCGCGACGATCGCCAGCCTGGGCCAGACCGCGCTGACCGCCGAACAGGCGATCGTGATGACCGACGAAGGGCTGCCGAACACCTTCGTCCCCGGCCGCAACCTGCTGTTCCTGACCTGCGCCGGCGCCATCGCCTGGCGCCGCGGCCTGCGCCGCATCGTGGCCGGCATGTGTGAGACCGATTACTCCGGCTACCCCGACTGCCGAGACGACACGCTCAAGGCCATGCAGCTTGCGCTGAACCTGGGGTTGCAACGCCGCCTCGTGGTGGAAACGCCGCTGATGTGGCGCGACAAGGCCGCCACCTGGGCGCTGACGCATGAGCTGGGCGGGGATGCGCTGGTCGAGATGATCCGCATGCAATCCCATAGTTGCTACCTGGGCGACCGCACCCAACATCACGCTTGGGGCCTTGGCTGCGGCACGTGCCCCGCCTGCGAGTTGCGCGCCAATGGCTGGCAACGCTGGCGGGAATCCCGCGCCGATCCGGCCTGATCTTGACTGGAGACCGCTGTATGAACCGTCTGCTCGTCCTGGCCGCCCTGGCCTCGGTTTCGTTCCTCAGCCCTGCCCAGGCGCAAACCGTGCTGCACGCGCGCACGGGGGCGGAGCTTGCCGAACTCTGCGGTTCCAAGCCGACCGATGCCGCCAGCACCGCGCGCCTGAACTTCTGCCTGGGCTACGCGCAGGCGACGCTGGACGCCGCCGCGAAACAGGCCGGCGGGAAGAAGTCCTACTGCATCCCCACACCGTCCCCGACGCGGCAGGCGACGATGGCCGAGTTCGCCACCTGGGTCCGTTCCACCCCGCCCGCGACAGGGGCCAATTCGCAGGAAGCGCTGACGCGGTTCATGGCGCAGCGCTTCCCGTGCAAGCCCTGATCAGGCTGCCTCAACCGTAAACCCCGCGTCCCGCACCGCCTCGGCCAGCGTATCGGCCGCGGCGGCGCTTTCGATCCGCACCTGCTTGGTCTCCAGGTCGGCCGTGACCGACGCCCCCGAGTCCACGCCCTGGACCGCGCGCGTCACCGCGCCGACACAGCCCGAACACGTCATGTCGGGCACCCGGATTTGCAGCATCGTCGGTCTCCTACTCGTTGATGATCGCCACGGCGCGGGTCCAGCCAGCCGAGGCGCGATGCACCTTCACCGGAAAGCAGACGACGTCGAACCCGTCTGCCGGCAGTTGGTCCAGGTTCGACAGCTTTTCCAGGTGGCAATAGCCGATTTCCCGGCCGGCGCGGTGGCCTTCCCAGATCAGGCCGGCATCCCCCGTCTCCGCCACGCGCTTGCGGGTCAGGGAGAACGGCGCATCCCAGCTCCACCCATCCGTGCCGGTCAGGCGGACGCCGCGTTCCAGCAGCCACATCGTCGCCGCCTTGCCGACGCCGCAGCCACGGTCGATGAAGTCGTCCTGGCCATACCGGGCGCCGGCGGCGGTATTCACCACCACGATCTCCAGCGGCCGCAGCGTGTGTCCGATCCGCTTGAGCTCCGCCTCGATATCCCCCGGGGTCACGATGTAGCCGTCCGGCAGATGCCGAAAATCGAGCTTCACGCCAGGCTGGAAGCACCAGTCCAGCGGCACCTCGTCGATCCGCCAAGACGGTTCGCCGCCCGGCTTGAGCGCGTGGTTCATGGTGGAAAAGAAGTGATACGGCGCGTCCAGATGGGTGCCGTTATGGGTGCTGATCTTCACCCGCTCCACCGCCGCGTATTCCCCGTCCGGCAGTTGGTCGACCGACACGCCCATGAGCTGCGCCATCGCCGGCGCGGTCTGGTGGTGGTCCATATACTCGATTTCGGGCAGCATCTGCGGCGGGTCGCTTCTGATGCCGGCTTTCAGGGCGACGGAAATATCGATCAGGCGGCGTGGCATGGCCTTCAGTCCTTGGATGATTGCCCCCAGAGTGTCGGCGGAACCGACGGGGCACCGGGACATGACCGGCCCGCGCTGTCAACCCACGCAACGAAGAACAGGAAACGTCCCATGCGGAACCACCATTTCGGCGTCCTGATCCCCGCCACCAACACGACCTGCGAGATCGAATACGGCCGCCTGCTGCCCCCCAACCTCCAGGTCCATGTCGGGCGCCTGGGCAAGGGCGGGGACACCCCGTTCTCCCCCAGCCTCGACGCCGACCTGGCCTATCAGGCGAAGATGCTGGGGCAGGCGAAGGTGGAGGTCGTGGCGCTCGCCCAGACATCCGCCAGCCTGTTCGATGACGGGTACGACGCCAAGGCCAAGGCGCTGATGGCCAAAGGCGCGGGCGTGCCGGCCCTGACCTCGGCCGAGGCGATAGGAGAGGCCGTGCGGGCCCTGGGTGCCAGCCGGATCGCCCTGGTCTCCCCCTACTCCGCGCAGGTGATCGGGCGCGCCAAGGCGTATTACGAAACCCGCTACGGCCTGTCCGTGGTGGCGATGGAAGGGTTTGGCGCGACCGATGCCTATGCGATCGGCGGCCTGTCGGCGGACAACGCGACCGACGCCTTCGTACGCATCGACCGGCCGGACATCGAAATCCTGGTCGTCCCGGGCGGCAATTTCCCGACCATGCGCCACATCGCGGGGTGGGAGCGCCGGTTCGGCAAGCCGGTCATCACGACCAACCAGGCGGCGCTCTGGGCAATGCTGCGGGTGATGGGCGTCAGCGCACCGTTGCCAGGCTTGGGTCGGCTGCTGGAGCAGGGGTTGGGCTGACCCGGCCCATCAGCGCACCGACCGTCCGGCCACTGCCGCGCAGTTCCACGGTCCGGTTCCGCACCTTGACCGTCAACTGTGTCTCTGGCCGGAAGGCATAGCGGGTGATGTCCAGGTAATAGCCGTGATTGCCGTTGCCGATCCCATTGGTGGCCAGGTCGCCACGGTACTGATCCGCGTCGAATGCCGTGACCAATGCTCCATCGGCCAGCAATTCCAGGGAAACCGGGAAAAGGGAACCGACCTGATGGCACCAGCCATAGACCTTCCCGTCCACGATCCCCTCCAGGAACCCGAGATACTGTCGGTTGGCCGTCGCCAGGTAGGCCGGATTGTTCGGCATGACGGATTGCAGGAGCGTCTGGAACAGTGCCGCGTCATAGTCGACGCCGCAGAAGGACAGGAGGTTTTCCAGCATCCGGTCGGGCGCGGTGATCGCTTTCTCGTAACTCAGCAGCAGGGTCGGGCAGCCCGACATGGCGGCGAACTCGGCCACGGCGGTGATGGCGTGCGTGGTGGAAATCAGTCCTTCCATCGCATCGATGTGTTCCGACAGCGCGCCCCGCACCGCCACGGCGACCGGGTCCCGGAAGATGGCAATCATCCGCGGGTTGCGGAACCATTTGAACTGGTCCGGCGTCATATAGGCATGCAGGTTGGGGATCTTGAAGCCCCAGACCGGGTGCGCGGCGTCGCGGACCTTGATCAGGTCCTTCAGCATCGAGTGATGGCCGCTTTGCAGGATGGCGAGGACCTGCGCGTCCTCCCCCACCACGTCATACACGTGCTCCCCCATGTACACGCCCGCCGCGGACAGCACGGACGACACCATGCTGGTGCCCGAGCGGGCCACGCCGGTGACGATCAGGGTGCTCGGGCCCTCGGCGGCGGCGGCCCCGTGGGAATCCTGGATGACACCGGTGTTGGTAGGGCTCACGTATTCCAATGCATTGCTCCGGGCTGTCATCGTCTTATCAGGCGGCTTCGCACGATCAGCCGTCAAACAAGCGTCATGTCAACGAAATCAAACCAGCTTCCCCTCCGCCACCCGCCGAAAGCGGCACCCGGGCCGCGACCAGCACGTCGACCGAGGCGGCACCGGCGGCCAGCAGGACCGCCGCACACCCCTCCGCCGTCGCCCCCGAGGTCATCACATCATCCACCAACACCACCGCTCGGCCTGCAATATCCCGCCGGCGGGACGACCGCACCGCGAAGGCGTCGGCAAGCACGGTTCGGCGTTCGGCCGCGCCGCGATGATCCAAGGAGGGCGTCGCCCGCACCCGCCGCAGCGCATCGGGGCAGACCACGCAACCGGACAGCCGGCCAACCGCCCGCGCCAGCAGTGCCGCCTGGTTGTAGCGCCGCTGGAATAGCCGCAGCCGATGCAGCGGCACCGGCACGAGCAAAGGGTCACCGCGCAGCAGGTCGGCCCCAGCCCGCGCGACATGCGGCGCCAGGACATCCGCCATCGCCGGCTGGTCACCATGCTTCAACGGCAGGATCAGGCGCCGGACGCCCTCGTCATACAGGAAGGCGGCGCGGGCGGCCCGGAACGCGAAGGGCTGTTCCAGGCATCGCACACACCGCTCCCCAGCCGCGTCCTGGGAGTCGAAGGGCAGGCCGCAGCCGTCGCAGAACGGCCTTGTGATGAAGGTCATCCGGCCGAAGCAGGCGCCGCAGAGGTCTCCCTGCCGCAGCACAGCCTGGTCACATGCCACGCAGACCGGCGGCAGCAGAAGATCGAGGGCGCCCACACCCAGCCGGCGCAGCCAGGGCCACGCGCCGGCCGGGTGGGTCGTGTCAGTGGCCCGCGTGGGCCTGGCCGTTCCCGAAGGAGATGGTGGCATCGCGCCTTATCTCGTTTGCCAGATCGATCTCCCAGGTCAGATAGGCATTCATGGCCTCCTCCACACCTGAATTCCGATCGTACGGACGCAGATAAAAGTCGATGCAAGCCTCATCGGCCGGCACCGTACGGTCCTTGGCCAGCGGACGGCCAGCGGCAGTCCAGGCGGCGGTCCCACCGTCCAGCACACGAACGTCGGCACCGGTGAGGCCCTTCACCTCCGCGACCGCCAGGCGGGCAAGCTGCCCGTCGGGAGAGGTCACGACGACGGCGGAAGCCCCCGCCAGTTTCGCCTTCAGCGAGGCTAACCGCGTCCGCACGCCCCAGACCGCGCCCGGAACATGACCGGCCCGGAACTCGATGCTGCGGCTGAGGTCGACGACCACCGCGCCGCCCTTGTCCAGCAGCGCGGCGAGCCCCGCGACGTCGATCGTGGCAACCGGCGCCGCCAGTTCTGGCACGGCGATGCCGCCTGCGCCCGCGCCGATCGCGCCGAGCCCGCCCTCGACGACGAAGACATCCTTGTGCCCCATGAGCCGCAGCCAAGCCGCCGACATGCGTGCGCGGGCGCCGGTATCGTCCACCAGCACGATGCGGGCGCCGAGGACTCCCACCCAGGTATCGGTCGCCTGCACCAACTGCCCGCCGGGCGCATTGATGCTGCCGGCGCGGTGGCCCGCCTTGAACTCATCGGGATCGCGGACGTCCAGCACATACAGGGTGCGGGACTTGTCCTGCTCGAATGCGTGGAAATCGGCGGGGCTGATCACGCGGACACCGCTCTCGGCCGAGAATTTCTTCGCCCGTTCCAGCGCCGTGGCCAGGGTCTTCGGCGTGCCGGCGGGGAAGCGCGCGGTCTTGCCATTGTCGCAGGTCAGGCCCGCGAGTTCCCAGCCCATCGTCCCGTTCCGCAGCGCCACGACCTTGTTCGGGATGCCGGCCCTGCGCAGGCTCTCCGCGCCCATGATGCTGCGGGTGCGGCCGGCGCAATTCACCACGACCAGCGTATCGGGGTTCGGCACCATGTCGCCGATCCGGTAGGCGAGTTCCCCGCCCGGCACGCTCACGCCGGTCGGGATCGACATGCGATTGAATTCCTCCAGTGTGCGGCTGTCGAGCACGACCATGTCCCGGCCCGAGTCGATCCAGGCCTTCAGGTCCGGCGCGTCCACGCTCTCGGTTCCGTAATGGTGCTCGACCCATTCGCCGAACGCCTTGGACGGGACGTTCATGCCGCTGAAGATCACATAGCCGGCGTCGGCCCAGGCCTTGGTGCCGCCCTCCAGGACCGAGACATCGGTAAAGCCCGCGCCTTCCAGCCAGGCGGCCAGTTGCTCCGCCAGGCCACGCCCGTCATCCACGCAGCAGATCCGGACCGAGGGGTTCGGCAGCAGGGCCCGCGCCCGCATCTCCCGCTTCGACAATCCGCAGGGCACCGCCCAGAACAGATGGGACGCGCCGAACTCGCCATCCTCCCGCGCGTCGAGGACGGCAACCTCCCGGTCGTCCAGAAGCCAGCCATGCAGGGTTTGGGCGTTGATACGGTTCATGCGGGCGTTTCCTTGGTCGGTGTTTCCGGAAAAACCCTAGAGGATGATCGCCCAGAGCGGAACCATGACAGGCGATGAAACACGCCACCTGACGGCGGGACGGAGGAGGTTTTCCCTTTCCGGGTGAGGAAACCGGCGCGGGCCGGGCTTGGCAACACGGTCCGGCGCGGGCAGATGCTGGGCATGGACCAGATGCTTGTCTTCGACCGCGCCGCGGTCCGCCTGCACCGCGATCGCGCCGCCGCCACCGTGGGGGACGTCGCGGATATCCTGCGCGATGCCGCCGAACGGCTGCTGGACCGGCTGGACGACACGACGCGCGTCTTCACCCGCGCGCTGGACGTCGGCGGGCGAGGCGTGGTTGCCCCAATCCTGCGGGCGCGGGGGATCGAGACGGTCAGTTGCGACCTGTCCCCCGCCATGGTCGCCCTGAACGGCGGACCGGCGGTCGCGGCGGATGAGGAGTTCCTGCCCTTCGCCCCGGCCAGCTTCGACCTGATCGTCGCCAGCCTGTCGCTGCACTGGGTCAACGATCTGCCCGGCGCGCTGATCCAGTTGCGCCAGGCGCTGAAACCCGACGGGCTGTTCCTGGCGAGCCTGCCCGCCCTCGGTACCCTGGCCGAACTGCGGACCGCGCTGACCGAGGCGGAGACGGAACTGACCGGGGGCATCTCACCCCGGGTCTCCCCCTTCCCGGAACTGCGGGACTGCGCGCATCTGCTGCAAAGGGCCGGGTTCGTCCTGCCGGTGGCGGACCAGGAGGATATCAGGCTGCTCTACGCCGATCCGTTCGCCCTGGTGCGTGACCTGCGGGCGGCGGGAGAGGCGAACGCCGTCCGGCTGCGCGACCGGCGCATTCCGCCCCGCGCCCTGGTCCCCTTGGCGCTGTCGGCCATGCCCGAGGAGGAAGACCGCTTCCTCGCCACGCTCCGCATGGCGGTGATGACAGGATGGGGTCCGGCGGGCGACCGCTGATCGGCTGCCCGCCGGCAAAGGCTACTTCATCCCGGTGATCGAGGCGCTGAGCGCCCGCGGGTCACGCACCGGCCAACGGTCCGCATCGACCTGGATCAGGAACTCCGACACCAGCCGGTTGAACTGGTCCGGGTCCTCGATGTTGATCGTGTGGCCGCAGTTCGGCATCACCGACAGGGCCGAGGTCGGGATCGTCTGCTTCATCAGCAGGGCGGGTTGCAGGCAGGGCCAGTCCTCGTCCCCGGTCAGGACCAGGGTCGGCACGGTCAGCGCCTTCATCTGATCGACCAGGTCATACAGCGACGGCCGCTCCCGCTGGACACCAAGCTGGGTGTTGCGGTGGCCCAGGGCGGACTGGTCGGCGAGTTGCGCCTTGAACTCGGCGAAGCCGCGCGGGTTCTTGTTTTCGAACTGCACGCGGGTCGGGCCGTAGGCGTATTTCTCGGCAAAGGCCGCCGCGCCGTTTTCATCCAGGAAGGCGGCGATCGACTCGGCCTCGGCGCGGAACTTCTCGCTCTGCCCCTTCTCCGCCCCATAGCCGCAGCCAGCGACGCACAGCGACAGCGCCCGGTTGGGATGGCGGAAGCCGAAATGCAGCGTCGCGAAACCGCCCATCGACAGGCCGACGACATGCGCCTTGGAAATCCCCAAATGGTTCAGGATGGACGCGATATCATCCGCCGCGCGGGCCTGGGAGTATTTCGCCACGTCTTCCGGAATGTCGGACGGCGCGTAGCCACGCGCGGCGTAGCAGATCGCCCGGTAGCGCTGGCCGAAGAACCGCATCTGCGGCTCCCACGAGCGATGGTCGCCAGCGAATTCATGCACGAAGATCACCGGTGTGCCGGCGCCTGTCTCCTCGTAGTGCAGCCGCACGCCGTCGTCTGTCATGGCAAATGGCATGATGATTTCCCCTGTGGTCGGAACGATCCTACGCGAGCCTTGGGCTGTCGTCAGCCGGCCGATCGCAATTCGGCCTCGACTTCCTCGGCGATGCTGTTGTCCACCGCGACCTCGAACGGGGTGCCGGGGCTGACGAAGCCGCCGGACACCAGCCCGGCCAGCAGGCGGTCATAGCCGACGCGTGGCATGACGGGGCTGGCGGACCAGATGCCGAGCGCCTTGTAGCGCTCGATCGCGGTGGTCAGCAGGGGGAGGGGCGTGTCGGGGAAGAAGGTGGGGGCGATGGTCTGGGCGATCTCGGCGGCCGATGCGCCGGCGACCCATCCTTGCGTGCGGGCGATGCCACGCACCATGCGACGAAGCTCATCATGGCGTTCGGCCAGGATGCCCCGGCGGGCATAGAAGGTCGTGTAACTGGTGGGACCCCGGCTGGCGGCGGCGTACCAGATATGGCCCACCCCGCTGGCGAGCAGGGAGGACACGAACGGCTCAAACACCTGGATCACATCCAGTTCCCCGCGGCCCAGGGCGGCGGCGTTCTCCGCCATCGTGCCGGTCGCATGGCGCGTGACCGTCGCGGGATCGAGGCCCGCGCGCCGGATATCCTCCTGCAGGCACAGCCAGGGGGTCGGAACCTCGCTGACCGAGCCAAGGCGCGGCCCGACCAGGTCGGCCATCTTGAACCCGGGATTGGGCGTGCGCCCAACCAGCACGAAGGGATCGCGGGTCACGACCTCGGCGAAGCTGACCAGGTCGCAGCCGGGGACCTGATGATAGGTCTGCATGACCCGCATCGGCCCGCCCCAGCAAACATCGGCCGTGCCGCCGAGGATGTTGGTCGCCGCGTCACCGGGGCGGGGGGCGCTGACGAAGCGGACATCCACGCCCTCCTGTGCATAGGCATCGCGCGCGAGCGCGGCATAGAACGGGGCGTAGAACAGGCCCCGGAGTGATTCCTGAAGCGTAATGGCCATATCCCGCATGTCCCCTGTGTGGCGTGGCCGGCTCAGTCCTGATTGAACGCCTGGTCGGGCAGTTCGATCGGCTGTTCCGCGGATGCAGCGTCAGGCGGAATGACCAGGGGAGTCAACGCCGCAAGCGACCGAAACGACGGCATCCGCCACGCCTGCGCGCTGACCGCGAAGCCATTGCAGGTGCGGCTCCAGACCTCTCCGAATCCGTACTCCGCGCGATACGTCCCGTCGGGCAGGCCGGTCACCCGGGTTTCCTCCGCGGGGCCGAGATAGATCGTGGCGACCGTCGATCCCGCGCGGTCCCGCAGTTTGACCACGGCCGGCCCGGCGGTGCGGTTGTGCAGCGCCAGCGCCTTGGACCCCGTGCCGCGCTGGCGCAGAACCTCTCCCCCGTGCGGCGAGGGGCCAGCATGATACGTACAAAAGGCTCGCCGAGCCGCGAGATGGTTGCCGGCGTTGAGGCGTGCGGCCTGCACGAGGCCCTTGTCGGTGTCGGAGATGAGGATTTCCATCAGCCCCGGCTGGCGGAACAGGCGAAGCGCCTGGACGGGGGTGAACGGTTGCAACTGGCCAATCACGACCAGGCGGTTCGTGTCGGCCTCCACCCGCCAGACCGTCGCCTGGCCCTGGGTCGGCACCGTGTAATGGTTGGGGGTGCCAGCCAATATCGAGGGCTGCCGCGGGGCCTGGGTAGCCGGCGGGGTCGTCGGATCGGACGGCCCGACGCTGGGCGCCGTGGCGGGAATGGACACGGACGGAGGAGCGGTACCGGTCATGCGGACGACGAGTTGATAGGCGCAGACCGCGATGACCAGGCCGAAGCCGCACCAGACGGCGATGGGGAGGTCGGAAAGGCGGGGGCGGCGCATGGGGGGCTCGACCAGGTCGGGCGCCATCGGGATGCCGAGTTCCTCTGGCTCAATGGCGTCCAGCGCCGCCTTGCGGGCCGACCGGTCATAGGCGCGACGGCGGTTCGGGTCGGACAGCACGTCATAGGCCTGCTTCACGGCGATGAAATCGTCGGAATTGCCGGTCTTGGGGACATCGGGATGCAGCAGGCGGGCCTGCCGCCGATAGGCGGCGGCGATATCGGCCTGGGTCGCGTAGGGAAGGACGTCGAGAAGGGCGTAGTAGCCCTTTGGATCAAGGCTCATGGGGGGCGGCGCCCCGAGCGCACGGTGTTCGGTCGCCCCGGACAGCGCAGGTGTGTCATCCCATCAGGCACACCGAACGTCTATCCGGTTTGCCTCGCGCTTGCCAGGACGGAGTGGTGGGGCGGCGGGGTCGGGGGCTGGTTCAGCCCGCGACGAACCGTTCCAGCCAATGGATCGTGTAGTCGCCCGCCTGGAAGGACGGGTCGTCGACGATGCGGCGATGCAGGGGAATGGTGGTCTGGATGCCAGCGACCGCGAACTCGTCAAGCGAGCGGCGCAGGCGGTTGATCGCCTCGATCCTTGTGGGGGCGTGGACGATCAGCTTGGCGACCATGCTGTCGTAGAAGGGCGGAACGAAGTAGCCGGAATACAGGGCCGAATCGACCCGGACGCCCAGGCCGCCGGGGGCGTGGAACTGGGTGATCCGCCCCGGGGTGGGCATGAAGGTGTTGGGATCCTCGGCCGTGATCCGGCATTCGATTGCGTGGCCGGAGAACGTGACGTCGGATTGTTCGTAACCAAGCGGCTGGCCGGCGGCGATGCGAATCTGTTCACGGACCAGGTCGACGCCGCAGATCATCTCGGTCACCGGATGCTCCACCTGCAGGCGGGTGTTCATCTCGATGAAGGCGAACTGGCCGTCCTGATACAGGAATTCCAGCGTGCCGGCGTTGCGGTAGCCGAGTTTGCGGAGCGCGGCGGTCGCGGTTTCGCCCAGGGCGTCCCGCTGCGCCGGGGTGATGGCGGGGGAGCCGGCTTCTTCCAGCAGTTTCTGATGGCGCCGCTGGAGCGAGCAGTCACGCTCCCCGAAATGGACGACATTGCCGTGGCTGTCGGCCATGATCTGCAACTCGATATGCCGGGGCCGATCAAGGTATTTTTCCATGTAGACGGCGTCGTTGCCGAAAGCCGTTCGCGCCTCGGTCCGGGCGACGCGGAAGGCGTCTTCCAGTTCCGATGCGTCGCGGGCGACCTTCATGCCGCGCCCGCCACCGCCGGCCGCGGCCTTGATCAGGACCGGATAGCCGATCTGATCCGCCACAGCACGGGCGGATTCAAGGTCGTGCAACTCACCGTCCGAGCCGGGGACGAGCGGCACGCCAAGCTCCATCATCGCGGACTTGGCGGCGATCTTGTCGCCCATCATGTGGATATGCGACGCGGCCGGACCGATGAAGGTCAGGCCGTGGGCTTCCACCATGTCGGCGAAACCGGCGTTCTCCGACAGGAAGCCATAACCCGGGTGGATCGCGTCCGCGCCGGTGATCGACGCCGCGGACAGGATCGCCGGGATGTTCAGATAGCTGTCCCGCGCGGGCGGCGGCCCGATACAGACCGATTCATCGGCCAACCGGACATGCATGGCTTCCGCGTCGGCCGTGGAATGCACGGCGACGGTCGGAATCCCCAGTTCGCGGCACGCGCGTTGAATGCGGAGCGCGATCTCGCCGCGGTTGGCGATCAGAATCTTGCTGAACAACGGCTCATTCCAGGATCATCAGGACTTCGCCGTATTCGACCGGCGCGCTGTTCTCGACCAGGATTCGCGTCACGGTGCCCGCCTTGGGCGCCTTGATCTGATTGAAGGTCTTCATCGCCTCGATCAGCAGCACGGTCTGGCCGGCCGCGACCTGCTGGCCGACGACGACGAAATTCGCGGCGCCGGGTTCCGGGGCTAGGTAAGCCACGCCGACCATCGGGCTGTTGATCGCGCCCGGGTGGGACGACGGATCATCGACAGCGGCGGGCGCCGGAGCGGCGGGCGCGGCGGCGGCCACGGCCGCGGGGGCGGCGGCGAGCACCATCTCCCCAGGGGCGGCACCACGGACGACGCGGATGCGGCTGTCCTTTTCGGCGATTTCAATCTCGGTCAGGCCAGTTTCGACCAAGACGGCGGCAAGGCGGCGAATCGAATCGGGGTCGATGGGGATCCGGGTCACGGGCGTTCCTCCAGAATTTCAGCCATCGCCTGTAGCGCCAGTGCATAGCCACGAATACCCAGACCGCAGATCACGCCGACCGCCGCCTTGGAGACATAGGAATGCTGCCGGAACTCTTCGCGGCGGTGGATGTTGGTTATATGCACTTCGATGGTCGGCACTTCGCTGGCCAGAAGGGCATCGAGCAAGGCAATCGACGTCGTCGTATAGCCCGCCGGATTGATCACGATCCCAGCCGCTCGGCCGCGGCATTCCTGCACCCAGGTGACGAGTTCGCCTTCGCTGTTGGTCTGCCGAAAATCGATGGCAAGGCCCAGCGGCTCCGCGACTTCAGCGCAAAGCTGCTCGACATCATCAAGGGTCGCGCTGCCGTAGATATGCGGCTGGCGCAGGCCAAGCATGTTGATATTCGGACCGTTCAGGACCGCGATCAACGGCCGGGATTCGGATTGGGACATGAGATGTTGCGTAGCATAGGTCTTCGTGGCGGTCCAACCGCCCAGGCAACTTTCGCGTGCCGAATGCCCATGGGGATGGGTCCGGGTCGTGGCGCCGTTGCCCGCTGGCGCCGCCCGCCCCATACTCGGGGCATGCAAGGACCAGTCACACTCACCCTGAACGGCGAAACCCGCGTGTTTGAAACGCCAGCGGGCGGAACCCTGTCGGTGCTCGGGATGCTTACGCAGCTTGAGCTTGACGCCCGCAAAGTCGCCGTCGAGCGGAACGAGGAGATCGTCCCGCGGTCACGGTACGGTGAAACCGCGCTGGCCAACGGCGACGTGCTGGAAATCGTGCACTTTATCGGGGGAGGCTGAAGATGGACGGATCAATCGCCGGCGATGACACCTGGACGGTGGCTGGCCACACCTTTCGCTCCCGCCTGATTGTCGGCACCGGCCGATACAAGGATCTGGAGGAAACCGGCGCGGCGATCGAGGCCAGCGGTGCAGAGATCGTGACCGTGGCGGTGCGCCGCGTGAACCTGTCGGACCCGAAGGCGCCGATGCTGCAGGACTACGTGGACCCGAAGAAATACACCTACCTGCCGAACACGGCCGGCTGCCACACGGCGAATGAGGCCGTGCGGACCCTGCGCCTGGCGCGGGAAGCCGGCGGCTGGAACCTGGTGAAGCTGGAAGTGCTGGGGCCACCGCCTTTGCTGTATCCGGACATGCAAGGCACCTTCGAGGCCGCCGCCGCCCTGATCAAGGACGGCTTCCAGGTCATGGTCTACTGCGCCGACGACCCGATCGCCGCGAAACGGCTGGAGGAGATGGGCTGCGTCGCGATCATGCCGCTGGGCGCGCCGATCGGCTCGGGCCTGGGAATCCAGAATCCGGCGATGATCTCGATGATCATGGAGCACATCTCGGTGCCGTACCTGGTCGATGCCGGCGTCGGCACCGCGTCGGATGCGGCCATCGCGATGGAGCTTGGCTGCACGGCCGTGCTGCTGAACTCCGCGATCGCGCATGCGAGGGACCCGATCAAGATGGCCAAGGCGATGAAACTGGCCGTGGAGGCCGGGCGCTTGGCGCATCTGGCCGGGCGGATGCCGCGCCGGATGGGGGCCGACCCGTCCAGCCCGTTGACGGGGCTGATCCGGTAGGCTGAGGTTTCGGTATTGGGGGGAGAATAAAAAATGCAGGCGCAGGCGGCGGTCTTCCGCAAGGTGCATGAACCACTGACGATTGAGACAGTGGATATCGACAAGCCCTGGGGAAGAGAGGTCCTGATCCGGACCGTCGCCACGGGCGTGTGCCACAGCGACCTGCATATCGTCGACGGCCTCGGACGGTATCCCCTGGATCGCCCCTATGTCCTGGGACACGAAGGCGCGGGAATCGTGGAGGCGGTCGGCGCGGATGTGACGACGGTGCGGCCTGGTGACCACGTCGTCGCATGCCTGTCGGGTTTCTGCGGGACATGCCCGCAATGCCTCGGAGGGCACCCGAATCTTTGCGTGGGTGGTGTCGTCGCCCGGTCGGAGCAGGCGACGCCACGCGTTTCACAGGATGGGGGATTGGTCCGGCAGTTCGCCGGGATCGGCAGCTATGCCGACCATATGCTGCTGCACGAGAACTCCATCGTGCGCATCGACCCTGATCTGCCGCTCGATCGCGCCGCCCTTGTGGGGTGCGGTGTCCTCACCGGTGTCGGGGCCGCCCTTCGAACGTCCGGGATGCAGGCCGGCCAGACGGTCGCCGTGTTCGGCGTCGGCGGCGTCGGCCTTTCCATCATCCAAGGCGCCCGAATCGGCGGCGCTCGGCAGATCATCGCCGTCGATATGTTCGATTCGAAGCTGGAGATGGCCAAGGCGCTCGGGGCCACCCATACGGTGAACAGCACCCAGGACGACCCGGTGAAAGCCGTCCGTGCCCTGACTCGCGGAGACGGCGTGGACCACGCGTTCGAGGCGGTCGGTCTTTCGATCCTGGTGCGTCAGGCGATCGAAAGCCTGGCGATTCGCGGCACGGCCACGATCGTCGGCGTTCTGCCCGCGGGCGCGATGATCGAGTTTCCCTGGATGGCGATTCGACCGGAGTGCCGTGTCCAGACCTCCCGCATGGGGTCCAACCAGTTCCGGACCGACATTCCGAACTACCTGGAGTTCTACCGGCAGGGACGCCTGAAGCTCGACGAAATGGTCAGCCGGCGCGGTCAGTTGGGCGATATCAATGAGGCGTTCCGCGCCATGAAGGCCGGCGAAGTCGCCCGGAGTGTCCTGGTCTTCAACTGACCGGGACGCGGCGCGATCACATCGGCGTATCCGCAAGCGGCACCGGCACGAAGGTCGCCGCAAGCGGATAGTCGAGCGTCCACGCAAACCCCAGGTCCGCGCCGATATCCCATCCCGCCGGCTTCGGCCGGCTGGAAAGGTTGTCGGTCACGGCATTCCCGCGACCGATCACTTCGTTGCCATATGGGTAGTGCAACCCACACAGCGACGAAGCCTGCTGGATGGGCTGCGCGAGCGTCAGGCGGAGTTGCGTGGGACCGATTCGCTCGCAGGTCAGGGCATGCACCAGAACGCCCGATCCCCCATCCGTCACCGCGAAACCTTTGCCCGAGGCCGCCTGGCGCGGCACCAGCAGATCTGTCCCGCCGTCGTGCTGCACAGTTACGATGATGACCGTGCTGGATTGACGATACGCGTGAACAATCCGCGGTCCGCCGACCAAGGGAAGTTCCGGCGGGATCGCCGTCACTGAATCACCACCACCCGCCGCCAGGATGGCGCGCGCTACGATCGGCGCCGCGAGACGAGCGAACCGCCGATTGTCGTCGCCGTCGCGATGTGCGGGATCGCCGCCGGTTGTATGACCGGTCGCCTCATCCCAGACCGCGCCGCGCTGGTTGCTGTCGGTTGTCTGCGGATTGCCGACGACGACATGGGCGCTAGGCGTTTGTGCCAGGTCTCGGACCGCTTGCCGGTGCATCGCGGTGCCCGCGGCGGTCCCATATGGAATGGCATTCCACCAGATGAGCGGCAGTTCGGCGGCCGTCCGGCCCACCATGGCCCGTTCCAATGTCAGAAAGCGGGTCGCGGCGGCGGAGAAGGTTGCCAGTTCTCCCGTGCCGCGCAGGCTGTCGGTCTCATTCCACGGCCACACGATGGCACGGATGTCGTCCCGATCCTCCTGTGGCAGGGCCTGGATCGCCGCCTGAACCGCGAGGCCGTCCGCACCGAGCGCCCAGCCGGAGGGGGGGGAGCCGTTCATGGGATCGTGGATGAAATCGCCGGGATATGATCCGTTTCCGACTTGATACAGACCGTGGCCGCTCTGCATCGTGTGGCTGGCGGGGTTTCCGGTGGTCGCGAGCACGTTCCAGGCCAGAGCGCCTAGGTGCCAGCCCACGCCCTCAGCCAGCAAGGCAGCGGCACCATCATTCAACGCATAGTTAACGGCGTTGGACTGCCCGTTGATCAGCAGGACCAAGCCCTTTCGCGTGCCCCGGTGCCAGCGCGCCAGGTAGGTCCGGAGCCTGTCGAGGTCGCTGTCGCCCAACGCCCGGTTCCAGGTGGCGGCTTCATGGAACCAGCATTGGGCGCCACCCATGAAGCTACCGTCGTGCAGGAACAACGTAGGCCCCTGAGGTGAAGCCGGCATCGGGTTTGGAACCCCTTGGGCAACCCGCGCATCGTCGAACCACACGTCGATACCCTGGCCAGCGACATGCCGCAGGATGACCGAGTGCGTGTGGCGCCGTTGCAGGTCAGACGTCAGAACGACCTGGTTGCTGCCAGGGAACAGAACGACTCGGCGAAGCGGACCGGTGCTGTCGGCCTGCAGTACCGTGACACCGCCCGAGCGAAGCAGCGCGACGGGATCGCTGTCCCGGAACGATCCCTGGCGCCGGTTTGGTCGCGACCAGACGAAACTCCAGGTCCAGGGCCCCTGCGATCCAAAGGCGCCCTGCGTGAGCCGAAAGCCATGATCCGGGTCGAGCGCGGGCGTCAGCAGGCCCGAGGCCGCCTGGGTCTGGCCGACACCTCCGAGGTTCCCGGAAAGATGGGGATAGGGCGCGGCCACCCGCCCATCGCTCACGAAGCGGTATGACGCGAGCGGATTGCCGACCGACGAACGGTCGGCAATTGCCGCGCATGGGGTCCGCCAGGCGGAGAGGGGCTGATCACCAGGTCCCAGGAGATGCGCGAACGTGGACGCATCCCACCAACCGGCCAGTCCCGCAATCATGTCCAGAGCACTCGCGGACGATTCCGGCGGAAGGGCGGGTGGAGCAGTTGTCAGCAGCGGCTGCCTCAGCGCCAGGCGACCGCGAAGCGCCATGACCTGGCCAGGACCGATCAGGATCAGGCCCATCTATTGCACCGTGAAAGGGGTTGTGTGCGGCGTCGTCGCGCTGCCATCGGTGCCCTGCGCCCAGGCGTACCACGTGCCAGCCGTCGCCGGGGTATCGACATAGGCACCCCAGAGATTGGTCATCACGTGCACCGCAAGGGTCCATGTGGCCGGGGGGACGGTCGCCGACGTCGAAAAGCCCAACCGGACAGCCGCGGTGGACGGCGTCACCAACACGTTGACGCCGATCGCGCCGGTTCCTTGCGTGTACGGCCCCACCGGCGTCAGGTTCCACTGGATCGACGTAACCGCGCCGGCCATGGCCTCGGTCGTCGCGGTCGCGACAGCGCTTGCGGGCCCAATGCCGTCCGCGTTCTCCGCCAGCACCCTGAACTCGTAGGCCGTCGCCGCGACCAGTCCGGAGACAACCGCCGACCGCACCGTAAGACCGGTCAGGCTGTTGCTCCACACCGATGCACCCACGGACCGATGCTGAACCACGTAGCTGAAGACCGCGCCGCCCGAGGTGGGCGCCGCCCAGACAAGCGATACACTGTTCGGCCCCTGGGTCGTGGCGGCCAGGGTAAGCGGCTGGCCGGGCGTCGAGGCCGTCCCTTGCGTGGTGGCGGTCACCACGCCCGACAGGTTGCCTGTCCCGCTCGTATTCGCGGCAACCACCACGACCTCGTACGTAACACCCGACGTCAGGCCCTGCAGCACTCCCGCACCATCGGTAAGACCGCTTGGCCCCGTCGTCCAACTGCCCGCGCCGCTGATCCGATAGAGGATGGCGTAGGTGAATGGCGGAGCACCCGTTGTCGGCCCAACCCAGGACAGCCCGATCGCGGAGGCCGTGACAGTCGCCACCATCAGGTTCTGAACAGCACCCGGCAGTGTGGACAGGTCCGAGGCACCCTGGACATTGGCATAGGCAACACTGCCGGACGCCAAGGCCAGAAGGCGGATCGCGGCGGATCGACGGGGTGCCAGCGACACGGAATCCGATGAGAGGATGATCCCCGCGCCGAACGTGACAGGACCCGCGGAGAGGTTGATGACCTCGCAATGGAACCCGGCGCCCATGTTCTGCAGCGAGGGAGACAGCAGTACAGGTTGGGTGCAGACCAGTGTCCGGCCATTATGGACAGTGCCGTCGAGGACCGTGTCAGAGGTGATCTCAACCATGGCCCTGCGCGCATCGGGCAGTCGTTCCGCGATCCAGGACCAGATGCCGGCGAACGACTGCCTGGCCATCGTATTTCCGGCCTGCGCCACCCAGACGAGGTCGGAGTCGCCGCAGGCCCCCGCGGGCGCCGCCTGGTCGATGGTCTGGGCGTTCAGCAGGGTCGCGTATGTGGTCGCCTGGCTCACGCCAGCGCGGTTGATCGGGATCAGATCGGAGGCCAGCAGGGAATGACTGCGGGGCAGATTCCGAATATCGACAGATCCTGACGCACCAATGTCCTCCGCCGTCGGCCACACCGCGGCGATGGTTCCATTCCCATCGATCGTGATGTGCCCACCGGCGGTGTGCAGGGTGCGGATCGCGGAGACCGGAACCACGCCCAACTGGCCGTCACGTCGGATAACCAGCCTGTCCTCGGCGCCAATCGCCTCCACGGCCTCCAGCGCATTCAGCAGACCATCGGCCGTGGTGAGCGTCCCATCGTTCAGGACCAGGCCGGGTCCAACCACGATCTCCTCCGGCCCGCCGGTGCCGATACTCGTGCGCCCAAGCAACGCCCCCTGACCAACCAGGATGGCAGGCTGAACATCGGCAAGAAGCGACGCGATCGAGACCGACCGCGCGACACCGTCCTGGCTGAGAGGAATCTGGTCAGATGCTACGACCGTCGATGCGGTGGGTAGCTGAGAAATTGTCGGCATGATTGGTCCCAGGAAAACGAGAAAACAAAGCGATCAGGCTGCCACCTGTGACCCGCCGCAGACCGAAATCCATCTCGCTCCATCGTAGAAAACCTCGACCCCGGTCCCGCTACCCGCTGCCTCGGACGGCTTGCGGCCGTTCGAGGCAAAGGCCTTGGCACCAGCCTGCACCGTGGCCGGCAAGGCGGCGACCGCATAGGAAGGCAACACCGGTGGGGCGAGGAAGCGCGGGCTGACGGCGTTGGTCCGGAAGATCTCTCTCCAGGACGAAACACCATCCGAAACGATATGATAACGGTCGTGCATGCGAAGCGTGACCGGACCAAGCTCGATGCTCTCCCCCGCGGCCGGTGCGATGGTCGGCGTACCTGCCCCAACAGCAGAGAATGTGAACCCCGTGCCCGCTGTCACCGTGTTCGCCGGGGGCAATGTGACCGTGTAGACGCCCGCGCCAGCCAGGAACACAAGATTTCCTGCGAGATAACCGCCCAATGTCAGGTTCGTCGTAGCAACATTCTGCCAACCGACACTGATCCCCTTGCCCACAGCGAAGGACTGGGAGCCCTGATACCACTTCAGCGTGCCCACGGTGCTGTCGTAGGCAAGCCGGTTGGAGCCACTTGGCTCAAACGCGATCGCGTGCCCGGCCGCCATGCGGATCGCAGCCGCACCCGCCAACTGCACCGAGTGGGTCGTATCCAACACCGCGGACGAGAAGGGGATCCCAACGTTGAACACCTTCTGGGCCTGTCCCTTCGACCCGGCGGCCAGATAGACTCCAATGACCGTGCTCACATCCACCGGCTCACCGGACTTGTTGTGCTGCGCGACCACCAGGGACTGAATCTGCCGGTTCTTTCCGTCATCAGGACCATTGCCGATCCAGTCCATTTCGACCGTCAGCGACGCTCCGGTCACACTGGATGGCCGGCCCGTGACGTCCCGATACTCCAGGCAGGCCGCCCACAACTCCGGCTGCGGCGGACTGCCCCCTTCGGAGTCCGTGTAAACCGTCTGACGGATGGTCTGGACGTAACGTCCCACATGCTGCGCGGGTGCTGCCGCATCCGGCGTGGACTTACCGACCCAGACCAAGCGATCCACACCACCCCAGACGAAGTTCGCCGGGCTGTTGAAGACCAGGGTATCGGTCCGCATGTTCGCCAGCACCGTCGCCGCCCCACCATCATGGTTGATGATGCAGGATGTATGGAGCGTCGTCAGGTCATTCGATTGCGACCGCCCCCGCGATATCGACGCGCTCGTGCCGGAATGACCGACCACGACACCTGGCAGGATGACGTGTGTCGGGATGGTGCCACCGGGAATGCAATCTCCCAGCACCGCGCCATTCGTTGTCATCGTGCCGTCGACAAGCCATTTGACCCGCTTGGTCAGAGCCACACCCCAGGAGTCCGGAGACTGGAGGACGGTGACTCCCTTCGGGACAAAGATCACCGCTCCGTCGATCGCATCCTGATAGGCGGCCTTGAACGCGGCGGTATCATCCGTCGTGCCATCCAGCTTGGCGTTATAGGGGGCCAATGTGACGTTGATGACCCGGTCCCGCCCCGGATTGGCATCGACATACTGCTTGCTCGCGGCATGCAGCGGGGCCGTCGGTAGGGTCGTCAGGGACAGAGCGCCTGTAACGGTGCCGCCAGCCTTCGCGACCGCACCCTGGAACACGCCATCGACGTAGGATTTGTTCGCCGCGTGAGACGATTGACTTGGCTCGGTGGTAAGGGACAGCGCTCCGGTCACCGTGCCGCCGGCCGCCGTCATCGTCGCCCCGATCTGCTGATCGACGTATCGCTTCGTCGCGGCGTGTGTCACCGCGGTCGGATCCGCGTGAAGCGTCAAAGCACCGGACAGCGTGCCCCCGGTCTTCGCCAACGCCAGGCCGGTCCGCGTGTCGACATAGCCCTTGCTGGCGGCATGCGAGGTAGATACCGGATCGCCCGAAAGTGAGAGCGCACCGGTCATCGTATCACCCGCCTTCGCCACCCGGGCGTCGGCATACTGCTTGGTCGCGGCCTGCAAGGCGGACGAGGGATCGCCGCTCAGCCCCAGCGCGCCGGTCATCGTCCCACCCGCGCGGGGTATGCCGTTGTCGAGTTGGGTATCAACATACCGCTTGGTCGCTGCCTGATCCGCCGCCACAGGGTCACCAGCCAGCGTCAGCGCACCCGTCAGCGTGTCGCCGGCTCGCCGAACCCGCACATCCACGTATTGCTTGGTGGCGGCATCGAGAGGCGCGGCAGGATCAGCGGCGAGAGTCAGCGCACCGACGAGCGTCCCGCCCAGCACGCTTCCCCCGCCACTGCCGCCGGTCGCGACACTGTCGACATAGGCTTTCGTGGCAGCGTGCGCAGCCTGGGTCGGCGCTCCCGACAGGGTCAACAGGCCCGTCATCGTCCCACCGGATCGCGCGACGCGCGCCGCCGAAGATGTATCGACATAACCCTTCGTCGCCGCATGCTTCTGCGCGGTCGGATCGGCCGACAGGGTAAGCACACCCGTCATCGTGCCCCCAGCTGCGGGCATCCGGGTCCCGACAGCCTCGGACAGCGTGGTCGCCGCTTCCGAACCAGGCACGACGACCACGGTATTGGAGACGTCGACATTTGGAACCAGGGCCAGGCCGCTCATGAGCTGCCGGTACTGAACCGACACGTTCTTTCCGTCCTGGCTGATCCCGATCAGATCGCTGCCGCTCGGCACCGCGCCAACGGGCAGAGCGCTGACGATATAGCCCCCACCCGCCGCGGACAGAGTGCCAGAACTCAGAATCAGGTTCTGACCGATCGTGACCTGCTCCGGCGCACCGGCGGTCTTGCTGGACCGACCCAGCAGCGTACCACTGTCAGCGACGATCTGCTGCTGCACCCCAGCGAGGATCTGGGAACGGGTTACCTTCCTGGTAGACCCGGCCTGGCTGATTGGAAACTCGTCGGCATCGGACGCGGCCGTAACCGGCGCCAGCTGTGAAATGGTAGGCATTTTAAACTTGCTCCGACCGCGTGAAGGGCATGCGCCGCTTCTCCGCCTGACGATGATCCCGATCTGAAATATGCATTCGTAACGACGACGGGGTGGCGCTATGGCACCGCAAGAATCGGGTTCCCATTGCTATCCACCAACGAGACCCCATCCACGATCTCAAGGGAATTGTCCGGAGAGTCCGGATTGGCCAGAGAGACCACCGGAAGCAGGATACTGCGGAGCAGCGTCCTGCCATTAGTGGTCGAAACCTCGATCGTCACCGTATAGACAGTCCCGCTCTGACCGCCCGCCAGCCAAACCACCACGCGGGTGCCGTCCGCGGCCGAGCTGAGGACAGCCAGATCACCGGCGGCGTTGGGGGTGACGGAGATGTCCATCGTCTCGATGGAATCGCCGTCATCACCCACAAGAGCAGGGCCGATATCTACTTGGTAATCCAGTACGTCCCGCGGGTCCTTCGACGCCCAGTTGAGCGGCGCCGGCACCGATACGCTGGCTCCTCGCGGAACGGGAATGAACGAATCAATTACGACAACCCGACTGTCGCTCGGCTTCCACAAATGCGTGGCAAGTGTGGGCATGAAGGATACTCCTCAACACTGGCGATAATTGGAAGTAACGCCCGGAGGGCCTACCAGCGCACCACGACGAAGCCCCCTGCCCCGGCCGCCCCATTATAGGGCGTCAGGCTGTCAGCCCCTGTTCCCGCACCGGCCGCACCACCGCCCGGGAAGACGCCAGGACCGCCAGTCGTGCCGGAATTCTGCGCACCACCCATCGGGGCCGCGCCACCCATGCCACCCTGGTTGTGCAGCCCACCCTGCCCCGCGGAGCCCGTCAGATTGACGTCGCCGCCCACGCCGGTCCCAGCCGGTGTGCCACCGTGCTGAGGCGCGCTCGCGTTCGCGAGATAGTTCAAGGAACCACCCGTTGCACTGACAAAACTGCCGAAACTGGATGCACCGCCAGACCCGGGGTTCGCACAAGGCTGTTCAACGCTATGAAA
>DIUL01000036.1 GCA_002422345.1 Acetobacteraceae bacterium UBA6159
GCTGATTGGCACTCACCAGGGCGGCGTCCAGCATCAGCATCTTGACTACTATCTTGACGAATTCACCTTCCGATTCAATCGCCGCAAATCGAAGGCCCGCGGGCTGCTCTTCCATCGCCTCGCCCAACAAGCCCTCTCCGTTGGACCCGTGCCCTACAACGCCATCGTCAAGCCTGCGGGTTCAAGCGGCTCCTCCCCAACAACGGGGCAGTGAAGGGGATACCCATTTTACCTGAAATTCGTGGCTTCGGGGACGGAAATCGGGTTGGGCGACACGACGTTGGGCGGTCAAAAAAATCGATTCGGACCCAAGAGGGGCTAGCCCCCCTTGGGGGGTTCCCCAAGAGGTAAGGATGTTAAGATTCAGGAAGAAAAACGGTTCTGGCAGGACGGAAGCCGACGTTGTCGTGCCAGTTGACGTCGAGGCCGAAGTTGCGAACCCCGGCGCGGAGGTTCCTCGGATCGCTGCTCCAGGAACCGCCGCGCAGGACCCGACGATCTTTGTCGTCCCCAAAAATCCTGGCTGAACCATCCGTGGGGCAACCTTCGTAGCTATCGTGCCAATGATCCGCGCACCACTCCCAGACATTGCCGAGCATGTCGTGCAGATCGAACGGGTTTGGCTGGAAGGACCCGACGGGGGCGGTGAAGGGAAAGCCGTCATCGCAGTCGAAGAACCGGGCCGGATCGAAATCCCGGCCCATCCGCCGCGTTAGCGCATGGTCGGCGACGTTGGCATAGTGGCAGGCGCCGGCCGGGCCATCGCCCCAGAAGCGGGCGGTCGTCGTGCCGGCGCGGGCGGCATATTCCCATTCGCTCTCACTCGGCAGGCGATAGCCGCCCTGCGTTCGCTGATTCAACCACTCGATATAGGCGACGGCGTCTTCATGGCTGACACAGACCACCGGGTGGCGGTCGGTCTGCTCGAACCCCGGGTTCCGCCAGTCGCGGTTCGGACGCTGCTGGTAGTTCCATTCGCCTTTGTCGTTTGGCTCAAAGGTCCAGGCCTTGGTGGGCATCCGGCGGTTGGTGGCCTGGGCGAAGGCGGCGA
Organism: Acetobacteraceae bacterium UBA6159; assembly: GCA_002422345.1. Classification (GTDB taxonomy): domain Bacteria; phylum Pseudomonadota; class Alphaproteobacteria; order Acetobacterales; family Acetobacteraceae; genus Rhodopila. Next base: position 1,052 of record DIUL01000036.1, read on the forward strand.
ACTGCCCCCGGGTCACCGGCGCGCGGGCCAGCCAGAACGGGGCGGGTATGGTCACCGACCGGACGGGGCGGGAGCATTTGTCCCAGGCCTCGCTGTTCTCGCGCTTGGTTTCCTCGGGCGGGATGCCGCGCAGGTAGGTGCCTTTGTCCAGCAGCACCATCGCGGGCAGGTCGGGGGCGTCCTGGCGGATTGTGCCGGGTTTCGGTGGGGTCGGATGGGTGATGATGGCAGGGACTGTCGGTGGCGTGACGGCAATTGGCCGCTCAGGCGCCGCGGCCGGCACGACGGGAACCACCACCGGGACCACAGCCCCCCGCCGCCCCGCCCGCAGCGCGCCCTTGATCGAATCCGTGAACTCATCCAGCGCCCGGGCGACCGCCTCCCCCTCTGGGTTCGTCACCCGCAGCCGGCGGAAGTCGAACATCTGCCGAGCGCGGAGGAGGGTGAGGACCTGGGGGTCGTGGGCTTCCCCGGGGTGGAAGTCGTCGGTCTCAACATAGTGCAGCGGGAAGATCAGGTCGTTGCGACCGCGCTGCTGTTCCAGCGCGTGGAAGCGCATGACCTCGTAGCAGCACCATTCGCTTTCCAGGAAGGCCGGCGTCACGATCGGGATGAAGAACGAGGACCCGTCGATGCCCTTGTGGATTTCCTCCCGCCACGTCGCGCCGTGCGGGATTGCCTTCGCATCCTGCCAGATCAGCACCTTGCTCCGGCGGCCGACCTTCTGTTGCAGTTCATCGGCCAGCAGCCGCCGCAATTGGCTCAGCTTCCCGCGCGACGAGGTGTCGTCCGAGGTCGTGTAGCTCCAGAACCCAATCGGCGGCAGATCGTCACTCACCCGTGCTGGCCTGTTTCTCTCGTGCATCGTCGCGTCGATGCTAGGGCGGGGCAGGGGGCGGAGGCAATCCAACGCCTCGGGTCCCTTGGGCGGCGTGCGAGACTGTTGCCACCCGGCGCCGCGATCGGGTATTCAGAACGTATGAGGAACGCACCTCGCCTCCCTGACGCCCAAAGCCCGCCCACATTTCAGGCCCTCGGCGGACGCGGGGAAAAAATCCGTACTGTGCTACCCCATGTCCGGTGAGGATCGGGCCCCATGCAGACCGCCCCGGATGAACACCAACGCACGTGGACGCACGCTGGGACATCCCCGCCAACCACCCCGGCGGCCAGCGGCCTCCCACGGCTCCCGCCCCAACCCCACCCAAACCAACATTTCCGCACGGTCCAACCCCATGTCCGGTGAGAAACCGTGACCCAGACCGGCCGGCTTCTCCCCCTCGTCGCCCTGCTCCTCCTCCTCGGCGGCGCGGGGGAAAAGCGGTCGAGCTACGACGACGCCAGCCCCCAGACCCGGGCCATGCAGGATGACGACGCCGCCAATCCCGGCTTCCTCTGGGTCCAGCAGGGCCAGGCGCTCTGGTCCCAGCAAGCCGGCCCCGAGAACCGGTCCTGCGCCACCTGCCATGGGGAGGCCCCCTCCACCATGGCCGGCGTCGCCGCCCGCTACCCCGCGCATGACCCCGCGCTCGGCCGCCCGCTCACCCTCGATGGCCGCATCCGCCAGTGCCGGGTGGATCGGCAGGGCGCGCCCGACCTGGCCCCGGACAGCGACGCGTTGCTGGCGCTCTCGGCCTGGGTCGGGCTGCAATCGCGGGGGCGGCCGATCGCGGTGGACGGGGACGGCCCGGCGCGCCCCTTCCTCGACGCCGGGCGGCGTGTGTTCGAGACGCGGATGGGCCAGCTCAACCTCTCCTGCTCGCAGTGCCATGACGGGCTGGCCGGCCAGCGCCTGGCGGGCAGCGTGATCCCCCAGGGCCATCCCACCGGCTATCCGCAGTATCGGCTGGAGTGGCAGGCCATGGGCTCCCTGCATCGGCGCATCCGCAACTGCACGACCGGCGTGCGCGCCGCCCCCTTCGCGCCGGACGATCCCGATCTGGTCAACCTGATGCTGTTCCTCGGCTGGCGCGCCAACGGCCTGCCACTGGAAGTCCCCGCCGTCCGACCCTGAGCCTCCGGAAATCAATGGTTGCGGCCCGCCACGAAGGCATTATGTCGTCTCTGTGCAAAGGATCGGCCCTCCGCCATGTCCCGGGCCATCCTGCCCGCGGCGGGTCCGACCATCGAACGGGCACGCAGCCCCCAGTCCAGGAGAGACCAGAGTGGATCGTCGCAAACTCATTCGCCACACCGGCATCGGCGCCGCCGCGGCCGCCGTCCTCGCCACGCCGGCGCTGGCCCAGACGGCAACCGCGATGCCCGAGCTGAAATGGCGCCTGACCTCCAGCTTTCCCAAGAGCCTGGACACCATCTATGGCGCGGCTGAATTCTTCGCCAAGCGCGTCGCCGCCCTGACCCAGGACCGGTTCCAGATCCGTGTCTTCGCCGCCGGGGAGATCGTGCCCGGCCTGCAGGCGCTGGACTCCGTGCAGAACGCGACGGTCGAGTGCTGCCATACCGCGGCCTATTACTATGTGGGCAAGGACCCGACCTTCGCCTTCGACACCGCGGTGCCGTTCGGCCTGAACACCCGCCAGCACAATGCCTGGGTCTACCAGGGCGGCGGGCTGGAGCTGATGCGGGAGTTCTACAAGGACTACAGCGTCACCTCGTTCCTGATGTCGCATACCGGCGCGCAGATGGGCGGCTGGTACCGGAAGGAGATCAAGACTCCCGACGACCTCAAGGGCCTGAAGATGCGGATCGGCGGGTTCGCCGGCCAGGTGCTGTCCAAGCTGGGCGTCGTGCCGCAGCAGATCGCCGGCGGCGACATCTATCCGGCGCTGGAGAAGGGCACGATCGACGCGGCCGAGTGGGTCGGGCCGTATGACGACCAGAAGCTGGGCTTCAACAAGGTCGCCCCGATCTACCACTATCCGGGTTGGTGGGAGGGTGGCCCGCAGCTCGACCTGTACGTCAACCAGAAGGCCTACGACGGCCTGAGTGCCGAGTACAAGGCCATCATCGAGAGCGCCGCCGCGTACGCGCACACGGAGATGCAAGCCAAGTACGACTCGCGCAACCCGGCTGCCCTGAAGCAGTTGGTGGCCAGCAAGACACGCCTGGTGGCCTTCCCCAAGCCCGTGCTCGACGCCGCGTTCAAGGAAGCCATGGCCTTGTACAGCGAGATCAGCGCCTCGAACCCCGCGTTCAAGAAGATCTACACCGACTACGCCAACTTCCGGCGCGAAGCCAATCTCTGGTTCCGCTTCACGGAAGCGCGCTTCGACAGCTACATGCAGAGCGCCAAGCTCTGACGCATAGCCGTCGCACCTGAAGCAAGAAGGCCCCGCGGTTGCGGGGCCTTCTGCATTCTCGGCGTCCCCGATGTCGGGACGGCACCCAGTTCTCGCTGCGCCGGGCTACTTCTTGCCCTGCGCATCCTTCTTCATCGACTCCTCGAGGGCCTTCATCGGGTCGTCCTCATCCGGTGCGTTGCCCTCGGCCGCGCTGGCCGCATCGTCCGCACCGGAAGCGGCCCCCTCGGCCGTCGACGCGGCTTCGGACTCTTCCTGGGTCGGCAGGCCCATGGATTCGAGCGCCTTGTCGGCGTCGATCGTCTCGGTCTTGGCGATGTTGCCGCTGACCAGGCCAGGGTTCATCACGACCGCCACCACCATGATCAGCTGCAGGATGATGAACGCGATCGATCCCTTGTAGATCTGCGCCGTGGTGACCGCCGGGATGGTCTCGCCCGTGATCCGGTCCTTGTAGTCCTTGCGCGCGGCCACGCTGCGCAGGTAGAACAGTGCAAAGCCGAAGGGCGGCGTGAGGAAGGAGGTCTGCAGGTTCAAGGCCAGGATGACACCGAACCAGACGAGGTCGATGCCCATCTTTTCGGCCACCGGCGCCAGGATCGGCACGACGATGAAGGCGATCTCG